>JAACDB010000011.1 GCA_009937095.1 Verrucomicrobiota bacterium
ATGCCGTCTTCCGAAAAGGCGGCCTTGAAGTGCAGGTTGCCGATGCGCCAGCCGAGGTGGGCAGCGTCCGGGGCTTCGCCCAGCGGCACAAGGCAACAACCCTCCGCACTTTGTTCAATGCAGTAGGCTTTGTTTTCGGTAACATGAATGCAAGCGCCGTGGTTGAGCGCCTCCGCCACATCGATGCCAAACTCGGTGCCGTCTGCGGCAACGCCACGCCAGCGGCGGCGGGCGAGTTGATGACGGTCAACAAGCTGGGGGACAATGGTCAACCCCTCGGGAACGTTGGATAGGGCATGGGAAATTTGCAGCATGCAGGGGCGGGGTTAAAAGAGGAAGTAGCGCTGGGCCATTGGCAACACCTGGGCCGGTTCGCAGGTGAGAATCTCACCGTCAGCGGTGACGGTGTAAGTTTCGGGGTCGATTTCAATTTGCGGAAGGGCGTCATTAAGCACCATGTCGCGCTTGGAAATGTTGCGGGTGTTTTTAACGGGGCGCAGTATCTTCTCGAGTCCGAGTTGGTCGCCCAGTCCGGCGTCGAGGGCGGCCTGACTGAGGAAGGTGATCGCAGTGCGGGCGGTCGCTTTTCCAAACGCTCCAAATTGCGGGCGGTAGAACATCGGCTGGGGCGTGGGAATGGAGGCATTGGGATCGCCCATGTTGGCGAGCGCGATGAAGCCCCCCTTGAGTACGAGCTCGGGCTTCACCCCAAAGAGCGCGGGCTTGAAGAGTACGATGTCCGCGAGTTTACCGACTTCGAGGCTCCCGACTTCCTCGGCACAGCCACAGGCGATCGCGGGATTGAGGGTGTATTTTGCAACGTAACGCAGGACGCGGAAATTGTCGGCAGCAGGATGGGTCTCAGATTCCAGCTTACCAAATTGTCGTTTCATTTTATCGGCGGTCTGCCAAGTGCGGATGATGACCTCCCCTACCCGACCCATGGCCTGGCTATCGCTCGACATGATGGAAATCGCGCCGCGGTCGTGAAGGATGTCTTCAGCCGCAATCGTTTGCGGGCGGATGCGGGATTCCGCAAAAGCAACATCCTCGGGGATGTTTGAATCGAGGTGGTGGCAAACCATGAGCATGTCGAGGTGCTCGTCGATGGTGTTGACGGTAAAAGGACGTGTGGGGTTGGTCGAGGATGGGAGTACATTGGGAAGCCCACAGACCTTCATGATATCCGGAGCGTGACCGCCGCCCGCACCCTCGGAGTGAAAGGTATGGATGACGCGATCCTTGAAAGCCGCGATGGTAGTTTCGACAAAGCCGGATTCGTTAAGGGTGTCGGTGTGAATAGCAACCTGAACATCGAGTTCGTCGGCAACCGAGAGGCAATAGTCGATGGCGCTGGGCGTGGTGCCCCAGTCCTCGTGAAGTTTAAGGCCCATCGCCCCGGCGCGGACTTGCTCGCGGAGGGCCTCATGGTTGGAAGCGTTGCCTTTGCCCATGAAGCCGAGGTTCATGGGGAAAGCTTCGGCGGCCTCGAGCATTTTGGCAATGTTCCAGGCGCCGGGAGTGCAGGTGGTGGCGTTGGTGCCGGTGGCGGGGCCCGTGCCGCCGCCGGTCATGGTGGTGACCCCGCTGGCAAGGGCCTCCTCGATTTGCTGGGGGCAAATGAAATGAATGTGGGAATCAAAACCACCGGCGGTTACAATGTGACCCTCCCCTGCGATGACCTCGGTCCCCGCGCCGATGACCATACCCTCGGTGATACCGGACTGAATGAGCGGGTTGCCAGCATGGCCGATACCGGCAATGCGGCCCTCCTTGACTCCGACGTCGGCCTTGATGATCCCGAGGATGGGATCGATGATGGTGGCGTTGGTAATGACGAGGTCGAGAGAGTCCGCGCCGGTCGCCAGGGGGGACTGCCCCATGCCGTCGCGAATGACTTTGCCGCCGCCAAACTTGACTTCATTGCCGTAACCACCGGATTCGGCGATGAGATCGCGTTCGACTTCAATAAAAAGTTCGGTGTCGGCGAGGCGCACCTGGTCGCCCACGGTGGGGCCAAACATTTCGGCGTATTGGCGGCGGGTAAATTCAAGGCTCATAGCTAGCGGGTGAGGGTTTGGGTTTCAGGCGTCGAGGGGCGCGTCAATTTGATTATTGAGCCCGTAAACCTCACGGGTTCCGGCAAGGGCGACGAGTTCGACTTCGCGGCGGTCGCCGGGTTCAAAACGGACGGCGGTTCCGGCGGCAATGTTAAGCCGGAAACCGCGGGCGGCGGCGCGGTCAAAGTCGAGGGCGCTATTGACCTCGAAGAAATGAAAATGGCTGCCAATTTGCACGGGGCGATCACCCGTGTTGGCCACCTGCAGAGTGCGGGTTTCCAGGCCGGGGTTGCCGGATAGACGGGCGTCGGGGTCGGAGTATTTGTATTCGCCGGGGATCATCGGATGGGGTTGTGGACGGTCACAAGTTTAGTGCCATCGGGGAAAGTTCCCTCGACCTGGACTTCATGAATCATTTCCGGAACGCCTTCCATGACCTCAGAGCGTTGCAGGATAGTGGTGCCGAAGCTCATGAGATCGGCGACGCTGCGCCCGTCGCGAATGCCCTCAAGGATTTCGTAGGTGATGAGGGCAACGGACTCGGGGTGGTTGAGTTTGACGCCCCGATTCAAGCGGCGGCGGGCAAGATCGGCAGCAACAACCACCATAAGTTTTTCCTGTTCGCGGGGAGTAAGATGCATGCGTTCTAGACAGTGAGGTATTGTTCAATAAGGGCAGATGAGAGGGATTCTGAAGACCCTGACTGGACAACAGCACCCCGCTCAAAAATATAAAAAGTGTCACTGGCAGCTTTGGCAAAATCCAAATACTGTTCGACTAGAATAATACTGAGGGTGCCTTCTTTTTTAAGGGTGTGGATGGCGTCCTCGATCTGGTCGATAATGGAGGGCTGAATCCCTTCGGTAGGCTCATCGAGGATAAGGAGGCGAGGGTTTGTAAGTAGAGCTCGCCCAATGGCGAGTTGTTGTTGTTGCCCACCGGAGAGGACGCCGCCCTTACGGGCGAGCATTTCCTTGAGGACAGGAAAGAGTTCGTAGACTTGTTCAAGGCGCGACGCGCCCGCTGAACCCGAAATACTGAGACTGACCTTGAGGTTTTCCTCAACGCTGAGGTTGGGGAAAATATCGCGCCCCTGCGGGACGTAGCCGAGCCCAAGGCGAGCCCGCTGATCGGCTCGCAGGAGATGGATCGCTTTGCCGTCAAAAGTGATAGTACCATCCACCTGCGGAACAAGGCCCATGATACTGCGTAGCAGAGTGGTTTTTCCCACGCCATTGCGTCCAAGGAGGGCAACCACGGAATTAGGCGGTACCTCCATGGAAATTCCGCGCAGAATGAGGGACTCATCATAGCTGGCTTGGAGATCCTCCACGGTAAGAAGCGGAGTCGGGTTGCTATTTTCAATACTCATTTTTCCGAAAGGGGATTGGTAGTGTTCTGTTTGCCCTGTCGTCCCAAATAAACCTCGATCACGCGGGGGTCGTTTTTGACATGCTCAAAGGATCCGTCTTTGAGCACGTGGCCTTGGTGGAGGACGGTGACTTTGCGGGCGATCTGGCGAATGAATTCCATGTCGTGCTCAATGACGATGAGGCTGTGTTTTTTCTCAAGGCTTAGGAGGAGTTCGCCAGTGCGCTCGGTTTCCTCATCGCTCATACCGGCGGCAGGTTCATCAATCAAAAGAATGCGGGGGTTCTGCACAAGGAGCATACCGATTTCGAGCCATTGTTTTTGTCCGTGGGAAAGCGAGCCCGCCAATGCTTGCAAACGATCCTGCAGACGAATGGTTTGCAATACCCCCATTATCCGATCGCGGTCGGCGGGCGACTCGCGGTAACAAAGGGCAGCGAGGATGCCACGCGGATGGTCGAGGGAAAGAACGAGGTTGTCGTAAACGGTGTGGGATTTGTAGATGCTGGGAGTTTGGAATTTCCGCCCTAAGCCAAGACGGTTGATTTCAAACTCGCGCAACTTGGTGAGGTCGCGGTCATGACCGTCTTTTTCATGGAGCACCACAGTACCCTTGTCGGGGCGGGTACGACCGGTCAGGATATCCATAAAGGTGCTTTTTCCGGCGCCATTGGGACCGATGACAGTGCGGAGCTCACCTTCTTCTAGATAAAAATTAAGGTCGTCAATCGCCTTGAAACCATCGAAGGATTTGGTGACGCCCGAGGCCGAAAGGATCAGGGAGGTGTCACGATATAAGGGTGCGTTCGGATCGGACATATCAGGCAGATTCTGGGCTGGCGGCGGCGCGACGTTTATTTAAAGCGGCTTTTGCATCGCGATAAAGTCCGGTGACCCCATCCGGGAAGAAGAGCACTACTACTACAAAGAGGCCCCCCATGATGATGAGCCAGTAGTCGGGAAAGGCCTGGGTGGTAAAGCTCTTGAGGAAATTGACGAGCACCGCACCGATGATGGGACCCCACTTCGTGCCGCGCCCACCGACCGCCACCCAAACGACAACTTCAAGGGATTTGGCGGCTTCCATAGCGCTGGGGTTGACTCCGCCAACCTGCGGAACGTAGAGCGCCCCGGCAGCACCCGCGAGCATGGCGGAGAAAACAAAGATGGCGAGTTTGTAGCTTGTGGTGGAGTAGCCGGAAAAACGGACGCGGTTTTCAGAGTCGCGAATGGCCTGCTGGATTTTTCCGAATTTGGATTTCAGGAGGAAGGTGGTGCTCAGATAGGTCAGGACCAGTAGGGTGACGGTGGCGGTAAAAAGACCGCGATTGGTTGCATCGGCATTGAGGTCGCAACCGAGGATGTCTTTGAAGTCAGTGAAGCCATTGTTCCCGCCAAAGGTGAAGTCGTTGCGGAAGAACATCAGGCAGGCGGCGTAAGTCAGGGCCTGAGTAAGGATCGAGAAATAGACGCCTTTAATGCGGGAGCGGAAGGCAAGGAATCCGAAAATGAGAGCGAGGAGGCCGGGCACCCAAAGGACCGCACCTGCGGCGAACCAAAAACTATAGAAGGGTTTCCAGTGGAGCGGCAATTCTTGGTAGCCGAGGAATACCATGAAGTCGGGCAAAACACTTTGGTAGGCTCCGCGCTCGCCGATCATGAGCATGAGATACATGCCCATCATATAGGCTCCGAGGGCAAAGAAGAGGCTTTGACACAAACAAAGTAGGCCGGTGTAGCCCCAGAGGAGATTGAGGCTCATGGCGAGTACCGCGTAGGTCAGGTATTTCCCATAAAGCGAAACCTGGAAAGCGCTGACGGAGAGAAAACCTTCTGCCGGGCCGATGGCGTTGAGCAGTGGCACGAGCATAAGGAGACTGGTGACTACCGCAAGAATGAGGAACTCGGTATGGTTATCGCGCTTTAGCATAGGGTTTGGGCGGCAAGCGGGATTAGTCCTCGAGACTGCGGGAACGGGTTGGGAAAATACCTCCGGGCCGCCATTGCAGGAACAGGATGATAATAAGGAAAACAGTGATCTTACCCATCACCGGGCCGAGGGAGGGTTGGAGAAGTTGATCTACCAACCCGATACCCATGGCGGAAAGTCCAGCTCCGAGGAGATTGCCGACGCTACCAATGACGACCACCATAAAACTGTCCACGATGTAGGCCTGCCCCATAAGCGGTCCAACATTTCCGATCTGGGAGAGGGCCGCCCCACCGAGGGCAGCAAGACCGCAACCGAGGGCAAAGGTCATAGAATTGACACGCGCTACAGGAATACCGAGACCACTGGCCATGTCGCGGTTTTGCATGACCGCACGGATGTGAAGTCCGAGATTCGTCTTGCGCAGGAGCAACCAGGTCAGGAAGACTACCACCAGGGCAAGGAGGAGCACAAAGAGACGGGTGAAGCTCATGTTAAAGCCCGCGTAGTTGAGGTTCCCCATAAGCCAACCGGGATTATTCACCTGCACATTGGCGGCTCCGAAAATCAAGCGGAAGGCCTGTTGCATGACCATAGAAATGCCCCAGGTGCACAACAAGGATTCAAGAGGTCGGCGATAGAGGAAGCGAATCACGGACTTTTCCAAGAGGAGACCCAAAAGCGCGGCGACGACGAAACTGAGCGGCAAAGCCACAATAAAATACCATTCAAAAGCAGTGCTTCCAATACCCCACACGTCAATAAAAGCACGCTGCACCATAAAGGTCACATACCCCCCGATCGCAACAAATTCACCGTGCGCCATATTGATAACACCCATGAGGCCAAAAGTAATGGCGAGTCCAAAGGATACGATCAGAAGCACGGATCCGGTACTGAAGCCGCGAAAGAAACTGCCGTAAAACTCAAGCGTTTTCATGTGACTCTCGATGGATTTGAGTGCGCTTTGGCAAGCGACTGCCAACTCGGTGGTAGCACCCTTCCCTGCAGTTTCGGCGGCAAGTACTTTTTCAATAAAATCTTTAGCTGGGATGGATTGCATCTCTTCCAAATCAGTGACGGCAAGGAGCACCTCGGCATCGTCGCCATTAGCCAAAAGGCTGATTGCCAGAGCTTCCCGCAGGGCAGCCTGTACCTGTTCCTCTGGCTCGGCCTCTAACCGCTTGCGGAGTGGTTCGATAAATTCGGATTTTTGACTGCGCCCCATCTTAATAGCGGAGTCAATACGGGTAGCGGGATCGGGAGCCTTGAGACCGAGGGTGTCGATGAGACCCTTCATGGACTTGCGCAACTTGCGAGAGGGCCGGATTTTGCTCAGCTTTGCAATCGCCGCCTCGCTGAGCTGTACCGCTTCGCCGGTGCGAACGGCGACCCATCCATCGCCGTTGACCTGCATGAGCACACGGGTATTCCCATCGGATTCAAAGGCATAAATACCACCTGCACGCCAAGCGGCATACACTTCTGAGATAATGGGGTCGCCATAGCCACTGAGGGTCTCGACCCAAATTGCCTGCTCTCCCGCTTGCGCCAGTATTAGATCCGCGAAAACCTCGCGTGCGCCGCGCTCTTCTTGAGCGGCAAGTAAAGCGGGTAAAAGCGCTAGGCACAGTACCGCGGAGCACCCATACCAAGCTCGACGAGTTGTTTTTAAAAATAACACTGGATGCTTATTAGCAGTTTCCGTGCGCAAATTTCCCCAAGCGTGTTTATGGTGTCCGATTGCAAAGTGGGCTTGCGGGAACTACCCCGCAAGCCCAACAAGCAAAACTACAACTACACTTGGATAAGCAAAGCTGTCTTACTTAAAAGTGCCCTTCAACCAGGGCTCGCCGTAAACGTCCGGTATGACTTCGAGGATATCGAATTGGCCGTCTTCAAGCGTCTCGCCGATGTAGACACTCTTGGTAAGGTGGTGGTTCTTTTGAGTGGTCACCGTGCCTCCGGGACCATCAAAAGAGATGCCGCTTTCAAGCGCCTTGATCACTGCTTCAGGATCAAAGGTACCCGCTTTTTCAACCGCCGCTTTCCAGAGGTAAACCCCATCATAGGAGAGTACCATCGGGCTGCAGGTTACGCGTCCTTCTTTTTGCACCGCTGCAGGTGCTTTGGTTGCAAGCCACTCTTGGAAGTTCGCTTTGAAGGCATCGTTGGCATCTGAGTCAATTGACATGAAGTAAGTCCAGCAACCGAGGTGGCCGACCAAGTCTTTGGTAGGCAGGCTGCGGAATTCATCTTCGGATAGGGAGAAGGAAACAATTGGGCAATCTTCTGAACTCAGACCAGAAGACGCGATTTCCTTAAAGAAGGGGACATTGGCATCACCGTTGATCGTATTGACCACACAGGCATCACCTGAAGCGGCGAAATCCTTGATCTCGGCTACGATTTGCTGAAAGTCGGTGTGACCAAATGGTGTGTAATTACCAGCAGATACTGCGACGTCGCCTTCATAGCGAATGCCACCTCCGATGTTTTCAACGGGAATACCTTTGGAAAGCAGGTATTCAAAGAGTACGATGTTGGTGGTCTGCGGATATACATAGTCGGTACCGATGAGGTAGAACTTTGTGTATCCTTCTTCGAGCAAGTAATCCACTGCGGGAATGGCTTGCTGACCAACGGCTTCTGCTGTGTAGAAAATATTAGGTGATTCTTCTTCGCCCTCGTATTGCACGGGATAGAAGAGCAAACCTTTATACTTTTCAAAAACAGGAAGGACGAACTTGCGGCTCACTGAGGTCCAGCAACCGAAAACGGCGGCAGTCTTATCGACCGCTAGCAATTGCTCCGCCTTTTCCGCGAAGGTTGGCCAGTCGGAGGCACCGTCTGCTTCAACGGGCTCAATCATTTTGCCAAGCACACCACCATTGGCATTAATTTCGTCGAAGGTAAAGAGGAGTACATCGCGCAAGGAAGTTTCCGAGATCGCCATCGTTCCGCTTAGGGAATGAAGAATGCCTACCTTGACGGTATCTTCCGCACGGGTGCTTGTAGTACCCATGAAAAGAAGCGCGGCAGCGAAGGCCGTTAGTTTTTTAAGTGATTTTGATAATATAGTCATTTTCGATTTTTAGTTCATGTTAAAGTGCCTGAGGCATTTCTATGAGTAGCCTAAAGTGTGCCAAAAATCAGGCGGGCTTACATTTGCCTTAATAAAATTTAAGAAAGTTTCGTTTCACGAAAACTGAGTTTAAAATACACAAAAAAACCCGCCGCATTTGAATCGCGACGGGTTTTTGAGGTTGATTTTTTTAACCTAAAGTTTGGGCACTTCCATTTCGATAACCACACCTTTATAAAAACGAATGATGCCAGTGACCTTTTCATTGGTCGCCACACGACGACCCTGGTAAGTGTAAACCGCATCCACCCGCTTGTGCAAAGAAGGCTCGTTGAGTAAGGGCGTGCCGAGGATCTCCACCACCGCCTCCGGAGTCATCCCTTTTTTAATACGCGCCCACTTTTCCGCCTGCATCCAGGGATAGGACGTCTTTTCTTCACGGGTCTGGATCGTCTGAACCACGCTTTCTATGAGGCTCGCCTTCTGCCCGGGAGTCATCTCGACTTTCGCCAGGGCTTCCTCTGCGATCGACTCCACCTGTGCGGAACGTGCCGCTCCTAGCGCAGCCTCAACCGCTTCAAGACGTTGTTCCAGCGCTTCGTATTCCGCGCGCGTGACCCCCTCCCCTGGTAGGTTGACATGAGTCGCCATAAAAAAACCGCTCGCAAGCGCGATTGTGAGTAGATTTGTGCTTTTTCGCTTCATAGTAAAAAAAGAGGTTCTATCACAATCGATAGAACCTCTGTTGTTCAAATGAATTTTGGCTAACAATTAGAAGCTGTAAATCATTTCGGCAGCAAATGCCTCGGAAGTACCCTCTGCGGTGTCTTCAAAGGTGAACTCAGCCAAGACGAATACATTGTCCGAGAGCGAGTAGCTGGGAGAGAAGGTCAGACGCTCATAATCCACGAGCACATTCTCGCTGTAGTCATTACCATCCACGTAGCGAATAGTTAGACCTGCATCACCGAAGGATTTGTAGGCTAGCACCATGAAGGTTTCGCTTTCCTCTAAGCCTGTTGGCTCATCCGTGTAGTATTCAGCCGCAAAGGTGTAATCACCATAATCATAGGATGCCCATACGTTGAAAGACTCATATCCGGGATCATCTGCATAGATTACTTTGACGGTGGCATTCTCAATACCTGTGTAGGCAAAGAGATATTCAGTGCTTGCGGCACCGGAATTGTCACCAACCCAGAAACCAACTGCATAATCACCAACTGCATAATCAGCGGAAGCACCAAAGGCATACCCAGCGGAGTAGAGCGGATTACCACCTAAACCAGAGTAAGAATATTGGTAGAGACCTGTCGCATCAAAGGCTTCAAAACCTTGGTAGCTAAGTATGTTACCAACGGTGAAGGAGAGTGCGTCAGATGCAGCATAGGTGACAGTGACTGTTTCGGTTGCCAAATCAATAGCTTCACCACCAGCGCTAACGCCGGCACCGTCCAAAGATAACTCCGCAACCGCAGACCAAGGACTGTCGGCAGGCGTGAAGGCTAAAGCCAACTCGATTTCCTGCACGCCAAGATCGGCTTCAGCACCATCTTGCAGGCTGTCGAAGCAGATGTCGACATAACCAGAAAGGCTCAGATCTTCCGTAAGGACGATCTCAGCGCTTGCTTGGGAGGCAAACACTGCGAATGCAGCCAAGCTTCCTGTAATTGTTTTCTTAATTTTCATAACTAGTTAATTAGGTTAATACGTTGAGCCTATGTTTATAAACTCGTATTTTTATAAGCTTATCCTGTGCCAATTTATAGCGTCCTGAATTATTTTTTTTAAAGCAATCGGGGAACTAAAACACTTCATGCAGGGTCTGCATGAATGTTAGTAATATGTGTTTTCAGAATTTCATCGCACTCCTCACCATTAGCTCATGCCTCGGGAACATCGTCCCGGGTAACATTGGGGAGTTACACGCATGTCATGACAACCCGGCTTTGGCGGTTGAAGCCGAGGGACATATCCCCGGTGAATCTGTGCTCTGCCAAAATGACCTTTCGGTGCCAACGATCCTGATCACTTATATTGAAAATGGCTCCCAACTTCCAAAATTTATCCCGCGCGCGCCCCACGCGGCCCCAACTTTCTTTAGCAAACGGCAGGCTTTCAAAAAGGATCTCGGATACCCGAGTCGTCCGCCGCCGCTATCGATAATTTCTGCCCTGCAGATCGCAGACACGATCATACGACGCTGTTGAAACTGTAATCCTGCTACCGACCGGTTCCCTTACCTTGTGACCCTGACCCGTTCGGACTCTTGCCCTGTGCTAGTCTAGCTTGATTCATTCGTTTCAAATTCAACATGCCGTCATTTAAACTTTTCGATTCTATCCGTATTCATTGCTGTCTTTTAAGCCTGGCTTGCCTTGGTTCTCTTAATGCAAGCGGCGAAAACCTCTCCGTCCCCGCCACCGTCGGATTCATCGCCCTCTTCGGCATCGCCCTCGGCAACGGACTGGTCCTCATCACCACTACCCGACAACTCATCCACCACGGCATGGACGTCCCCACCGCCGCCATCGAAGCCGCCACCCGCCGCCTGCGACCCGTCCTTATGACCGCCCTCACCACCGGCCTCGGACTCCTCCCCCTCCTACTCGCGCACGGAACCGGAAGCGAAGTCCAACGCCCCCTCGCCCTCGTCGTCATCGGCGGACTCCTCCGCTCCACCTGCCTCACCCTCCTCGTCCTCCCCGCCGGTTTCCCCGCCTTTCATCCAAAGGATTCACCCGCAGACTAAATTAACTTTATTTATTGATGATTCTTAACTTTTATGGCGAGGCCTCCAACCCCACCATAAAAGCATGTATCTCATCTTCGACACCGAGACCACCGGACTCCCCAAAAAATACGACGCCCCCATCACCGACCTCGATAATTGGCCCCGCGTGATCCAGCTCGCCTGGGCCGCCTACGATCAGAACCGCAACTGCATCGCCCAACGCGTCGACCTCATCCAACCCGACGGCTGGGAAGTCCCCACCGAAACCTTCTGGATCGAAAACGGCTTCTCCCAAGCCCAATCCCTCGCCCAAGGCATCCCCATCCGCCAAGCCCTCACCGCCTTCCTCGAACAGATCGAACACAGCAGCCAACTCATCGCCCACAACCTCAGCTACGACCACCCCGTCCTCGGCGCCGAATGCCTCCGCGCCGGACTCAAATCCCAAAACAAACCCGCCCGCTGCTGCACCAAGGAAATCGCCACCGACTACTGCGCCATCCCCGGCAACTACGGATTCAAATGGCCCAAACTTTCCGAGCTTCATCAAAAACTCTTCCAGACCGACTTCGACGGCGCCCACGACGCCATGATCGACGTCCAAGCCTGCGCCCGCTGCTACTTCGAGCTCCTCGACCGAGGCATCATTAAAACCTGAGCTCTAGTCAGTAACCCTACCCCTCTCCCGCGAGTTCGATGGTGCGGTAGCTGTATTGGAGGACTTGGTGGCGTTGCTGGGGGTTCGGGAGGGCGAGGGCCTGGCGGAAGTGTTGGAGGGCGGTGTCGGCGCCGTTTCGGGCGGGGCGCGTGGCGCGGAGGAATTCCAAGGCGGCGAGGACTTCGGGGGTGCGCATGTCTTCGTATTCGCAGCGGCTGACGGCGTCGGCGAGGGACGCGAGGGCGTTGCGTTGTTGGTCGAGCTGGTTGAGCTGGTCGCCGTCCGTTCGGAAGGGGAGATCGCGCTCGGGGGCTTGTCCACTGAAGTGTTGCATAGTAGGTGAACATAAATTCACCACAAGGAAGGCGAGTCAACTCAAAGCGTATATTTTGTGTATTTTTATAGGGGGAGGCGCAAAAAAACGGGCTTGCGGGAACCACCCCACAAGCCCGTAAGCAAAACTGCAACTCTACTATGGTAAGTGAAGTTACGGGTATAATATAGCCTAGAGCGTGCCAAATCTCAGGGTAACTACCAATGGAGGGAACTACGGATAATGCGGATGAGGCCGTGTGATCACCATCGAGACACGGAGGGCGCGGAGCATGAAAAGGGTCACTGAAAAAATCTCGGTGTACTTTGTGCCTCTGTGGTGAATCCAAACGCTCCTCCCTGCTTCCCATCTTTACAGCAAGCCACTTTGCCACTTTCATACTCCCCTCGAACCAGCATGAACTCCTACACCCTACTCGACAGCGGACACGGCCGCAAACTGGAACGTTTCGGAACGGTAACCCTTGACCGACCGTGCGCGCAAGCCGTCTGGAATCCCTCTAAGCCCAAGCTCTGGAACGATGCCGACGCTTCCTTCTCACGCAAGGACGGCCTCCAATGGACGGGCCGCGACGCCCTGCCTGACGCTTGGGAAGCCGATATCGAAGGCGTCCGCATGAAACTGGCGACCACCGATTTCGGGCACCTCGGGGTCTTTCCGGAAACCCGCGCACTCTGGCGTTGGATTCGCGAGACCCTCCAAGCGCAATCGAAGGCACGGAAGGAACCCCTGCAGTTTCTGAATCTCTTCGCCTACTCCGGTGGTGCCACCCTCGCCGCTGCCCAAAGCGGCGCACACTGTTGCCACGTGGACGCCTCCAAAGGCATGGTTGCCTGGGCGCGTGAGAACGCTGCCCTCAACAAGCTCGAAGACCACCCCATTCGCTGGATCGTCGATGACGTCAATAAATTCCTCCAAGGCGAAGCGCGGCGGGGTCGGCGTTACGATGACGTTCTCCTCGATCCGCCCTCCTTCGGACGCGGCAAGAGCGGGGAACTCTACAAAATTGAACAAGCCCTTATGGAGACGCTCCAACTCGTTAAAGACGTCCTCAGCGACCAGCCCGCCTTCGTCTATCTAACCAGTCACACCCCCGGCTTTACGCCCACCGTTCTCAGTAACCTCCTGCAACAACTCCTGCCTAAGGGAACGCTTGAACAGGGCGAAATGCTACTTGAGGGTGAAGCGGATGTCCTCGATGTCCCCAGTGGCACCTGGTCGCGCTGGTCGGGTTGAGCGCTCAGAGTCGCTTTATGGATTGGGCGAGGTGCTGCCGTGAGGATCGACCAGTCCCGCCACCGGGCCGGCGTGTGCCTCGGGCACGAGGTAGTTGAATTGCTTTTCCGTTTGATTGAGGTGGTGTTTCTCAACCTTGAACAATGTGATGGGGCCGTCCTCGCTGAGGTGGTCGTTCTGTTGTTCCATCCAGGCGAAGAGCGCGGCTTTTAGGCGGGCCTTGGTCTCGGCGAGGGAGGGATCCTTGGCGAGGTTCTTGAACTCAAAGGGGTCAGCCTCGGTGTCGTAGAGTTCTTCTTCGGGCTTGCCGTGTTCCTTCGCCCCGCGTTCGAGGAAGTAATCGATTTCCTTCCCGGTAGCCCGTTCGCGCTCGATGCGTTCCATGTTGTTGAAATTCCTCACGTAATGGAAACGCCCGTCATGGACGGAGCGTTGGGGGAAGACGCTGCGACGCTGGATGCCCTGATTGTGCGTCACCCCGTAAACGTAGTCGTGGTGGTTATCGGTGGTTCCCGCGAGGACCGGAAGGAGGCTTTTACCATCGAGGTTGTCCGGTACCGTGCCGCCCGCCAGTTCAATGGCAGTGGGTACGAAATCGGCAAAACTGGTTAAGGCGGCGGTGCGCCCGGGGGCGACCTTACCCGGCCAACGCGCCATGAAGGCCACCCGCAGACCGCGGTCCGAGACCGTGAATTTCCCCATGTCGGCTCCGTGGTCATCGGCATACAGAAAAAGGGTGTCCTGCTCGAGCCCGTGCTTTTTCAACAAATTGAGCACCGCCAGCACCTCGCGCTCCTTTTGCGCGATACTGGCGTAGTATTGCGTGGCGCGGTTCAGGTTCCACTCGGTGGAGGGCAGGTACGGCGGCATCTGAATGTCATCCTTTGTGAAAGGGGTATTCTTAATGTAGGGGCCATGCGGGTATTCACTCGCCACGATAATGCAGAAAGGCTGATCCCCCGCCTGCCCCATGAAACGATCCATCTCTGCCACCGGAATGACCGGACGCGGTAGCCCCTGTTGACGGACGGGGTTCATGTGCTGCGTCCAGGGAAATTGCGCAGCGGGCTTCGCGTGCGATTTGCCCGCCAGAATGACCTTGTAGTCCAACTCACGCAAGTAGCTAGCGATGGTTTTCACCCCCGAACGCACCGAGTAATGATTCAGGAAACAACCATTCCGAATTGGATAAAGCCCCGAGTAAAGCATCGAGCGACTCGGCGCGCAGACCGCCTGCCCGGTGTAGGCACGGTCAAAGACGAGTCCCTCCTTGGAGAGCGCCAGCGTGACCGGAGTCGGCACCTTGGTGTTTCCATTAATGGCGTGGTCCGGGAAACTCTGGTCATCCGCGAGGAAGAAAACGATGTTCGGGCGCGTACCGCGCAGGTCGTCGGCGGCGAGTTTAGCGGTGCCGAGCAGGCATCCCAAAGCGAATATTAAAGAGGCGAGTATTCTAAAAAGAGACATACTTTAAATTAGCGCAATATCCCTGCCCCCGCAATGGAGCTTTTTGAATGCCGGACTGTGGGTTTTAGCTGAAAAGAAGTACATCCAAGCGTTTTTGAATTTGGCTTTATCTCAACTGGAACCGCCATTGAGTTCAGCCCCCTCATCTTCTTCAAGCACATCAAACTCTTCTTCGTAATAATCAACTGGCGGCAATTCAACAACACCGTGAATAAGGTAGCTCAAGTCATCAGGCCGCCTTCTGTCAGGAAAAAGGATCACCAACTTTCTGTCACCCTGCGTGAAGGCCATTTTCCGTTTTTCAATAATCTCTACCCGTTCATTTTTACTCACCGCCATGGCAAGCGGTATGCGAAATCTTTTTGTTGTACCGCTCACCGAAAAGTTAGTGGAATCCATTGAGCCGATTTGTGATTGCCCTTCTCCTACTTTAGCCGCAACAGAATACTTGGATAGGTTCATTAGCATCACGGTGTCTATCGGTAATTCACCTTCACCCATCTCTTTGGCGAACCCACGATAATTTCCATTTCCATCACCAAAGATAATAACCAATTTTCGCCCCGATTCCCCAAGCGCAACCTTTAGCAATGGTTGGTAACTTTTTTCGCCATTTGCCGTAAGCGTTTCATTATAAAAAGTTAAATCACTTGAACCTTTATAAGTGTAGTCACGACTCACGCCCCCACCGCTAAAACTCAACTTATACGGCTTTTTATCACTGATGTAATACCACCTTAATTGAGCGACGCTTCCCTCGTTGATGGCATTTTGACTATAGTCCAAAAACAGCACACTAAAACTATAACGCTTGATTGCTTGCTCGGCATTCTGCCCAACGGACTGCGCACCAACCACTAGGCAGCACAAGAGTAACGAGAAAATAATAGCACCATACTTCATCTTAAATACTGTCTGCATTTACCCAACGCTCTGAGACGATTTTATACCTTCGACCAAAATAGTTATTCAGTGAAAGGGACGCTGGATCCGGCAATTCAAAACTATCCAAATCGTCCTCTACGTATGTCGGTAGGCGTTGAACGGTAATTTCATAGTAGGCTTGGCTGTCAGCAGCATCACTCATCCCATTTTGTGCGCTGCCGTAAGAGCGAATGGTGAATGTATCGCTACGCGCATGCAGCAAGTTTCCAATTTTATTGAGCAAATCAGCCTGCATAAAGAAGGCCGAAAGCCCTTCGCCAATAGGACGCTTTTCCAGATTCAAATTATCCTCTGCAAAATTCGGAACGAACTCCAGGTTGGTTACATCCCAAAGGCCTGTATTACCCTCTTTAACGCCATTGATAGATGTCTTATCGATGGCTGCCTGCAAGACTCCACGGTATTTAAAACTGTCGTCTAAATGATCCAGAGAGCGATTGACGAAATCGGCCAATGAAAGGTAAGGGAAACGCACTTGGTCGTCACGTAGAGCACTTGCACGCAACTTGATTTCATCTACGATTGCCTGTGCAAGTTCCTTGATTTGCAAATCGGTCAAACTGCGGAAGCCTCCAACGAGCAACTCTTTCTCCGACTCTTCCAAATCACCTCCAATGGTATCAGGTAGGGTGTCAGTGGCATCCACAAGCGGTTCTGTGAAGCGTGAGAAATTATGTTTTTGATTGATATCCTGAACCTGCGCGCTTCCAAGCACATCGACTTCACGCATCGCTCCCAATATCGATTCCCAGGCAGCAACCGAGGTCGAATTGACATTAAAAGCGCCTAAGTTGAGTAAATTGGAAGCTGCAGTTCTTTCATCAATCAAATCGGAGAGCCCCGTATTAGCCTTCCAGAAATGCAATCTGGAGTGAGGCAATGGGTTTGTCGTGCCATCGAATCCTGACAAGAAAAAGCGGTCCCATAAAGCTGTATTCAATTCATAGGAGTAATCGTAGTTTACGCCTATAGCATTATTCCCATTAACAGTTTTTGTTAGGTAGTCTTTGGTCTCATCCAATGCTATATCGAAATCATAGTTTGAGTTACCAATCGCATAAAGCGGAGTTAGATACGCTTGTTGTCGGTTGGTATCCCATGTCGCCGTTCCATTTCCATTGAGTAATCCGTTACTGATTTTTCCCACATTCGAGAGATTGGCATGCATCAACTGTCCTACTCCGAGAATTCGCTCCTCTGGAATCTTATAAAAAATTGCGCTATCGACTCCCTTGAAATCATTACTCAGTCCAACCTTTGAGAAGGTGTCATCCGTCCCGCTTAAATAGTTTCTCGATTTCGATCTGTCGTTCCATTGAACAACGGGGCCTCTGGTGTATAATTCATAACGATTTTTATTATTATACGTATACTGACTGCGAAGCGATTGGCTATATATCGGCGTAGTAAAGTTTTGATTGTAGGTTAAATGCGTTGGTAGTTCGTTGGTCTCGTCATATTCAACCAATGGAAATTTCATGGAGGCAGACACCCCACATATGTGATTCCCCAGATTCCAAGTCCCCAAATCGGTATAATCTATTCCGGGAAGGTTACTATAATTAGCCCCCACACTTGAACCTTTTGCCTGAACAACATCGGAAAAATTTTGAGGAAATGCGGTTAAGTCTACTGTTTTTCCATTGAATGCTTTATTCAGACGCGTTGTCCAGATGTTCATATTCTTAATGGACGAAGGCATGCCTCTGAAGGAGAGCGCTTTGAAAAGATTTAATCCAGTATCGTCAAATTCCTCACTGTCACTTAAATCATACAGATTAACCACTTGCCGGTACAAACCTTGATCTTCTCCCGAATCATTAACTAAGGAAAGCGTGGTTACGGAGGGAAATTGCCTGACCATCCAATCTGCCTTGGCGCCATTTTTGTGATAAAAATCCAGGCTTCCGGATCCCACAACAGGGGCACTGAAAAATCCATTCACCAGCTCGCCGTGTGCGCCGGGCTTAAGTACATTTTCAGTTGGATCGTCGCGATCATAGTAAGAGTTTATCGGAGGCGTGAAGTTAATGGCTTTACCGGCAGGAATCGTCACAGCTTCAATAACAAATCTCAAAGCCCAGCGGTTAACGACGCCACCCTGTTGTTTTGCCATTCGACTCAGGGTACAGGTATTCGTTGTACTATCTTTATTACCCACGCGAATCACGGCATCCGTTCTAAATTCGCATTCCAACCCAATTTGGGGTAGCACCAAATCATAGTCATACGGATTCCAGAGCGTGATAAGCGGAAATACTCCAAGGCTGTATTCGTAACTACTTTGAAGCCATTCGTCCAAGGGAATACCCGATTCGTCAAGCACCCCGCTTCGATAGGCCGCAAATGGGAAGAAAAGGAAATTCCAACCTGTTACCACCGGAGCAATTCCAACCTGTTCATTAGTTGGCATACGGAATTGTACCGCGTCTTCCGAGATCAGGCTACCGCTTTGGGCTAATTTGAAATAATCTGATAATTGTTCCCATGTTGGGCCGCCGGGATCACCTGCGCTGGGCGTTTCGTTATCAGGCTCGAAAAGGAGTTCATTTTCCAAATCATCCGGAAGCTTCAACAACGCCGTCGAAAGATCCCGTTTCAAGCCGCCGTCCTTCACGTTGGCCAGCACTCCACTGGAATGCACGGTGAAGTCGTGGAAGAACTCGCGGTTCACGCCGTCCGGCTTCGCATTTCCTAAATCCGACCCGAGGAACATGGGGATGTTTTTCACACTCGTGATGGAGGCGGGATCGAGGCTTGCCTGTTTCCAGCGTGAATTGGTGGCGCTCAAAATTTGATTGCCCTCATAATTGGAGACCGCGGTGGGATCCGCGACCTGTGCCATGGCGTTCCGGTAGTACAGTGCATCCGGATCGGAACTCTCCAAATGGGGATCGGCGAGATTGACTCGCGCCTTGATACCCTCGTCACTCACCCAGTAGGCATAGCGACCGCTCACGTTATTCCCGCTGCCCAGAATCGCTTCAGTCTCGACCCGAACAGTGTCGTCGGTGCCGTTATTGCTTTTGTCGATTACGCTCCGACCGACGGTTGCCAATGCTACCGTGGTACCACCTACGGGCGCAAAGACATCCGGATTCTCACCGCTGACCAGCCATCTTGCTTTATGGTCCTCCAAACCGTCTGCTTGGTCGAGGAAATCAAACTGGTAACCTGGTACGTTTGGATCGGAATCTTTAGCAGACCATACCCCGGTCCATCGCTCCTGACCCGCCAGACCTATTTCCCCTGGAGCGAGCAGAATATCGGAACGCGCGGTCACCCGTTGGTCCGGACCGGTGTAGCGCTGCAAATCCCCCAAGGCGATCATGGCACCGAGTTGCGCATTCAGTCGCGCCTCCAACTGTCCCGCACTCGTCGAGGCGGTGCGGTTCTCCACCTGTAACAAGGTCGATAAACTCAAAACCAGCAAGAGCACGAAGGACATCAACGACAAGGCAATGACCAAGGCAAAGCCGCCTTTTGAAGATGCTGGCAAGGTTGTTGAAACAGACTGTGGGTAGAAAGACATTAAGGTTTAAGGAAAATTAACGACGATTGTTATCCTAATCAATTCGGCTTGTCCATGGTATCGCGTTTTATAAAACAAAAGATACTAATTCATGAACAAAACTCAAATTTTGAGCCTAGCTATACACGTGTAATTATCAATTAAAAATCCTGTCCCGTGTTTTCTATAAGCACTTTTAATAATGGGAGCCGAACGGGGATCCCATTAAGCGATTTCATCGGCCCAGAGGGTCTCGGGATCCTGCCGCTTGCGGATGAGACGCGTGCTGCCCTCCGTTTCCAGCAGGACTTCCGGGGCTTCAGGGTAGGAATTGTAGTGCTTGGCGGTCATGGCGGCGCAATAGGCCCCCGCCCCGTCGATCACAACGATATCGCCAATTTGCGCCCGTGGCAGTTCACGCGGCGCGAGCAATTCCGGATCCCCCGGTGCGGGACTCAAAATATCGCCCGACTCACAACAATGCCCCGCAATAATATAGGGCACGGTCTCGGTTGAGGCTTCGGTCTGTAGCAGGGTCACCGGATGTTGCGCCCCGTAGAGCGAAGGCCGCAGCAATTCCGTCATTCCGGTGTTCAGCTTGAGAAATTCATAGCCCTCCGGCCCAGTTGAGGCGAGATCCTGCACGCGCGCCAGTACCGCCCCGGCATTTGCCAGGAGGAAGGTGCCCGGTTCGATTTCCAAATGGATCTCGCGTCCGGTCTCGGCGGCAAAATCGCGGAATTTCTCCGCCACCGGCGCACCGCAGACTTGGAGGTCGGTCCCCTGCTCTTCCGGCATCCGAGCGACTTTGTAGCCCCCGCCGAGGTTGAGGGTGTGCACTTCCGGAAATTCCCGCACCAAGTCGAGGCTCATGTCGGAAATTTTTTGCCAGACCGACGGGTCGCTCCCAGAGCCGATATGCGTATGAATACGCACAACCTTTAATTGATGTTTCGCAACCAAGGCCTGCACTTGCGGCAGCCACTCGTGCCAAATGCCGAAACTGGATGCCGGACCGCCCACATTGGTGCGATTGTTGCCACCCGAACCTGCCCCGGGGTTAAAGCGCAGTCCTACCTCGCCGCCCTCAAAAGCTTTCCCGTAGCGTTCCAATTGATTCAAGGAACAGGCATTCAACAAAACCCCCTGCCCGCAAAGTGCGGCAAAATCCTCCGGTAATTCCTGCGTACTCAGCGAAATTTGATGCGGCGCGTAACCCGCTGCCAGCGCGCGCTTCACCTCGTAACCCGAACTGGCATCGATATGCAGACCCGCCGCCAGAAAACGCCGCAGGATTGCTCCGCTCGGGCAGGCCTTCATGGCGTAACGTGCCGTCAAGCCATAGGCATTGGGAAAGGCCCGCACTGCGGCGGCATTGGCATCGAGGGTGGCGGCATCATAAACATAGCACGGCGTACCGTGTTGTTCCGCAATGCTGTGGGCGCTCGGGTAATCCAGAAAACGTGACTGAGCAGATGTGGGCATACCTTCAGCAAACTTGCTCCTGCCGCAGAGGCAAGCGTCTTGTCGCCTTTCAAGAATCCGACTTCACGACCGCGCCCATGGGTTTCGGCAGATCAATCCGCTGTCGCTCCCGCCCGCGGAAATAATGCAGATCCCGAAAGCCCTTTTCCCGCAAAAGCGTCAACACCGGGTCGAAGTACTGCCCCACCGAGGTCGGCATGTGGGCGTCGGAACCCATCGTCAACTTCACCCCCATCTCGCTCGCCCAATCCAAAATCAGGGGATCCGGATGCACTTCAAAGTCCCCCTTTGTCAATCCGCTCGTGTTGACCTCCATACACATGTCCCCATCGACCACCGCCTGCAAAAAATCCCGAATGACCTCCTCGTGCTCCGCGGGATTAAATTGCGAGACCACCCCGTAAGTGCGGATCACGTCCGGGTGCGACATGCTGTCGTAACGACCCGACTGCGCCCCGTCCTTCAAATGCCGAAAATAGGAATCAATCTTTATGGCGTCATCCTTGACCTTGTTCCGCTGCAACCAACCCACATAACTCCGGCACTGCGCGTGCAAGGAACCCAAGACAAAATCAAAATCATAGGCTGCCAAAACCGTATCCATTGATTCCATATGTATTTCATCCGGAAAAACCTCTGCCTCGATTCCGCACAGCATTTCCACTCCCAAATCTTTTGCTACTGCCGCCGCTTTCCCCACCATCTCCACGTATGAATCCAGATCTTCAAGCGGCATGCGAATTCCCGCCTGTCCGAAATCCTCCCATTCCATTGGAATGTGGCAAGTCACCGTAACCAAATCGATCCCGGCATTGCGAGCCGCTAGGGCATACTCGATAGGATGCCCCATTGCGTGCCCGCAAAGCGGCGTATGCATATGGCAATCTACGCGCATAACTGGTGCGACCCTAGGGCGCGAGACGTTCCACTTCCCAGGCACCTTCCGACCCGCGCTGGTAGGCGAAACGATCGTGCAAACGACTCGGGCGCCCCTGCCAAAATTCAAACCGCTCGGGCACGATACGATAACCGCCCCAATGGTCCGGTAGCGGGATTTTACCCTCGGCAAACTTTGACTTCATCTGTTCCCACTTCGCCTCCAGAATCTGCCGCGAACCAATCACCTTGCTCTGCGGCGAGGTCCAGGCACCCAACTGACTCGCCAGCGGACGCGAGAGAAAATACTTCAGGGACTCGGCCTTGCTGATGCGCTCCACCCGACCCGCCACATTGACCTGTCGTTGCAGGGGCAACCAGAGGAAATTTGCCGAAACCTGCGGGTTTGTCTCGATATCACTCGCCTTGCGGCTCTCGTAATTCGTGTAGAACACCAAACCCTTCTCAGAAAATTCTTTTAAAAGGACGATGCGGGTAGCGGGCTGACCCTTGGCGTCTGCGGTCGCCAGGCAAAAAGCATTGGGTTCCTCCAGTTCGCAATCCTCAGCGGCGGCATACCATTCCCGGAACTGCGCAAAGGGACAGGCCGCCAGATCGCCTGTGTCCAGGGCCCCTTTTTGATAATCCGCTCTGCGATCCGATAAATCCATGCTTTTACCTTAGAGAGAAATCAAAGCTCGGCAAGGAATCGCTCCGCTTCAATCGCAGCCTGACAACCCATACCCGCCGCCGTGATGGCCTGACGATACACGTGATCCACGCAATCCCCCGCCGCGAAAAGACCCGGAACCGCAGTCTTCACCTGACTGCCCGCTTCGGGCACGATGTAGCCGTCCCCGTCGCGCTTCAATAATCCATCGGCAAAATCAGTGTTCGGAATGTGGCCAATCGCAATAAAAGCTCCCTTGCAGGGAATTTCCCGTTCCTCGCCGCTTTGGGCATCCTTGACCCGCAGCGCTCGGGCAAATCCTTTTTCATCCGCCATAACTTCCTGCGGTAAAGTATTCCATGCCATCTCGATTTTTTCATGCGCAATCGCCCGCTCTGCCATAATCTGCGAAGCTCGTAAAGTATCGCGCCGGTGAACCAAGGTTACCTTCGAACAAAAACGCGTCAGGAACAATGCCTCCTCACAGGCCGAGTCTCCGCCACCCACCACCACGACATCCATGTCGCGGTAAAAGGCACCGTCACAGGTCGCGCAGGTGGTCACACCCTTGCCGCCAAACATTTCCTGCTCGCCGGGAATGCCCAAAAGCCGTGGTCGTGCTCCGGTACCGATGATCACGGTGCGGGCTTCGTAAACCTTCTCCCCAGCGTGCAAACGCTTTACCTCGCCGTCCACTTCGATGCGGTCGATCTTGGCGTGCTCGTAGCGCGCGCCAAAACGAGCGGCCTGCTTGCGCAAGTTATCCATCATGGTGAATCCGTCGATCCCCTCCGGGAAACCCGGGAAATTCTCCACCTCGGAAGTCGTGGTGAGCTGTCCACCCGGTTGCGTGCCCTCGAGCACGAGCGGATTCAATTGTGCGCGACCGGTATAAATGGCGGCGGTAAGACCTGCGCAGCCGGTTCCTAGAATAATGACATCTTCCATAGTTTTTGTATCAGGCGTATAAAATAGATTTTTCCAGAACATGAAGCCCTTCTCGTACATCTCAAGCACTTTCAGCTTTTCACAGCAAAGTCATTCGCTCAGCCTGTCGTTAAATGGATTTAATCGACAGCCACTGCCACTTGCAGGGATTTCAAAAAAACGGCAGCCTCGCCGAAGTGCTGGATCGCGCCGCCGCCGCGGGAGTTGGGCAAATGATCGCGGTGGGCACCTCCCCAAGCGATTGGGTCCCCTATCGCGAGCTCTCCGCCTCCTACCCCGGCAGGATTCACTACACCGTCGGTCTGCACCCTTGCTACGTGGAAGCCGACTGGGAAAATGACCTAAGCCAAATATCCCCCTTTTTCATGCCGCCCCATGCGCCCTGCGCCCTGGGTGAAATCGGCCTCGATTATTTCCACCTCCCAAAAGATCCCGTCGCCGCTGGGGAAGCCATGCTCTGCCAGGAGGCCGCTTTCTCCGAACAGCTCGCCCTCGCCCGCGAGCTCAACGTGCCTGTCATCATTCACAGCCGCGATGCCTTCGATGACACCCGCCGCCTGATTGACGCATCGGGAATCGACTGGCAACGGGTGGTCTTTCATTGCTGCAGTTACGGCCCCGAGGAAATTCACCAAATCAACGAGCGCGGCGGGCGGGCCTCCTTTACCGGAATCGTGACCTATAAAAATGCCGAGTCCGTACGCGCGGCCCTGCGCAGTCAAGGCCCCGAAGGTCTCATGCTCGAGACCGATTGCCCCTACCTTACTCCCGAACCCCACCGCGGCTCGGGCAACGAACCGGCTTTCATTGAGCATATCGCCCAGCGTTGCGCGGAGGAACTCGGACTCGAACCCGCCGCCCTCGCCACCCTGACCTCCGCCAATACCCGCTCCTTTTTTGGCCTGAAATAAATTCCCATGCCCCCTTCCCTCCACGCCTGGCTAAACGCCACCCTCCTGATCGCCCTTTGCTTTGGACTCCCCTACGGTCTTCATCTCGAACGACACATGCGCGAAAACCGCGCAGCTCAATCCAGCTCCCCTGCGGTAGAAAATGCCAAGGAAACATCCGCCCTTCCCGAAGTGGCCTCCGAACCGGAAACACCGGAACGCCCCGATAGCGTCGCGCTTCCCCCTTCTCTAACAGAGACCCTACTCGAGGAGGCCCGTCGCCGCGCAACTCTTGACCCTGCCGAAGCGATGGCCTGGCTACAGGAGCAGGATTTCGGTGCCCCGCGCTTGCAGGCCATGCTCGAAGTGGTGGCCCTCTGGGCTGCAGAGGATGCCGAAAGCACCCTCCTTTGGCTTGAATCCAACGCTCGGGGACTCGCCCGTAGTGAAACCCTTAAAAACGGAGTCGCTTTGTGGAGCGAACAGGATCCGCTTGCCGCCGCCACTTGGATTGAAGGCATGGCGAGTGATGGTAGTAAAGACATTGCCGCCGCCGCACTTGCGAAAACCTGGGGAGCACAGGATTCCCCCGCCGCCGCCCAATGGATTGAAAGCATCCCCATCGGTCCCACCCGCGACGCCGCCACCCAAGCCCTTCTGGAATCCTGGACGGTCGGTGATCCCTACGTTGCCGCCGACTGGGCCGCCGCTCAAACCCTCCTTGGTTCCAGCGCACCCCTCGAATTTTGCCTCGCTAAATTATCGGAAACCGACCCCACATCTGCCGAAACACTCGTGCGCAGCTACCTGAAAACTTTCCCACAGGCACCCCTACTGGAAGCCTACGTCGAATCGCTTGCCCGCACCGATCCCAATTTGGCAGCGGAGTGGTATGACAACCTCCCCGATGACGACCCGCTCAAAAATAGCACCGCAAGCGAAGTGCTCCTCCGCGAGTGGGCGCATAATGATTCGGTTGAAGCGTCGGTATGGCTCAGCGAGCAAGCCCCCGGCCCACAACGCGACGCCGCCATCAACGGTTTTGTACAGAGCATCCAAGCACACGCCCCCGAAGCGGCCACCACGTGGAGCAATGCCATCAACGAGCCCGATGTGCGCATTCGCAACCTCGCTGAATCCCTCGAATTGTGGAATGCCAGTGATCCCACCGCCGCGACTGCTTGGTTAGAGGAAGCCGATCTCGAACCCGACCTGCGACGCGAGCTCAGCCTCCTCATCCAAAATTAAAACGACCGGCTTTCCCGCTTGGCGTCCGAAGGAAATTAACCCTAAATACCCCCATGCTCCACAACCCCGATCAACTGCTCCTCCTTGCAGGCCCCTGCTCACTTGAAAGTCTCGAGACCTGCCGTCCGGTCGCCGAGGCGCTCCAAGCACTTCAGGAGCAGCACCCCGATTTGAATATCCTATTCAAGGGTTCCTTCGACAAAGCCAACCGCACCTCCATTGGCAGCGACCGCGGCACCGGGCTCGACGCCGGACTCGAAATCTTCCAAACCATAAAAAAAGAATACGGTTTTAAAACCATCACCGATATTCATACGCCCGAGCAATGCGAAACCGTCGGCGCGGTGGTGGATGCCCTACAAATCCCTGCCTTCCTCTGCCGGCAAACCGACCTCCTGCTCGCCGCCGCCAAAACCGACTGCACCATCAACGTCAAGAAAGGCCAGTTCCTCTCCCCCCAGGAAATGCAATTTGTGGTCAAGAAACTCGAAGACGCCGGAGCCGCTGAAATCTGGCAGACCGACCGGGGCACCACCTTCGGCTATCAAAACCTCGTTGTCGATATGCGCAGTTTCGCCATCATGGCGGCCAACGGACACCCCACCATCATCGACGCCACCCATAGCGTCCAACTTCCCGGAGCCGCCGGAGGTATCAGCGGGGGTCAACGCGAACACGTGCCCGCCCTCGCCCGCGCCGCCCTTGCAGCCGGAGCCAACGGGGTCTTCCTCGAAACCCATCCCAATCCGGATCAGGCCATCTCCGACGCCGCCAGCCAAATCCCGCTCGCGGAATTACCGGCCCTCGTAGAGAGCCTCCTCCGCGTCTGGCAGGCGGTTCGTTAGCCCGCATCAGCCATGCGCATCACCGGAGGCAAGGCCCGAGGCATTCAACTCGCTGCTCCCAAAGGCCGCGCGACCCGCCCCGCTACCGATCAAATACGGGAAGCGGTCTTTTCCTATCTTGGTCCCCGTGTCGAAGGCGCCCATATTGCGGATTGTTTTGCGGGAACCGGTGCCTACGGACTCGAAGCCTTGAGCCGGGGTGCATCCGGTGGACTCTTTGTTGAAAACAGCAGCGAGGTCGTCACCTGCCTCCGCAAGAACCTCGCCGCGGTCGCAAAAAGCTGCGGACTGGAAACCACTGAAAACTGGCAGGTCCTTGCCCAAAAAGTCTACGCCCTCAACGCGACCCACGGGCCTTTCGACCTCGTCTTCATCGACCCGCCCTACGCTATGATCGAATCCAAGATGCAGACCATCCTCAGCGAAAACATTGCGCCCATTACCGCGCCGGACGGATGCATCTGCCTCGAACTCCCCGGCAACCTCGATCTGGAATTCCCCGGCTGGGAATGTATTCGACGCCTTGGAAAATCCGGTAAGGACAAGCCGAGTGTCGCGGTTTACCAACGCCGCCGCGCGTAACGCCCTGAATCCGGCAGAGCTGGCTCAGTGCAGCAGTCAGGAGTTAGAATTCAAGCAACCACCCCGACCGGACGAGCCGGTCACCC
>JAACDB010000072.1 GCA_009937095.1 Verrucomicrobiota bacterium
CTTACCGTAAACGGGGATGGATTCGCCGCGAAGGCATTTGAGAATGACCACGGGGATGAGTTTTTCAGGGAACTGGTAGGGGCCGTAATTGTTGGAGCAATTGGTGACAAGCACGGGCATACCATAAGCGTCAGCCCAGGCACGGGCAAGGTGATCGGAAGCTGCCTTGGAGGCGGAATATGGAGAGTGCGGGTCGTAAGGGGTGGTCTCGGAGAAGCCGGGGGCGTCGGGTTCGAGCGAGCCGTAAACTTCATCGGTGGAGACGTGCAGGAATCGAAAGTTATTTCCATCCGGAAGACTGCGCCAGTATTGAAGAGCGGCCTGCAGGAGGTTATAGGTACCGACGACATTAGTCTGAATAAACTCGCCAGGGCCGTCGATGGAACGATCCACATGGCTCTCGGCAGCGAGGTGCATCACGGCATCCGGTTGATGGCGGGTGAAGACTTTGTTCAGCGTTGTGGCATCGCAGAGGTCAATTTTTTCAAAATGGTAGCGCTCGTGCTCTGCGAGATCTGCCAGCGACTCAGGATTGCCCGCGTAGGTGAGCTTGTCGAGATTGATGACGGTCGCGCCCTTTTCTTTAATGAGGAGGCGAACGAGATTGGAGCCGATAAAACCACACCCTCCTGTTACTAGAATTTTCATCCGTTTTTTACTAAGCCTAAGGTTAAAAGCCCTCGGGATGGGACTGGTGCCATTTCCATGCGGTGGCGATGATATCTTTTATGTCGGTGTATTGAATCTTCCAGCCGAGTTCCTCTTGAGCCTTGGTGGAGTCGGCATAGAGGGCGGGTGGATCGCCAGCGCGGCGTTCGGATTCGACTACGGGAACCGTAAGTCCGGTGACCTGCTCAACTGCGGTGATGATTTCGCGGACGGAGTTGGGTGTGCCGGTGCCGAGGTTGTAGAAGTAGGCCGCGCCGGGTTCGTTGAGTTTTTCAAAGACCGCAATGTGGGCGCGAGAAAGGTCGTCTACATGTACATAGTCCCGGAGGCAGGTGCCATCGGGGGTCGGATAGTCCGTGCCGAAGATCTTGATGTTTTCACGCCGCCCGGTGGCGGCGTCAATGACGAGCGGGATGAGGTGGGTCTCGGGGTTATGGTCCTCGCCAATAGCACCGTCCTCGGCTGCCCCGGCAGCGTTGAAATAGCGGAAGGCCGCAAAGCTAAGACCATAGGCGTGGGCGAAGGCTTTCAGGCAGTTCTCGACGTCGAGCTTGGTCTGGCCGTATGGGTTGATAGGGGCCTGCGGGAGAGACTCCACCATGGGGAGGGTCTCGGGTTCGCCGTAGGTTGCGCAGGTGGAGGAGAAGACGAATTTCTTTACGCCGTTGTCGAGCATGGTCTCGAGAAGACGGAGGGTGGCAACAAAGTTGTTTTCGTAATACTTGCGGGGCTCGGTGACGGATTCACCCACGTAGGCGAAAGCTGCGAAGTGCATGACGAGTTCAATTTGCTCGTCGCGAAGGATCTTGCCGACCGCTTCGGGATCGCCGAGGTCGCAGTCGTAAAAGGGAATGGATTGATGAACCGCCGCTCGGTGCCCAAAGACGAGATTGTCGAGCACAACGGGCTCATGCCCCGCGGCCTGCAGTTGACGCACGCAATGACTGCCGATGTAACCGGCTCCTCCAACGACGAGTACCTTCATATCAATTTGATAATTTGTTAGCTGATCTGTTCTTTAAAGTAAGCGATAGTCTTTTCAAGACCTTCTTCGAAGGGAACCGCAGGTTCCCAGCCGAGGATGTCTTTGGCTTGAGTAATGTCGGGTTGTCGTTGCTTGGGGTCGTCCTGCGGCATGGCCTCATAGATAATCTTGGATTTACTACCAGTGATTTGCAGGACTTTTTCGGCGAGTTCGAGGATGGTGAATTCGCCGGGATTGCCGATATTCATAGGGCCGATAACCTTATCTTGATTCATAAGGCGCACAAAGCCTTCAATGAGGTCATCAACGTAACAAAAGGAACGGGTCTGTTGCCCTTCGCCGTAAACCGTAATGTCATCGCCTTTGAGGGCCTGCACGATAAAGTTAGAGACCACGCGTCCATCATCAGCCAGCATACGAGGACCATAGGTGTTGAAAATGCGAACGACTCGGATGTCCACGCCGTTCTGACGGTGGTAATCAAAGAAAAGGGTTTCGGCGCAGCGCTTGCCCTCGTCGTAGCAGGAACGAATCCCGATGGGATTCACATTACCCCAGTAGGCCTCGGGCTGGGGATGCACCGAAGGATCACCATAGACTTCCGAGGTAGAAGCTTGAAAGACACGGGCGTTGACGCGCTTGGCAAGACCAAGGCAGTTGATCGCTCCCATGACCGAGGTCTTGGTTGTCTTGATCGGATTGTGCTGGTAGTTAACCGGAGAGGCCGGACAGGCGAGATTGTAGATCTGATCGACTTCCAATTTGAAGGGATCCACCACATCGTGACGCAAGAGCTCGAAGTAAGGGTTGCTTAGCAAATGTGAGACATTGAGCTTTCGCCCGGTGAAAAAGTTGTCCATGCAGACGACCTCATGGCCCCCGTCGAGCAGGCGTTCACAAAGGTGACTGCCGAGAAATCCGGCTCCGCCGGTAATTAATATGCGCATTGTTATTTGTGTTCAGAAATTACAAAGTTATCAGCCATTGCTTTATGTTTCTCGAATAATTTCAAGTTGTATAAAAAACTGGCACGCTACCGCCCTTGGTCCTGAGGACCGGAGCCGTATTTTTTGTTCCTGCAAGAGAGAAAATCCCATTCGCACAACACCAGCAAAGAGTTAAGCTGTCTTGTGTTCAAGAAAAAATGAACAGATTGACCTATTGCTGCCCGTCCTGTAAAAGGGTATCCGTTCGCTTGAGCATTGGTTGGTTACATTTTTTGGAATGACACTGCCTTTCGGGGACAATTCAAATTTTATAGAGGCTGCCCTTTAAAGTGCCGTATGCTAATAGGTGGGCCGGTAAAGGTTGCGTGCCCGCTGGGATCGATAGTTATTCGGCACAGAGGCCTCTGATTCAAATGTAAGCGGACTGTTATAAAGTTCTTCCCATCGGGTTTCGGCTTCTTTCCAAGCTTCTAGAGCGATATCACCAAATAAATCAAATTGCACCTGAGAGAAATTATCCTTCTCCCCATAAAGCACAAGTGAGGCGTCTTCAGTAGTATTCAAGGGCATGGTTGCGCTCCAAAGAACCTCCGAATGGTCGTAGGGAGTATTGGGAATAAAAAAGGACCGCATCTCACCGCCAAGGCGCATCTCCGCACGACAAAACCCCAATTTTTTTAAAAAGAAATGATAGTCCGTCCAAACGCTCTGGCCGTTGTCGACCCGCTCAATTTCAAGGATAAACCAATTCTGCAAACTGATAGCATTGCGGGTCTCCTGCCGGTTTTGCAGAGAGTGCCCAATCGCGGATCGCAAGCCGGAGACCGAGATATTTTGGCCTCGTAGCACAATCAAGAGTATTGCAAAGGCGAAGCCAAAAAACAGCGGCAGAAAACGCCCCTGCCAGGTAAATACCAGAATGCCGCCAAAAAATGCCAACAGCGAAATCCCATACAGCACTAATACCGTGCCTCGGTGAGAAAACCCTGCCCGAACCAATCGATGGTGAATATGTTCGCGATCCGGACGAAACATGGGCAGGCCCTGCAGGGCACGTCGCAGCATCGCAAAAACTACATCGGCAATTGGCAGCGAAAGGGCGAGCATGGGTGCCAATAAGGCCGCCAAAACCGTTCCTTTTTCCGCATTCATGAGCGATAGCCCCGCAATTACATAGCCGATCAGGTAAGCCCCCGAGTCGCCCATGTAAACCTTTGCTGGAGGGAAATTATGAAACAGGAAACCCAACAAGGCGCCGGTCATCCCCAAAGCCAGAATACCCGAAATGAGTGTGCCCTTTTGGAAACTTAGATACACCAAAAGGAGCATGAGCATTAAACCTATTCCACCCGCTAGGCCATCCAGGCCATCGATCAGGTTCATGATGTTCATAATCGCCACAAACCAAAAAACCGTGGCAAATAACCCCACAAAGCCCAGCTTAACTTGCGTATCGGTAAAAGGAATACCGACTTGCTCAATCGATAAGCCACTGTAATAAGCAAGCAGCGCGAGCAGTATTTGCACGACAACCTTGGTTTTAGCCGTCAGCGGGCGAAAATCATCCAAGAACCCTAAAACAAAAGCCCCAACGGCACCCACTACGATGGCGTAGTTTATCAGTGAAGTATTGTCACGATCATCGAGAAAAATAAAACACAATAGATATACGAGTCCAAAGGCTGTTACGATCCCAACACCCCCGATTCTGGGAATAACACCGTTGTGTGTATGATGGTGTTGATTGCCGCGCTTATCGCCATCAGCAAAGCGCACTGTCAGGAGCAAATGCGTAACCAACCAGGAAACGAGACAGCCCAATAGAATAAAAAATACAAACGCTAAGATCATAATCCGCTGTAGTTGCCCCACTGACAGTGTCGCTCCAATTATAAATTGCAAGGTCAACCAAGCTCGCTAAACCAAACCCATACCTGCATATATAAGTGCCGGTTTTCAGTCTTTTTGTGCTCTTTTAGAGAAAAACTTGCGCCCCCCAAGAACCGCCAGCACCAAAGGCAGAATTTTTTGCCCGCTTTGTTGCCAGGAACGTAGCGTATTGAAGCGCTGCTCTGCGTGGCTTCTTTTTTCCGGATCCACCTCAGACTCTATCAATGCCTCAATTTTCTTAAGGCGCGCGCTCCCCGACTCCAGATGCGGCCCCAGTTGATCCCGAGCAAAACCTTGAACCAATTCCTGCATCGATAGCTCTGCAATGTAATGATCCTTACGACTTCCTACAATGTAATGCACTTTTACCGCCCCCAGTTGGCGCAATACCTTTAACCCTTGGCTAACCGAACCCCTGCTTATCTTCAGACGCGCCACCAATGTGTCGAATGTTACCGGCTCCTGTGCACAAAAAAGACAACCATAGATTTCACCGACCGAACGAGGCAAGCCAACCAAATTTGCACCGCGCACAAAAAGCTCAACCACCCCTGCTTCCCAACTTGGCATCGCTTTTATATTTTCTGGTCCCATCTTCTTCATTAGAGCCTTATAAAATAATGCTGTTTAATCTGTTCAAGAATAATTGAACCTAAGGCGCAACACCCATACCCTCACAAATACAGGAGATCCTCCTTCAGTCTAAGCCAAAAATGGCTTAAACACCAGTAACCAGCCAGCCAAAATACCAAAAGCCACCCCAAGACCACCCACCCAATTAAGGATGCGCCTGAAATTATTCATAGGAATTCCATTACTTACATTAAACAGCGCGCGGCAAATAAAACTACGTAGATCACGCTTGGTCTCTTCCGAAGCTAGCAGCAAATAACTACTTGCTACCAAAGGCAAGACGCTTATCGACAACTTGATCAGCAAGACCGCAAACTCTAGATTAATTAACTCCATAAAAGATAGCAATAACGTGCCAATTTTAACGCTTTGCAAGCTTCAAAACCTTACTCGTTTGATGCTCGCCTGATGATATATTTAGTCTGGCGACTGATTCCATCGGACGCAATCGACGTAGCAAACGCCCGATCCCCCAAAGATATCCAAGGCACTGCCAATACACAAATCCACCGTGCCGCCACTTTCGCGCTTAACAAGGTCTAAATCCTCTAGTTGCCCAGCCCCGCCAGCATAAGTAACCGGGATGTTGGCGTTTTGCCCAAGGTAGCGTACCAGGGCGGCATCTATTCCACCACATTTACCCTCCACATCTGCAGCGTGCACCAAAAATTCCGCACAATAACCTGCCAAATCTGCTGAAACTTCCTCCTCAATCCTCAAGTCCGTCTGGGTCTGCCAGCGATCCTTTGTAACCGTCCAATTCCCCCCCGAGCCACGGCAGCTTAAATCCACCACCAAATGCTCCCGCCCCACCTCTCTCGATAGCGCCTCCAACCTTGTTACATCAAAGCGTCCCTCTGGAGTAAAAAGCCAACTCGTCACAATCACATGGCTCGCGCCCGCCTCCAACCAACCGGCGGCATTCTCCAGTGTAATCCCACCGCCCACCTGCAAGCCTCCCGGGTAACTTCCTAGAGCTGACTTGGCCGCTTGCTCATTACCGGTACCTAACTGGATGACGTGACCCCCCATCAAGCCATCTGCTGCATAGCGCGATGCAAAGCTTGCCGCGCTTTCCTCGCTTACGAAATTCGTCTCTAAACCAACCCCGCCGTCCTTCAAGCTACCACCCACAATTTGCTTCACCTTGCCCTCGTGCAGATCAATACAGGGTCTAAATTGCGTCATTTTTTAACTCTCGTAAGTAAATTTCCAGACAAACGTTAAGATCATGACTTTAACATCCAAATAAACCTGCTTGGCAAACCTATTCCATACCTTTACCCGACAACGAGACTTTTGAAGTCTCGTCCGCTGAACCCAAAAAAGCCACTTATTAGCTTGCCTGCATGGAACAAAAAACCTTATGTATTAACGTATATTACTCGGGTTATAGGTATTTAAACAACGCTTTATCAACCCAATCCATCTATCCACCACCACGCCTACTATGAAAAACTTCTATGTTAAGAACCGCATCGGGAAGCTCTTTCTGCTTGTTGCGCTCGCCCTACTCCCACTTCAAGCCTCACAGGCTCAAGAAGTTAAGGTTAGTTCTGAAGTTGCCAAACTGATCGCCAGTGGCAATGTTGCTGAAGCCAAGAAACTCTTAATAGCCTCAGGCATTGCAGTAAACGATCCCTCCAACGTAAATAGCATCACTGATGCCGTCTTACAGGCCATTTTGAGTCAAGCTCCTAGCACTCAACTAGAATCCACCGTACGTACGGCAGTCGCCTCGCTCACCCAAGCCGTGTTTGAACTGTCTGGAGAGGCACAACTTACGGATGAGCAAACCAATGTTGCCGTTGAAGCAGCCGCACAAGGCGCTGTGACCGCAGTCATTACCTCCCCTCAAGTAACAGCAGCGACCTTAACCACAACCATTGCGGCCTCTTCTAATGGCGCCACTACAGGTGCCATACAAGGTGCTTCTAATGCTGGAACTGACGTAACCGCTGCAGCTAAAGCAGCAACGGAAGGTTCCGTCGCCGCGATTGTGGGCCTAGTGGAGCAAAAAGCTGAAATAACCGTTGTCGCTGAAGCAGTGCGAGCAGCTGCCACTGGATCCACGCAGGCAGCAGTTGCCTCTACAGCTCAAACCAACCTAGATCCTGGTTCTATTGCAGTAGCCGTGGCAGTCAGCGCAGAAGAAGGTGCCGATGCTCTTGCCAGCGATACTGGCACCTCCACTATCATCAATGAAGCAGTTGAAGCCGGCGTCCAGCAAGGCGCCTTAACCGGCGCCAGTGAAGCTGGCATCACTGGTGAAGCCGCTCAGGATATTGCGGGCGAGGCCTCAAGCGCTGCAGCAGATTCCGCCGCGGATGACTACGGCAGCGATGCTAGCGATACGCCAGACCCAGTGACCACCGATGAGATTGCGGACGAGACCGAAACTCCCAGTGGTTCGACCAATGCTACCCCACCTAATCTGACTTAACGCCACTCATACTTTACCAAAAACCCGGAGTGATCGCTCCGGGTTTTTTTATGCCCCAATCAAACAAGTTCCGCCTGTACAGTACTGAGGCTTCAGCCAGGCCAGTAACTGAAGGCTTGTAATCGAAAATACGCCCGCGCACTGCGCTGCTAATGGCCCAATGAAGGCACGTTATCGAGGCCTCAGACCCCCTCGAAACAAAGGTAAACATTTTGAATTGTTTATACTTTAAATGAAATTTTACCTTATTTGCTTGTTGACATTTCCGTTTATGTAAATTTCCATGGTACCCAATCAGGAATTCAACCAAGTATAACATCATCATGAAATATTCACTCGCTATCGCTGCATTATCGGCCCTTACGGTTCTTGCCGGTACCGCTCATTCAGCGCCACTCGCCAATGCACAAATTCTAAACGTAGGCGGCACTGTTACCATTCATCAGGGTGGGGATGCCGCATCTGCACAAGCCCTTAGGGTTGGCGATACCATCGTACAGGGCGATGTCATTACCACTGGGTCGCAAAGTACTGCCAAACTTGCTTTTTCAAATGGCTCCGTCATCGAAATAGACCCAAACTCGCAACTCGAGCTTGAAATTATTAGGCAAAACGCCTTTTCAGGTCAAAAGACCTATCAACAATTGGATCGTGATCCCAGTCAATCGATCACCCTTTTGAATATGAACTATGGCTCGCTCTTCGGTCATGTCAAAAAACTCACCGAAACTTCAAAGTTCAACATTAAGACGCCTCTTGGAGTCGCTGTCATCAAAGGTACCCGCTTCCGTGTGTCTTTTAAATACGATAGTTTAGAAGGAGATTTCCGTTTCAGCACCAATAATATTGATGGTATTGTTGAAGTCATAACCGCAACCGATGGCGAAAACGTTGATTATGGCATGCAAAGCAATGCTGATGTGCGTCTCGCCACCAACACAGATGTGCCCTCTGATACCGTTTTAATTCCACCTGCCCACACGGTGACCGTCAAGCTATCGGCAAGTGACCCGGGAGCTGAGGAAATCGTTGATTTTGATAAAAATCTCTCGCCTCAGAGTGATGCTCCAATTGTTAAGCCGCCGACGCCGCCTATAATCAACGATCCCGACGATAGCGAAATACCAAGCAGAGCAACCGATTAGAATCCTTCCAGCCCCGAGCCTCGCCGCTCGGGGCTTTTTCATGACCCCGCTCAAAGGCTTTCCAAAATCTGTCGTGTTTCGTCGCGCTGGGCGCAGGTCTCCGCCAATTGTTTGCGGGCACCCGCAACCACATGTTCCGGCGCACTCTCCACAAATTTAGGATTCTTTAATTTGTTTTCACCCACCGCTACCAGCTTGTCCAGTCGTGCCAGCTCCTTTTCCAGTCGCGCTTTTTCTGCGCCTACGTCAATGCTGCTGCTCAAGTCCAAATAAACCGGCCCCAGCGGGGTGACCGCTGCCGGCAAACCATCGGCGCCCTTGCCAGCCAAGGCCTCCAAACAACCCAGCCCCGCCAGCGAGCAAATCAAGCCCGCATTACTCGCGATGACTGCTGCCGCTGAACCCTCTGCCCCGTAAAAGACCGCAACATCCCGCTTGCTTGCCAGATTGTACTTCGCCTTCAAGGCGCGTGCCTCCGAGATCAATCCCTGTAATTGTACGACCCGTTCAGCTGCTGCTTGATCGAGAGGCATCTCCCCGCACAAAGCCTCTGCACCCAAAAGCGGGCTTTCGTGAATAAAGGGTCGCTCCCCGGCATAGCCCAAGCCCGCCCAAAGCTCTTCTGTAATATGCGGCATCACCGGATGCGCCAACTGCAAGACCTGCCGTAAGACCAAGTCCTGAATCGCCAAGCAATTGTCTCGCACTTCCGCAGCGCCCTTTAACTTGCCCTTTGAAGCCTCCACATACCAATCGCAGAAGTCGCTCCAGAAAAAAGCATACAGCTTGTGCGTATAGGGCGCTAAATCAAAGTCTGCAAAGCAGCGCTCTACTTCTGCCGTCACCGCTGCCAGGCGAGCCAGAATCCAATGATCGTAGTCATCAAAAAGAGTCACCAGAATGCGTGAACGAATGCTTTCGATAGTCGAGTTGTCCAATATCGGCCCGCTCATCTGACGGAAACGCACCGCATTCCATAACTTGTTGCAAAAATTTCGCCCGATTTGAATCCGCTCTTCCGAGAACAAAATACCCGACCCCGTAGGCGCGATATTACAAATCCCAAAGCGCAAACCATCCGCCCCGAATTTTTCAATCAAATCCAGCGGATCCGGCGAATTGCCCAGGGATTTTGACATCTTCCGACCCTTCTCGTCGCGAATCAGTCCGTGGATGAAAATATTTTTAAAGGGAATCCGTGCCGCAATCTCTGCATCGGTAAGCTTCGCTTTGTCCTCTCCGTAGAGTTCCAGACCCGCCATAATCATGCGTGCCACCCAGCAGAAAATGATATCAAAGCCGGTGACCAGAGTGGAAGTCGGGTACCAATGCGCCAGTTCTTTTTGTGCGGCGGCGTCCGGATCAGGCCAACCTAAATTCGCCATGGGCCAGAGGTAAGACGAGGCCCAGGTGTCGAGCACGTCCTCCTCCTGTTCCCAGTTCTCCGGGTCCTGCGGTCCCGCCACTGAAACATGTACCTGCGTGGGGTCTGTGAAATCGAGCTCTGTGCGCACGATTCCCTTCTTATACCAAACGGGAATGCGGTGACCCCACCAAAGTTGACGACTGATGCACCAATCCTGAATGCCATTCAACCAATGTAGATAGGTCTTCTTCCAGCGATCCGGATGAAATTCGATAATCCCCGTTTCTACTGCCCGCTTGGCTTCCTCCACTTTCGGATATTTCATGAACCATTGCTCCGAGAGTCGCGGCTCAATGGGGACATCGCCGCGCTCGGAGAAGCGCACCACATTCTCATATGGCTCACGCTCAATCAAAAGTCCCATCTCCTCGAGTTTATTTGCTGCCACTTTGCGTGCCGCAAAACGCTCCATCCCTTTAAATTCCTCGCCCGCCAAGGCATTCATGCAACCGTTGTGGTCAATCACCTCAATCACTTCTAGGCCGTGTCGTTGCCCGATCTCAAAGTCATTTTTGTCATGCGCTGGTGTCACCTTCAGGCAACCCGTCCCAAACTCGCGGTCCACGTAGGCATCCCCGACAATCGGAATCTCAGCCCGCGGGAAAGGCCGCCAGACTGTCTTGCCAATGAGATGCTTGTAGCGTTCGTCCTCTGGGTGTACGGCCCCGGCAGTGTCCCCCATCAAGGTCTCGGGTCGCGTAGTCGATATCTCCAGATGCGTGCGCTTGCCGTCGGGCTCGACCAATTCATAACGCATCTTGTAGAAGCTGCCTTGTTGCGGCTTCATATTGACCTCTTCGTCCGAAATCGCGGTGTGCGTCGCCGGACACCAGTTCACCATCCGTTTTCCCCGGTAAACATAGCCGCGTTTATACAAGCGCACAAATGCTTCCAATACCGCCTTTGAATAATGTTCATCGAGCGTGAAACTTGTGCGATCCCAGTCACAGGACGCCCCCAGTTTTTGTAGCTGTTTTAAAATCACCCCGCCGGATTCCTCGCGAAACGACCAAATTTTTTCCAGAAAAGCCGCCCGCCCAAGATCGTATTTGCTCTCCCCGGTTGACTCCCGCAATTGCCGTTCAACCTTTGTCTGAGTCGCGATACCGGCGTGGTCCGTTCCCGGCTGCCAGAGCACCGACTTGCCCTCCAGGCGGGCACGACGAACAAAAATATCCTGCAAGGTGTTGTCCAATACGTGCCCCATATGCAGCATCCCCGTCACGTTCGGCGGCGGAATCATGATCGCGAAGGGTTCACGATCCGTATTAACGGAGGCTTTAAAGCAGCCGGATTTCAGCCATTCGGCATACCAGCGGGCTTCCACCTCTTGAGGCTCGTAGGCTTTTGCGATTTCAGACATCTCGGCTATGCATAGAGGCACAGCCCGTTATGGCAAGCCATTCGTCCTTTTGCGGGTAATGAATCCCCTACTTTTGCGATACACTTATATGCATACTAATCTAGAAGGAAAAATTGTTGTTATCGGTGGCATTACCGGCGGTATCGGTTCCAAACTCGCATTGCGTCTGCAGGCAGCCGGTGCCACCGTGACCGGATTCACCCGTAACGGCGGATCCGGGGACTTTGGCGAAGTCGCAGCCTGTGATGCGACCGACCCCGCTCAACTCGACGCATATTTCGATCAAACTATCGCCGACCACGGAAGAATTGACGCCTACGCCCACGCCTTGGGATCGATCTACCTGAAGCCTGCGCACCTCACCCCGCCTGAAGACTGGAGCGCTACCCTCCTGCAAAATCTTGGCTCCGCTTTCTATGCCCTTCGCGCCTGCACCAAACGCATGCAAGGCAACGCTTACGGCAATCTCCTCTTTTTCAGTTCCGCCGCCGCTCAGGTAGGCATCGCCAACCATGAAGCCATTGCTGCCGCCAAGGGTGGAATTGAAGCAATGGTGCGTTCCGCTGCCGCCACCTACGCCAGTCGTGGACTTCGCATCAACGCCATCGCTCCCTCCTTGACCGATACCCCACTGGCTCAACCCCTCCTTGCCAGCGAACAAGCCCGGCAAATGTCCGAAAAAATGCACCCCCTTGGCCGCGTGGGCGATCCCGATGAAATCGCTAGCTTGGCACTCTGGCTCCTCAGCGATGAAGCCAAAATGGTCACCGGACAGACTTTTGTGAGCGACGGCGGCCTTTCTGCCATCGTTCCAAAGCCACGCTAAAAATGCGGTGATTCCCCTCAATCAGGCGCCTTGAACTTCTGAGACCGCTTGGCGATCCCTCCGGTATTTACTTGTCATCACGCGGAAATACGCAAACTTATGTCCTTCCATCCTATGCCAAGCGCCAAGAAAAAATCTACCGCCAAAAAAGCCCAGGCTCCCGCGAACGCTGAGCCCGCGACCGATTTCACCGGAACCCCCGTGAACGCCAAGCTCACGCCCGATGATAAGCGTGGCCTCTATCGCACCATTCTAGGGATCCGCCGCTTTGAGGAACGTTCCCTACAAGCCTACAATCAAGGTAAAATCGGGGGCTTCCTTCACCTCTACATCGGGCAGGAAGCCGTTGCCGCCGGAGTTGTCTCCCTTATGGAGGAAAACGACCATATCATCACTGCCTATCGCGACCACGGTCACGCCCTTGCAGTCGGCATGTCGATGAACGAATGCATGGCCGAAATGTTTGGCAAGCATACCGGCTGCTCTAAAGGCAAAGGCGGGTCGATGCACTTCTTTGCCCCCGATAAAAACTATTGGGGCGGTCACGGGATTGTCGCCGGCCAAACCCCCCTTGGTGCTGGCCTCGCCTTTGCCCTGAAATACAAAGGGCTGAAAGGTTGCTGCATCTGCTTCCTCGGTGATGGCGCGGTGAATCAAGGCTCCTTCATGGAAACTCTTAATCTCGTCTCCCTCTGGGGCATTCCGGTCGTCTTTGTCATTGAAAACAACGGTTACTCCATGGGAACCAGCCTTGCACGCTCCTCTGCCGAGGCAAACCTCGCTCACCGCGCTGACGGTTTCGATATCGAGTGGGATGTCTGCGAGGGTCACGACGTCTTTGAAGTTCGCGAATACGCCAACCGTGCGATGACCCGTGCCCGCGAGGAAATGAAGCCCTTCCTTCTTGAAATCCGCACCTACCGCTATCGCGGTCATTCCGTCGCTGATGCGAATCACGAAAAATACCGCACCAAAGAGGAAATTGAGGAGTACAAGAAAAACAAAGATCCTATCAACGTACTCAAGGCGCAACTGCTCGCCGATGGCAGTCTCTCCGAAGACGAAGCCGGCAAGATCAATTTGGAAGTTAAAGCAGAGGCCGACGCCGCCGCTAAATTTGCCGAACAAAGCCCGGTGGCTCCACGGTCTGAGATTCAAACAGATGTCTATTGGGAGGTCGATAATGACCCGTCTAATTCTCTCAAAGGCACCTACTTCTTTAACGACTAGTTTCCAACCTTTCCCAATATGCCACTCATCACTTACCGCGAAGCCATCAAGCAAGCACTCGCCGAGGAAATCGAGCACGACGAAAATGTCTGCATCATGGGCGAAGAAGTTGCCCAATACAACGGCGCCTATAAGGTCACTGAAGGCCTCTGGGATAAATATGGCGACAAACGCGTCATCGACACCCCCATTTCGGAAGCCGCCTTTTCGGGTCTTGCCATCGGAGCTTCTTGCCTCGGCATCCGTCCCGTCGTGGAAATGATGTTCATGTCCTTCAGCTACGTTGCCATCGATCAACTTTTTAATAACGCCTCCTTCTGCCGCTATATGTCCGGCGGCCTCATGAATGTTCCCATCGTTGTGCGTGGCCCCGCAAACGGCGGCACCAACGTCGGCGCCACCCACTCCCATACCCCCGAAAATATGGTGGCGAACCACCCAGGCCTTAAGGTCGTATGCCCCTCCAACGCTTACGACGTCAAGGGTCTTATGAAAACTGCCATCCGCGACAACGATCCCGTCTTTGTCATGGAAAACACCCTCCTCTATGGCGAAAAATGGGAAGTGCCCGAAGAAGAATACCTCATCGAACTTGGAGTCGCCAATATCCTCCGTGAGGGAAACGATCTCACTATTGTGGCACACGGACGCTGTGCCATGAGCGCGCTTAAGGCTGCGGACATTCTCGAAGCGCAACACGGCATCAGTGTCGAATTGGTAGACCTTCGTTCCATTCGCCCCCTCGATGAAAACACCATCCTTGAATCCGTAAAAAAGACCGGCCGCGCACTTCTAGTCGAAGAAAACAAACCCTTCTGCGGCGTCGACGCCCAAATTTCACACCTCATACAACTCAAGGCCTTCGACTACCTCGACGCCCCCGTTCACCGCGTCTCTGCCATAGATGCTCCTCAAATCTATGCCAAAGCCCTTGAGGATTGGCAAATCCCCAACGAAGAGCGCATCATTGCAGGTGCCCTTAAGTGCCTCGCTTAACTTACCCATCCAAACACACAACCAGACCACCCTCATAACTATGGCTTCCCTTATCGACATGCCCAAACTCAGCGACACCATGACCGTTGGTACGCTCGTCAAATGGTTGAAGAAAGAAGGCGACGCCGTAGCCAGCGGGGACATGATTGCCGAAGTAGAAACCGACAAGGCCACCATGGAAGTCGAGTGTTTCGAAGACGGAACCTTGCTCAAACAATATTGCGGGGCCGGTGATGAAGTCCCGGTCGGTGGCGCGATTGCCGCCATTGGCGAACCCGGAGAAAAAGCCCCCGAGGTAGCCGCCGAAACCCCGGCCCC
>JAACDB010000012.1 GCA_009937095.1 Verrucomicrobiota bacterium
AGGGAATCGCCAATGGTTTTAAGGGTGGCGAGGGCTTCTTCGCGTGTTTCAACGTCGAGCGCGAGAATAAGTTGGCAACCATTCGCTTGTTTCATGGAAGGATACTTTTAAAAATCGAGCACAGAAAGCAAAACCGAAATGCCGGAATTTAATTTTATTGGCAGTTTTGGTCGGGGGCTACAGTTCTAGTAGGAGATGAAAGACTTAAAGAAGGCCAAGAAAGGGGTGACGGTAAAAACGCCGGCTAAGGTAAACCTTATGCTGGCGGTGCACGGTTTGCGCGAAGATGGCTTTCATGATCTCACTTCACTGGTGGCACCATTGGACTTTGCTGATGCGTTGACGGTACAGGCTTTGGAGTCGGGGCCGGATCAGCTGACTTGTTCGATGCCGGGTATACCCGTCGATGGAAGCAACCTTGTCCTAAAGGCGGCAGTGGCTTTTCGCGCGGTAACCGGCAGTAGCAGGCATTACAAATTTCAACTGGAAAAGCGGATTCCGTCCGGCGCGGGACTGGGTGGTGGCAGTAGTAATGCTGCGGGAGCTTTAGTGGCGATGAACCAATTGGAGGGTGCACCGCTCAACAATGAGGCGCTTCGGGGAGTCGCGGCAGATTTGGGTTCAGACTGCCCCTTGTTCATAGAGCCGCAGATTTGTCTAATGCGTGGGCGCGGGGATCAGATCGAGGCTGCGCCGAAAGTCTTGGTGGCGTCGCTTACGGGACAGCCCATTTTCTTGTTTAAGCCGGGTTTTGGGGTAAGTACCGCTTGGGCTTATGGAGCCCTTAAGTCGGCAAATCCCAGCGCTTACACGAAAACGGCTGTGGTGCAGTCTTGTCTGCGGGGTGATTTACGGGCGCTTATCTTTAATTCCTTTGAGGAAGTGGTGGGCCACAAGTATCGTGCCATTGGAACCTTGCTGAATGATTTGCGCGCACGCGGACTCGTTTGCGGGATGAGCGGAAGCGGAAGTTGTTGTTTTGTACTTCCGGGTTCCAGTGCGCTAAAACAAAAGGATTTGAAGCCCATCATAGAGTCGGCCTGGGGCGATTCTGTCTTTTTTGTTGAAACCGCCCTAGATTAATTAATAAAAGGCATATACATTTACTTAAGGACTATTAGGAAGAAGTCCCGACCCTTATCTTATGACGCAACCCGACCGCCATGCCGAAATTGTCATCAAAGGCATTGCAGCCTCTCCTGGCGTAGTGCATGGCCCCGCCTTTGTCTATCAACGCAACGAGCTGGACATTCCGCACTATCATTTGGAGGAATCCGAAATTGATGCGGAGTTCGCACGCTTTGAGCAGGCCATGCTCGAAACTCGTGCCGAGATAACTGCAGTGCGCAATAAGGTTGCTTCCAACCTCGGAGAGGGCGAGGCCCGTATTTTCGATGCCCACCTGATGGTACTCGAAGACACCGCGCTCATTGACGAAGTCACCACGGAAGTGCGGGAGTCGCGCCAAAATATCGAGCATTGCTATAACGAAGTCGCTCAACGCTACATGGCTTTCTTCAGTTCCATGGAGGACGAGTACCTCAAGGAACGGGTTACCGATATTCAGGACGTCTCGCGGCGTTTATTGCACAATCTCATCGGTTTGCAAAATGTCGATCTGGGAAATGTTGCTCAGGCGAGCGTTATTGTTTCCACCGATTTAACCCCCTCCGATACCGCGAATCTGGAACGGGATAAGCTTCTCGCTTTTATTACCGATGTAGGCGGCAAGACCAGTCACTCGGTCATCATGGCGCGCTCCTTGCAAATTCCTGCAGTGGTGGGTCTGCATGATGCGACCTATCAAATCCGCAGTGGGGATATGATTCTGGTGGATGGCTATGACGGTTTGGTGGTGATTCATCCAACCGAGGAACGCCTCCTACAATTCGGCAAGCTTGCTTCCGAGCGCCAGAAGATGGATGCGCTCTACCGCACCGCCTTGAATCTACCTAGCGAGTCGCTGGATGGCACCAAGCTTCCCTTGATGGCGAATATTGAAGGCTTGGAAGAGTTTGCGCAAGTCGATGAAGTACACGCTGATGGGGTAGGGCTCTTTCGCACGGAAGGCATTTTCCTGCGTCATCACGGTTACCCTTCTGAGGAACAGCAATACGAGGAATACGATGCGGTGGCATCCTCTGCTATGGGAAGCCCCGTGATCTTCCGTACCCTCGATATCGGTGGGGACAAAACCATTGATGGGGTCGATCAGGTCGTCGATAGCTCCTTTATGGGATTCCGCGCAATTCGTTTCTGTTTGGAAACACCGGATATTTTCATGGTGCAATTACGCGCCATCCTTCGCGCCAGCTCGCATGGTAATGTCAAAATTATGTTTCCCATGATAAGTGGGGTGGGGGAATTGCGACGCGCCAAGGCAATGCTGGAACAAGCAAAAATCGATTTGCGAAACGAAGGGATTGCCTTTGATGCGTCCCTCCCGGTTGGTGCTATGATTGAAATTCCCAGCGCAGCTCTGACGATCGACCTGCTCGCCGAAGAAGTGGATTTTTTCAGTCTGGGTACCAACGATTTGATTCAATACCTCATGGCTGTTGATCGGCTCAATGATCGCGTGGCGCATCTCTATGAACCCGCGCATCCCGCCGTGCTTCGTACCCTCAAGCAAATCTTTGACAGTGCCCGTACTGCAGGGGTACCCGTGAGTGTTTGCGGCGAAATTGCCGGCGACCCCCTCTTTGCGAGTCTTTTATTGGGGATGGGTGCCAACTCTCTCAGTATGGCTTCTGGAGTGCTTCCGGAGTTAAAATACTACCTGCGTAAACTGCACCTCCAGCGCGCGCAGGATTTGGTTGAGGAAGTCATGCAAATCAAAGATCCCGCCAAAGTGATGGCGCGTCTGCAGGAATTCCACGACCAGAACCTCGGTCCGGTTTCGGTGTTGGCAGGCTAGTCTTTTGGCTTGAGGTCCGGGGTTGCCTTTTCAAAGCCGTGCAGATGCTCCGCTTCTTCCGGTGATTTCAAAACTTTAATAATGCACCAGAGCAAAAGCGCACTCACGCCCAGCACTGAAACAAACATGATAATCCATCCGCTGCTAGTCATGGTTTAATCCTTTGGGTTTGCGGTTTTATAGGCGGGGTTGAGGTCGACACAGAAAGCGAAAAATGCCGCCACCAATCCGATTAAGAGGATGCTCAACCAAGCCACGGCATTCGGTTCAATGAAAAGATCCTTCACGTAGCTACTGTAGCTCGCTTCGCCAGTACTTAAGTTGAGCCCGAAGATATTCGTTGCCACCCACATGATGAAAATTGCCAGCAGGAGCAGCGGGCTCACGTATTTCATGATGAATTTATAGAACCCGGGAATGCGAATCACCGAGCCTTCATGGGCTAGGGCAAAGCCTTTTTCGATCCCCAGAATCCAGCCGAAGATGATGATTTGAACCGTGGAGAGCACAAATATCAGGAAGGTACCCACCCAGAAGTCCAGCGTGTCCAGCGCCTTAACATCCGCGCTGAAATAAACCACAAAGGCACAGCCCACCGCGGTAATCATTCCGAGCAGGGCCACGGATTGCTTGCGGTTGAGGCGCAGGGCCTCTTCGAGAAATGCGATCCCGGGTTGCAGCATGGAGAGCGAGCTCGTCACCGCCGCCAAAAACAGGAGGAAAAAGAAAGCCCTCCAAAGACCGCCCCGTAAGGCATGCTCGCAAAGACCATGGGTAAGACATTAAAGCCCAGCCCAAAGGTGCCCATTCCAGCAACCCCCGCCACGCCCAAAAACGTCACCGCTGCGGGTAGGGTGATCAAACCCCCGAGCGCCACTTCACAAAATTCATTCGCACTCGTTGCCGCCAAACCACTCAGCACGACATCGTCCTTCTTCTTCAAGTAGCTTGAATAGGTAATGATCACCCCAAAGCCCACCGACAGGGAAAAGAAAATCTGCCCCGCCGCCGCAAGCCAGAGCTGCGGGTTGCGCAACTGTTCCACAACCGTGATGCGCCGCAGGCGTTGGTTTGCCTCGCTAGCGCTCTGGATGCGTGCCGCTTCAATACGCTCCGGGTCCACCATTTCCTCCGCTACCGTCCAGAGCCCCTCCGCTTCGCGGGTCTCCACTACGTGCTTGGTGGGGTTCCACATGAAACCGAGTCCGTTGTTCACGTTGCGTTCCGGGTGTGCCATGTCGGGGGTCCCCAGGGTCAGCACCCGCACCAAAATAATCACTGCCAATATGACAAGCGACGGCATTGCGTATCGGCAGAACCATTCAATCCCGCGTGAAAGCCCGCGATAAATCAACAGGAAGTTGAGAATAAAAACCAAAACGAGATAGAAGCCCACTTGTTGAACGCCAAAGCCCAGGGCACTCCCATTTTCCTTGATCCCGATAAAACCGCCCCAAAAGCCCCCCGATTCCTCAACCGTTTTAAAATTCAAATCGCCCGCAAAGAAATTGACGGCATAGCCCAAACACCAGGCCTCAATATATACATAATACATGTATATGATGATGGGGATCAAAACGCCAATCACCCCGATGTACTTAAAGGCCGGCCGACGGGTCAAAATGTTGAAAATACCGGGGCAGGAATTGAAGCCCAGTCGCCCGCCCTGACGACCCATGGTCCATTCCGCCCAACAGATCGGTAAGCCGATTAGCAGAAAGGCCACAAAATAAGCCAACATGAAAGCCCCACCGCCGTATTCCGCCGCCTGCCCGGGGAAGCGCAGGAAATTCCCCAGCCCCACAGCGCTACCTGCCACCGCGAGAATCACTCCCAGCCGAGAATTCCATGCTTCTTTTATAATAGACATCGTGTCTGCATTAACAGGTAACAAAATGCCATAATCCAGCAAAAAACCACCTAAACTGAGTGACAAGCACCCCCGAAAGGTCGTAAATAGAACAATCATGTTGCTCGTGGATCGATATATTCTCAAGGAATGGGCCGTCGCCTTCCTGCTAACCCTTTGCCTGATCGTCGGGGTTTTGATCCTGCAAGACATGATGGATGACCTCCCGGACCTCCTTGCAGTGAATGCCACATTCTCCCAAATAGTCTACTACTTCCTCTTGTCGCTTCCGGCATTCTTCCCATTGATCCTGCCGATAATCTTCCTCGTTTCCCTCCTGTTCGCCGTTGGAAACCTTCACCGCAATAATGAGATTATCGCCCTGCGTGCCCAGGGGCTCAGCCTCTTCCGCATCAGTCGCTCCCTCTGGGTGGTCGGGCTCCTTATGTCGATCGGCTTGTTTTACCTGACCGCCTTTCTCGTTCCCCAGACCGTAGAACGCTCGCGCACCTTTCTCGACAACCTCGATTTTTCCGCCCGGGAAGCCGTTATGGATTCCCGCGAAGTCGGCCTCATCTACAACATGGGCTTTGATAACCGCCGCGACGGGCGGCTCTGGTTTATGGATCGTTTCAGCGAACGCGCCTGGCTTGCCCTCGGAGTGACCGTACACCTCCGCGATCAGGAGGGTCATGAACTGCGCCGCATCTCTGCCAGTGAAGCCTATTACGACGATACCCAAAACAATTGGGTTTTCCTCAACGGTCGCGAACTCCTCCTCGACTCCGAGAGCGGTGACCCCCTTCGCATCCTTTACTTCAAACGCAAAGCCTTCCCCGATTTTGACGAAGATCCCGGACTGATGCTCGCCCTCCATAAACGCCCCAAAGAACTGTCCCTTCACGAACTCCACCGCATCATTAAAACCATTCCCCCCGAGGACAACCCCGCCGTCCACGCTTACCTCGTCCGCTACTTTCAACAACTCGCCAGCCCCTTCACCTGTTTAATCATGGTTGGCATCGCCGTGCCCTTCGCCGTTTCCGGAGTGCGCACCAG
>JAACDB010000073.1 GCA_009937095.1 Verrucomicrobiota bacterium
CACCGTCGCCGCGAGAAAGATTGCGGGGAGCAATTCAAAGCCCAGAAGCCTTGCCACCGCGAAGCCACCCAGCGCGGTGAAAAGGATCTGAAGAGAACTGAGGAGGAGAGCGGCTTTTCCCAGATCCTTTATTTTACTGAAGCTCAGTTCCAGGCCGACGAGAAAGAGGAGGAGGGCGATGCCGAGTTCCGCGATCAGTTCGAGGGAATGGTCGATGGCAACCAGTCCCAGAAACGGCCCCAGGAGCAGGCCTGCAAGGAGGTAGCCCACCAGAGAGGGCATCCCGATGCGCTTGCCCAGGAAGGCGAACGCCGTTGCCGCAAGAATGATATAACCCAGATCAAGTAACAGGGTGACTTCTGAAAAACCGTCCACACGATCATTTAGGCAGTTTGGGAGAGCGCTTGCAATATCAGTGGCGGAGCAAATGAATAAATATCGCTTCGGTCGGGAGAGTGGAAGGAGTCCCTATTGCCCTGAACGTAGATGTCTTTTTGCTCGGTATTGCTGATTTCGACATGACCGTTTTGGCCGCCGATGGAGACGAGGACTGGAATACCGGCGGCCTTAACTGCGGCAACATCCTGTTTGAATTCTGCGGCACTGTAGGTCAATCCGGTGGTTTTGGAGCCGTCGTATACCACGAATTTGGGATGGACGCCGTCACTTTTGAAATCAACGGGAGCTCCGGTTTCGGTTTCTGTCCATGTTTCAATGAAAGAGACGTTAACAACATTATATTGGGTGTTGATAACATCGCGCAACTTCATGAAAGGGGCGCTGTCATTTTCCCAGTTATGCCAGTAGCCCACCACGACTCTTTGGGGGAGGGATGTAAAGTTGGCAAAAAGTTGTGCGTTGGCAAAGAGTCCCAGCGCGATCAGGGAAAAATTCAAAAGGATGCGGTGCATCCGACCAGAATGATATTTTTATTTAAAATTTACAATACTTATATATTTATTTAGGTATATTATTTATATTTTAAAATATATTGGTGTGTAAGAATGTAAAACTGTATCCAGGCTAAGTTTTGACTATACTTTGTCCTGCAGAAATTTGCCGTGTTGTGGAGGACAGCCTGCGATTCTTGTCATGACCTCGCCGATCAAATATATGGATCCGGTGACGAGAATGGTGTCGCCAGGATTACCGGCGGTGCAGGTAGTCAGTTTGGGGAAGAGGGAGGCGACGGAGTCTTTGCGGACAGGGTTTTTGTGTTCCGGGGGCAGGAATTTGCGTAGGGTAGCGGCAGGGGTGGCGCGGGGCTGGTCGGGTTCGACGAGGATGAGCTCGCGGGCATGGGGCGCGATGGTTTGGATGAGACTGCGCCCGCGGTCTTCACCGAGGGTGCCAGCGATAATGACGGGTGGGGTTTTTAGGGTGCGTAGGTTTTGCTCGAGAACAGTGGCGCCTTCGGGGTTATGGGTGGCGTCTAGGATGAGTTCGCGATCGGCGATTTGAAGGCGTTGCCAGCGACCGGGCCAGTCGAGGGTTTGCAGGGCCTTGCTTTTTTGGATGGGAAAGCGCGTCTGGAGGATTTCGGTTGCGTGGATGGCGAGGGCGGCGTTCCAGCGCTGAAACTGTCCCTCGAGATTAGTATGCGGGAGGGAGCTTTCATCCGGGAAGCGCTCGCGTATCGAGCGAATAGGGCAGCCGCGTTCTTTGGCAATTGCTCGCAACTCGTGTTCGGCTTTGGGCGGGAGGCAGCCAAGGAGTACCGGCTTCCCGGGTTTGATGATGCCGCCTTTTTCGCGCGCGATGGCGGCGAGGCTATCACCCAGCAGGTCGCAGTGATCGAGGCTGATGGATGTGATAATGCTCAGTTCGGGATCGACGACGTTAGTGGCATCCAGGCGTCCACCGAGCCCGGTTTCAATGAGCGCGAGGTCGACTTTCGCTGCTTCAAAGTGAAGGAAGGCCATAGCGGCAATGTATTCGAAAAAGGTGGGCGGGAGGTCGGAGCGGTCGCAAAGGGGGCGCATGCGGTTAATATATGCCGTGATAGCGTCAGCCGGTAGGGCTTGGCGGTTTACCTGAATGCGTTCCCCGAGATGGATCAAGTGGGGTGAGGTAAAGAGGCCGGTTTTGTATCCGTTTTCCCGATACAAGGCTTCCAGCATAGCGCAAACAGAGCCTTTGCCGTTGGTTCCAGCAACGTGAATGAGGGGGTAGCGCCCTTGGGGATTTTTAAGTGCGCCGACAAGCGACTGCATGCGCTCGAGACCGTATTTGGAGCCTTGATTGCGGAGGGCATAGAGGTAATCGCAGGCCTCGGAAAAACTGGTGATCGGCGCAGTCAAATCTTTGACCTCGTGCATGGCTTGGCCGGAGCCGGCTTTGGCGGGGCTAGGCGCTTTGGTGGGCCGTCTTTTTGCCAAAGCACTTAAGCAGGTGAATGAGGCGTGCGCGCATTTCGGCGCGGGGCGTAATCATATCAACAAGACCGTGCTCGAGGAGGAACTCGGAGGTTTGAAAACCTGCGGGCAGATCCTGTTGGGTGGTCTCTTTGATGACCCGCGGACCGGCAAAGCCGATAAGGGCCTCGGGCTCTGCGATGATGACGTCGCCCAATGAGGCATAACTCGCCATTACTCCTGCCATAGTGGGATTTGTGAGAATCGAGATAAAAGGGATGCCGGCTTCACTGAGGCGGGCGAGGGCCGCGCTGGTTTTGGCAAGCTGCATGAGGCTCAGGATGCCCTCCTGCATGCGTGCCCCGCCGGAAGCAGAAACGATAATGACGGGGCATTTTTCCTTGAGGCCGCGTTCAATGGCTCGGGTGATTTTCTCACCAGCGGCAGAACCGAGGGAGGCCGCCATAAAACGGAAGTCCATGACGGCGATACTGACAGGCATGCCGCCGATGGTTCCAAGGCCGTCCACCACGGCATCGGTTTCTTTGGTCTTCGCCTGATTGGCTTTCAGCTTTTCGGTATATTTTGCGGTGGCGTTAAACTTGAGGGGATCGAGGGATTGTACCCCTTGGTCTTTTTCCTCGAAGGAATCTTCGTCCATCAACGAGGCGATGCGGGCGCGGGCATCCATGGGGAAGTGGTACCCGCTGCTGGGAACGACCATGAGGTTCTCTTTGAGCACGCGGTTATAGATGATCTCTCCGGTCTTGGGGCACTTGGTCCAAAGATCTTTGGGGATATCTTTTTTCTTAACCGTGACGGTTGAGTAATTCGGTTTGCCGAAAATTGCCATTATTCTAGGGAGGGAAGTTTGTGTTATCCGTGACCGATGGCGACTGCCCGTAGGTGGGTCACGCCTGCGGTGCGGAGAGTGCGGGCGCAAGCGTTGAGGGTCGAACCAGTGGTGAAGACATCGTCCACGAGTATGTAATAAGTATCATTCATTAAATTGGCTGTCGCGGACAAGGCAAAGGCATTTTTAACGTTTTGTAGTCGGTCTTTCCGGTCGAGGTGGGTCTGGGAATGGGTGAATTCGCTCCGCAAGAGGAGGGGTTCCACTGCCCGGGCATCGCTGTTTTGCAGGAGGGTATGGGCGAGGTGTTCACTTTGATTAAACCCGCGTTCGCGAAGTTTGGTGGGATGGAGGGGAACAGGTACCAAAATAGCGCCGCTCAGGAATTCCTTGAAATGTGGGGTTTCTTTGAGCATGCGGGTAAGATCTTTGAGGATGTAGAAGCCCTGATGATACTTGAGGGCGTGGAGTAGGCTGCGGCCCGGGCCTTTGGCGAGGAAGAGGGTTTTGCCTTTATCGAAGACCGGTTCCAGTTCGGCACAGTGGGGGCATTCTCGGGGTGCAATGACGGATCCAAAGTAGGGGTAACCGCAGGTTTTGCAGGCAGGGGGTTCGCAGAATTGCAGGGCACGGGTACAGGCGGGACAAAGGTATTGGTAGCTGCCTGTTTCGACGGGCCCGGCGCAATGGACGCAATTGCGAGGAAAGAGCAGGTCGGCGGCGGCGCGGCAGGCGGCTCTTAAAACAGCTTGCATGGTTTTAATAAAAGACCCGGTCGAGGCAAAGTCCGGTTCCGGGGGCGGTGACGATGCGGTGGGTGCGCTTTTGGGAACGGAGGATATCGTCTATCTCGTCCGGGGTGAGACGGTCCCGGCCGACGGAATAAAGGGCGCCGGCAAAACTGCGAACCATGCGGTAGAGATAGCCGCTGCCTTCGGTGGTCATGGTGAGGTGGCGTCCTTTTTGAATGAGGTCGAGGCGGTGGACGGTTTTGACGGGGTTGGGGTCGCTGTCTTTGCCGTGGGTCGCGCCGAAGGCTGAAAAATCGTGGGTACCGACGAGGAATTGGGCGGCCTCGCTCATAGCGGGGAGATTAAGGGGGACATCGCGGCAGGCCCAGAGGTAGCGTTGTTGAAGCGGGTTGGCGCGCCCGAGGTAGAAATGATAGGTATAGCGTTTGCCTTTGGCAGAATGGCGGGCGTGGAAGGTCTCGGGTACCTGTTTGGCAGAGCGTATTTGAATGGTGGCGGGAAGGATTGAATGCAGGGCGCGAATGAGCTTGCCGGAATCATGAGGCCATTCGGCATCGAAGTGAAAGCATTGGCCGCGGGCGTGTACTCCGGCATCGGTGCGCCCACTGCCATGTGTCTTGATGCTTTGGTCGAAGATCTGGCTGAGGGCATTTTCGAGGACATTTTGAATGCCGTTGCCTTCGGTCTGGCGTTGCCAGCCGTCAAAGTCGGTGCCGTCGTAGGCGCAAATGCATTTCCAACGCATGTAAGGATGCTTGCCAAAGGCGCGTGGAATGCAAGGCTGTGATGCAGGAATGGGGGGCAAATCAACACGAAAATTATGGGCAGACTACGTGGCTAGAGGTGGCGCGGTAGGTGGAAAGTCGCGGGGTCAGACGTCGATGCCTTTGCCGGCGCAATTTTCCGGAGTCGTCTTGGGAGTGGATCCAAGTTTGCGCGGGAGTGGTTTTGCGGTCTTGAAATACAGTGCGGGGGAGACCCCGTTTTTGCTGGAGAGTACGACTCTGCAATTGAAGCCCAAACTCACGCAGGTGGCATGTCTCGGCGCAATCGGGAATCAGGTGGAGGATTTCATCGACCAGCACAAGATTGATCACGTTGCGGTGGAGGAGACCATTTACGTGCAGAATTTCCAAACAGCGCAAATTCTGGGAGCAGCGCGCGGGGTCATAATCGGGGTTGCCGCGATGCGGGGCTTACCGGTTTTCGAATATGCGCCCCTGCGGGTTAAGCAGGCGGTGGTCGGTTCAGGGCGGGCTAGCAAGGAACAAGTCGCACGAACGGTGCAGAGCTTGACCGGCACGGATTTTGGCAAGCGTTATGATGAGTCGGACGCTGCGGCGGTGGCGCTATGCCACGCCTTTACTTGGCGGTCGACGACCTAGAGCTTGGAGCTTTTCCGGCGCGTTCGGGGTAGCGTTTAATGAACTCGAGGAAGAGATCCTTAGCGATGGGACCGGCAGTGGAACCGCCATGGTATTGTTGACTTTCCTCCGTTCCCTCAACCATGACGGCGACGGCAATTTGCGGATTTTCCACTGGGGCAAAGCCGACGAACCACGCGAGGTTGACTTCCTTGCCGTGCGCGCGGAAATCGGCGGTGCCGGTCTTTCCCGCGATACGAAAGTCATCGATACCAACAAGGCGTCCGGTGCCCCGGCGTCCAGTGACCCGTTCCATGCCTTGCCAGAGGAGTGCGCGCTGACGCGGGCTCAGACCGAGGGCTTCGCCACCGTGGTCGATGGAGTTTTTGTGCTGCGGCGGTTGAGCGAGGATGCTGGGTTGGGTGCGTGTTTCATTGCGGGCAAGCGAGGCCGTGAAGCAAGCCATACGCAGTGGGGTGGCGAGGAGGAAGCCCTGTCCGATAGCGGTGTTGGCGGTGTCCCCCGGAACCCAACCTGAGCCGGTGGCTTCTCGTTTCCATTTTTTAGAAGGCACGATGTTGCGCTTGGTTGCGTAGGGGAGTTCGATGCCTGTTTTTTCATGAAAGCCAAAACGTTGAGCTTCCGCGCTGAGCACATCAATTCCCATGGAAAGTCCTTCGGCATAAAAGAAGACATTACAACTACCCTCAATGGCATCGGCTAATTGAACCGGGCCGTGTCCGCCACTGGCGTGGCAACGAAAGACCCGGTTGCCAACGCGATAAACCCCGCCGCAATTATGGGTTGTTTCAGGATCGATCGAGCCGTGGCGCATGCCTGCGATGGCGGTCAGCAATTTAAAGGTGGAACCGGGTGGGTAGGAAAGTTGGAGGGCGCGATTGAGCCAAGCACCTGTTTCATTGATTGCATCAAAGGTATTTTGCGGGATGAAGGGGCTGAGATGGTTTTGGTTATAGGTGGGATGACTGACGAGGGCGAGGACTTCCCCAGTATGGACATCGAGGGCAACGGCCGCTCCGGCGCGGTCGCCGAGTGCGGTTTCCGCAGCGCGTTGCAGATCAATATCAATGCTGATGTTGAGCGATTGCCCTTGTTGTGGGGCATTGAGTTCCAGTCGGGTGTCTTGAAAACCAAGCGGATCGACGCGCCACAGCTCACGACCGGTGGTGCCGCTCAGGGTTTCATTAAAATAAGCTTCGAGGCCCGAGCGCCCGACTTTCTTTTGGAAGGCAAAGGTCTTGATGCCGTCATTCGGGTATTCTTCGGGTTTGAGGTTTTTGTTTTGCACATATCCCAGGAGGTGGGCGGCAAGTTCCCGGTAGGGATAGTAACGGGCGGTGTCGGTGTGGATCTGAATGGGCGAGCGCGGCGGTGGTGGGATTTGCTCAATCAGCTGTGCGTATTGATCTGGGGTGAGGTCTCTGACCAAAGGAAGCGGAAGGAGGAGGTTTTCGTTGAAATGGCGAATGAGGCGGCTTTCGGTCAGGCGATCTTCGCGTCCGGTAATTGCGTTGATTTGATCCAGATATTTTTGGACGACGGCCTGGCGAGCCTTCCATTGCAGTTGCTTGTAATTGGGGTGGGGCAGTGCGTCGGGACGTTCCTCTGTGGGGGTATTGACAAAGACCTCCTCTAGGCGTGCACGCTCCTCCCGAAGTACTTTGGAATAGTGGGAACGGAATTCCGGGCGGAGGTCATCGAGGTAAACCACGGCGGAATAATGCGGGCGGTTTCCAACCAAAAGGCGACCTCGGCGGTCGTAGATATCGCCCCGCGGACCGGGTTTAAGGATGCGCCGTTCGGTCTGTCGTTTTTCAATGACTTCATAGGCATCGCGGTCGATGAGCTGGCGCCATGCCAGACCCGCAACCAGTATGGCTGCCAGGAGGAGGGTTATCCAAAGAAAGAAGAGGATGCGCGGGTTTTCACCCTTGTGGTGGTCGAGTGGTTCCATCTTCGGTCTAGCGAATAGGGAGATCTTCCGGTTCAGGATCGAGGTGGAGCAGTGCAATCAACATACGTTGGAAGCGAAAAAACCAAGGAGTGACAAATAAAAGCCAGAGGCTGGAAATCGCAAGGGTTAGGATAGTTTGTATCCATAGTTCCACTACGAAATAACTGCCGGCCCCCTTGGTTGCGGTCAGGATAAAGATACTGCCGGCATTGATGAGGTGCGCTAGGATGTAGGGATGATAACTTTGCCGGGGCCTAAGGCGGTGACGCAAGAGGCTAACGAGGGTTCCGGCGCAAAAGAAGGTTACTGTAAAAAGTCCAAATGGTACCGGGCAGGCGGCATCGACCCACAAGCCCATCAAGAGGAAGCAAATGAATGCAGAGCGAAGCCGTAAATAGAGGGCGGGCATGACGATCATGGGTCCCAGCAGTAGGAGGTAGAGTCCCCAAGCCGAAAGACTGTTGTTTACGAGCTGAGCCAGATAAAAGAGGAGGAGATTAGCTCCGAGAAAAACAAAGATGCGTGAATCAATTGGCATCGCGGTTAAAATCGTTGGTAATAAGGGGAATGAGTACGGTCACTTCCTTGAGCGTATGAAGGCGGTCATCCAATTCAACGGCCCCAGTCTGGAAGATTCCCGTGCTACCCGGGGCAAGCCAAGAGACCACACCGATTTTTAGACCCGGGGGGCAGGTGCCACCCAAATGTGTTGAGACTAAATTGAGCGGGTTGCGGCTGGTGGTCAGGAGATCCTGTGGAACATCACTGACTTCGCCGCGCGGGGAGACAAAGCCCGACTGGATGCGTCCTTGGTAAACCACCGGGCGGGAATCACCCTCGAAGCTTGCGGCCATGCGAAATCTTGGGCTGGTGATAAGTTCCACTCTGCTAGTGTAGGCGTAGACTTCGGCGACCCGACCCACGACGCCACCAGAGAAAATAACGGCAGCACCGACGGGAATTTGGTAATCCCGACCCTTGCGAATGAGGAGGTGTTGCCACCATGCGTTGAGATCACGCCGGATAACCCGGGCGATTTCATGATGGTATTCGCGTTGTGGGGGGAGGGTGAGCAGGTTCTCCAGGCGGGTAATTTCTTCCTCGAGGGATTGATAGCGTTGCGCCATGACTTGATAGCGCGCATTGGTGCGGGCCAGGTCACGACCGGTTTCGAGGAGGTCAATTTTCGAGTGATTGCGGGCGGCCCAGAACTCGGAGAGTTGGTCAATTTTTGCGGTAACGAGCCAGGCGGGGGCGTGGAACTCGGCGAAGGTCAGGCGCGTAAAACTCTTAACGGTCGCGGGAATGATCCACCAGAGAAAGAGGAAGGCGGCAAGGGCAACCAGAGGCTTAAGTCTCTCGAGCCGGAGTTTCGCCACGGCGGGAAGCTAGTTCTTGGGGTTACCGGCGAGGTCTTTCAAAAGAAAGGCCAATTCCTGAAGCACGAGACCCGTGCCGTTGGCAACCGCACTGAGGGGATCGTCTGCAATGATAACGGGAAGACCGGTGGCATCGCTGAGTTGCTGGTCGAGGCCACGAATCATGGCGCCTCCACCGGCGAGGAAGAAGCCCCGGTCGACGAGGTCTGCGGAAAGCTCCGGGGGACATCGTTCGAGGGCGTTACGAACCAGTTCCACGATGGATGCGATGGTGTCCGCAAGGGCTTCGCGAATTTCAACCGAGGTGATGGTGATGGTCTTTGGGAGGCCTGCGACGGAATCCCGTCCGCGAACTTCCATGGAAATTTCCTCTTCGAGTTTAAATGCGGAACCGGCGCGGATCTTAATTTCCTCGGCGGTGCGCTCACCGATCATGAGGTTGTAGGCGCGCTTCAGGTAATTAATGATGGCATTGTCGATTTCATCGCCGCCAACTCGGATGCTCTTGGTATAGACGACTCCAGCGAGAGAAATGATGGCGACTTCAGTGGTACCGCCACCGATATCGACAATCATATTGGCGGCGGGTTCATCGATGGGGAGCCCGACTCCGATGGCGGCAGCCATGGGTTCTTCGATGAGAATCACATCGCGGGCACCGGCACGGATGGCAGAATCCTTAACGGCACGGCGCTCGACTTCGGTGATTCCGGAAGGCACTGCGACAACAATTCGGGGGGCGATAAAAGTCTTTTTGCGATTCACCTTGTTAATGAAGTAGCGGAGCATGGCTTCCGTTATTTCAAAATCAGCGATGACGCCATCTTTCATGGGGCGGATGGCGGTGATATTACCCGGGGTGCGGCCCAGCATTTTTTTTGCCTCGGAGCCAACGGCGCAGACTTTCTTCGTGGAGGTATAGACGGCCACCACGCTGGGTTCACTTAATACAATTCCCTTATCCTTCGCGAAAACGAGAGTGTTGGCGGTTCCGAGGTCGATGCCGATGTCGTTGGAGAGGAGTCCTAGCACGTTATTGGGAAAGAAAATTCAAGATTTTTAGGTCAGCGTCCTTAAATTTCTCTAAGAAAAAGATATAAAGTCAAATTATTACGTATGAGGCCTAGTCACGGTCTACCTGACTGCGGAGAAAGGAAATCACGTCCTCAAATTGCGCTGCGTTGTCTTGATTGGCTTCGATAAGGCTTTCATGGGCCTTGAGGACTTCACGGGCATCGGCAATTTCCTGGTTTTTCAGCTGGGTAAATTCGTGCTCTGTGCCGCAATCACCGCACAAATCGCTGTCAATAAAGAGCAGGGTGTCGAGGCCTAGGTTATTGAGCAGTTCGCGGATATTTGAGCTGAGGTTGCACAGTAAGAGGGTGCCGTTGGGTTGCTTGTCGCGCAATTCGATGGCGAGACCGGCGAGTATTCCGAGAAAGGTCGAATCCATTCCGCGGCAGGCTTCCAAATCAAAGACGAAGCGGCTATGTCCCTTCGCCAAAATGCCATCAATAAAATCGCGAAAGTTTCCGCAATTGAGGTAATTGGCTTTTCCCTGAATACGAATGGCGACCGGGTCAGCGTGTGCGTTTACCAGGAAGGTAGGCTTATGGGGGGCGCTCATCTGTGGCAGTTGCTTGAATTCAGGACGCTGCCACGATATCACGCAGGACATAGGGAAGGATGCCGCCGTGTCGGTAGTAGTCGATTTCGATGTTGGTATCGATGCGAAGGATCAAATCGATGGATTCGGAACTTCCGTCTGCACGTTGAATGGTGAGTGGTAGTTTTTGTCCGGGTTCAATTGAGTCGCTGAGTCCGTTGATGGAAAAGGTTTCTTCACCGGTTAAGCCAAGGGTGGTGTCGTCAACGCCTTCGGGAAATTGCAGGGGCAGGACTCCCATTCCAATGAGGTTGCTGCGGTGGATGCGTTCAAAACTTTTGGCAACCACAGCCCTAACTCCGAGGAGGGCGGTTCCTTTGGCGGCCCAGTCGCGGGAGCTTCCCATGCCGTAATCTTCCCCCGCAATGACGATGAGTCCTTCGCCGCGCTCGCGGTAGGTCTGGCAGGCGTCATGAATATCCATGGGAGTGGCCTCGGGCATGAGCTTGGTGAAGCCGCCCTCTTTGCCGTCTGCCATCTTGTTTTTGAAACGGACGTTCGCAAAAGTACCGCGCGTCATGATGCGGTCGTTGCCGCGCCGTGAGCCGAAGCTGTTAAAGTCTTTTTTGGCGACGCCACGTTCCTTGAGGTGGCGTCCCGCAGGGCCGTCTTCTTTGATCGCCCCGGCCGGGGAGATATGGTCGGTGGTAATAGAATCACCTACGATGGCCAGCGGGCGCATGTTGTTGAGGTCGGCAATGGTGCCCGGTTCAAGGCCGAACGCTTCAAAGAAGGGCGGGCTCTGAATATAGGTGGAATCATGATCCCACTGGTAATTTGCTCCCGTGCTGGACTGGACTTCGTTCCATTCGGGATTGGCGTTTGCGAGGTCGCCGTACTTGCTCTGGAACATTTCGGGTTTGAGGCCGGAGAGGACGAGGGCTTCGACTTCGTTATTGGAGGGCCAGATGTCCTTGAGGAAGACCGGTTGGCCGTCGCAGTCGGTTCCGAGGGGCTCATTGGCGAGGTCGATATTGACCGTGCCGGCGAGGGCGTAGGCCACCACAAGGGGGGGGGACATAAGGAAATTGGACTTAATGGCGCCGTGAACCCGGGCCTCGAAATTACGATTACCCGAAAGGACGGAGGCGCCGATGAGTTCGCCTTCTTTGAGGGCATTTTCGATAGCGGGGTCAAGCGGGCCGGAGTTGCCGATGCAGGTGGTGCAGCCGTAACCCACAAGGTTGAAACCGAGGGCATTAAGGTCGTCCTGTAGTTCCGTGGCTTCGAGATAATCGGTGACCACGCGGGAACCGGGTCCGAGCGAGGTTTTGACGAGGGGATTGATAGTGAGGCCTTTTTCGCGGGCTTTACGTGCTACCAGTCCGGCGGCGATCATCACCGAGGGGTTGGAAGTATTAGTGCAGCTGGTGATGGCGGCGATGAGGACTTGGCCATGTGCGATTTCGGGAAGCGTTTCTTCTGCGACTGCGGCAGGGGCAGAATCGGCGTCCCGGCCACCGGCGGCAACAGGTGCGGCGACACGGACTTTTTTGTCCCGGTTTGCAGCAGCTACACCAAAGCCGCCTTCTGCGACAGGCATATCCATGAGTTGTTGAAAGCGTTCCTTAAGGGAGGGGACTTCGATGCGGTCTTGTGGGCGCTTGGGTCCGGCGACGCAAGGCACGATGTTACTGATATCGAGGTCGAGGGACTTGGTATATTCGATTGTTCCGGCACTGGGGATTCCAAATAAACCTTGAGCGCTGTAGTAATCTTTAACGCGCTGGATGGCGTCCTCGCTCCGTCCGGTAAGGCGCAGGTAATCGAGGGATTTTTCATCTACGGGGAAGAATCCCATAGTGGCGCCGTACTCGGGGGCCATATTTGCGACAGTAGCGCGGTCGGCAAGGCTGAGACGGGCGGCACCCTCGCCATAAAATTCTACGAATTTGCCGACAACTTTTTCAGCACGGAGCATTTCGGTGATGCGAAGGGTAAGGTCGGTGGCAGTGGCACCTTCAGGCAATTCGCCGGAGAGATGCACCCCGATAACTTCCGGAGTTTTAAAATAGATGGGTTGACCGAGCATACCAGACTCGGCCTCGATGCCGCCCACGCCCCAACCAACAATGCCGAGCCCGTTGATCATGGTAGTGTGCGAATCCGTTCCGACAAGGGTGTCGGGGTAGAGGAGGCCGTCCTTTTCAAAGACCACGCGGGCGAGGTATTCCAGGTTTACCTGGTGAACAATCCCGATGGCGGGCGGAACGACGCTGAAGGTTTCAAAAGCTTGCTGGCCCCACTTGAGGAATTGGTAGCGTTCCTTGTTGCGGGCAAATTCGATTTTCAAATTTTCGAGGAAAGCGTTGGCAGAACCCGAGCGGTCGACTTGGACGGAGTGGTCAACCACGAGGTCAACGGGTACGAGGGGTTCGATTTTTGCGGGATCGGAACCAATGGCCTGTACGGCGTCGCGCATGGCGGCGAGGTCAACGAGGAGCGGCACACCGGTAAAATCCTGCAGGACGACACGGGAAACCACGAAGGGGATTTCCTTGTTGCCGACATCTTTAGGGTTCCAGTTGGCGAGGGCCTTGACATCTTCTTTAACGATGCGTTTGCCGTCGCAGTTGCGTAGGACGGACTCCAGTACGATGCGAATACTGACGGGCAGCTTGGCAATGCCTTCAAATCCTGCCTGACTTTGAAGTGCGGGCAAACTGTAGTACTGTTTGCCATTGAGTTCTTGTAGGACGTTAAACGGATCGTTCATGCGAGGCATTGGGTATTCTATCTTTTCGAGAAACGAGTTAGGGTGCGTTTGCTAGGATTGGAGCGCGGCTTTGACGGCATCAAAGTCGGGTAGTTGTTTTGGATCATCTGAAGATTCTGCGTAAATTATGGTACCGTTTTCATCGATAACGAAGGCGGAGCGTTTGGCGACACCCTTGAAGCCGAGTAAATCTGGATAAAGCACATCGTATGCCGTAGCGACGTCTTTATTGAAATCGCTGAGAAGGGGGAATTTCAGGCCGTCCACTGCTGCCATTTTTTCGAGGGCGAAGGGGCTGTCGACGGAAATGCCGTAAACTGCAGCATTGAGGTCGGCATACTCTTGGATGCCTGAGCTCACAGAGCACATCTCTTCCATGCATACGCTGGTGAAGGCGAGCGGGAAGAAAAGAAGGACGGTTTTCTTTTTACCGTAGTTTTCGGATAGGCTCACATCGTGGAGGCCTTCGGCATTTTTGGTTTTAAGGGTGAAGTCCGGTGCGGGGGAGTTTATTGCAAGAGCCATGATGTGTAGTGATTGGATTAGTGAGAGCGCGGAATTTTATCCGGCTATTTTAAAGAAAATGCGTTTGCCTGCCTGAATGATACAGGCTTCGTTTTCGCGATTCAGAGGAAAGTTGGGGTCACTTTGTTTTTCGCCGTTTACCTTGACCCCACCTTGTTCGATGAGGCGACGAATAGCTCCCTTGCTTTCAAAGAGTTCGGAGGCAGCCATCACATTAACGAGGATGCTGCTTTCCGTTCCCGGAGAGAGATCGCTCCAGGTGAAAACGGGCATGTCGTCCGGTAGTTTGTTTTTTGAAAAGACCTGCTCGAATTGTTGTAATTCATGACGGGCTTGCGCCATTGAGTGGAACTGACCGACCAGAGAAGAAGCCAGGGTTTTTTTGGCATCCATGGGATGGCCGTCCTTGAGCTTGGTAATACGGCTAGCATCAAATTCGAGGAGCAGGGAATAGTAGTCCCACATGGTCTCGTCTGGGATGGACATGATTTTGCCAAACATATCCTTGGGATTGTCGGTAAAGGCGATGTAGTTATCGGCACTTTTGGACATTTTTTTGGAACCGTCGAGACCCACCAGGAGGGGCATGGTAATGACGGCCTGTTCCATCTTTCCGGCATCTTTTTGGAGGGCGCGACCCACCAGCATATTGAAGAGCTGATCGGTGCCGCCGATTTCGACATCGGCGTTGATCATGAGGGAATCGTAGCCCTGAATGAGCGGATAAAGGAATTCGATAATCGAGATGGGAGTGTTTCCTGCGTAGCGTTTGGAAAAATCATCGCGCTCAAGCATGCGGGCGACCGTCATTTTGCGCGCGAGTTTGAGGCAGTCCTCAAAGTTCATTTCATCAAACCATTCGCTGTTGTAGTGAACGATGGTCTTGTCGCGGTCGAGAACCTTGTAGGCTTGTTCCAAGTAGGTTTCCGCATTGGCGTGAATCTCCTCGCGGGTAAGTTCAGGTCGGGAGGAGGAACGTCCGGAGGGGTCACCGATGAGCGTGGTAAAGTCGCCAATGATGAGAATGGCCTCATGGCCCATTGCCTGGAACTGGCGCAGTTTGTTAAAGACCACCAGGTGCCCAAAGGTCAGGTCCGGGCGGGTGGGGTCGACGCCGAGCTTGATTCGCAGGGGTCGGTTGCCGTGCAGACGGTCTTCCAGCTCAGATTCCCCGATGATGGTATCGGTTTGAGTACGGATTGTATCGATGAGGCTCATAGCGCAGGGAAAGCTTAAATAAATTGCGCTTACGGATGCTTGGGTAAAGGAAAAACGAAGCTAGAGCCGCTGGCGGACGGTCTCATAGAGGCAGACTCCGGCAGAGACGGAGACGTTGAGGCAGTCCACTTTTCCAGCCATGGGAATATTGACGAGATGGTCGCAACGTTCAGCGGTGACTTTACGAATACCCCAGCCCTCGCTCCCGAGGACAAAGGCGGTGGGTTGATTGAGATCAACGGCATAGAGTGATCCGTCGCCGCGTTCTGAGGTGCCGACGATCTGAATGCCGTGCTCCTGGAGCTTGCGAAGGAGGACGCTGATATTTTTGATCTTCAGGAAGGGGACTTCGTCTGCCCCGCCGCAGGAAATATCACGGACGGTATGGGTGATGCCGCAGGAACCCTTCACGGGCGCGAGAATAGCAGTAACGCCGGCGCCGGAGGCAGTGCGCAGGCAGGCCCCGAGGTTGTGGGGATCCTGCACGCCTTCCAGAATGAGCAGTAGCGGGTTTTCAGTGCGTTGAAGCAAGTCAAAGAGGTCGTCCTCTTTTTCGAGATGTACAACGGAAGCACCCTGAGAATAACGCGGGGGGCGTATGATTTTATGAACGGAGTTGCGACCCATGGGTGGACGGTATGGTATTTTCCAAATTCTTAAAGCTGGAAATTTAAATTGCTTGCGGAAGCAAAGTTAGAATCCTGCGCGTCTTGCGCTGGGATGCTCTAAAGCAGTTCGCTTTGTGCTCCGCCGGGTTGTTGCAATCCGGTAAGTTGCCAGCCTTTATCCGTGAGGACGCGTCCCTGGGCAGTGCGCTGCAGGTAACCTTCTTGTATGAGGAAGGGTTCATGCACCTCCTCAAGGGTGTGTGCTTCCTCACCGACCGCTACGGCAACGGTGCCAAGCCCGACGGGGCCACCACGATAATTGGCCGCCATCACCCGCATGACTTGTTTGTCCATTTCGTCGAGCCCGTGCTGGTCGATTTCAAGCAGTTCCAGAGCTGCGGCTGCAGTTTCCGATGTAATGATTCCATCGGAGCGTTGCTGCGCGTAGTCGCGGCAAAAGTTGACAAGGTTGTTTGCGATGCGGGGTGTGCCACGGGCGCGGCGGGCGATTTCTTCGGCGCCATCAGTCTGGTATTTAACTTCGAGTAAATCGCAACTGCGCTCCACGATCCCCTGTAGGGTGGGGTGGTCGTAATAGTTCAGGCGTGACTGGAGGGTAAAACGGCTTCGGAGGGGCGCAGTCAGAAGTCCCATCCGGGTGGTGGCACCGAGTAGGGTGAAGCGCGGGAGGTTGAGGCGCACGCTGCGGGCGTTGGGGCCTTGGTCGATCATGATATCGATGCGAAAATCTTCCATGGCGGAATAGAGGTATTCCTCGACGGTTTTGGGAAGGCGGTGAATTTCGTCGATAAAGAGGATGTCGCCTTCGCTCAGGTTGGTCAGGAGTCCGGCAAGGTCGGCGGGTTTATCAATGACGGGTCCGGAAGTGACGATGACCTGCTTGCCCATTTCATTACCAAGGATGAGCGAAAGGGTGGTCTTGCCCAATCCGGGGGGGCCGCTCAGGAGAATATGGTTGAGGGGTTCGTCGCGGTCGCGGGCGGCTCCTACCATGACCTTGAGGCGCTCGATGGTTTTTTCCTGTCCGGCAAAATCTTCAAAGGTAAGCGGTCGCAGTGCGGCTTCCTGAGGATTGTTGCGTTCGGCGAGGCTTTGTTCGATAAACTCGGTTCCGGTGGGCGGATCTTCGGGTGAAAAGGGCATCTTGGGTAAGGAATGTAGCGAAGGGGCGCGTTTTGACCATGCCAGAATACAGGTATTATTCCTGGCGCAGTTCGCGGGGCATTTCGGAATCGTTCAGGCGCTCGATTTTGGCACCCAGGGCGGCAAGTTTGTGTTCAAAGCGTTCGTAACCGCGGTCGAGATGGTAAATCCGTTGAATCCAGGTTTCGCCCTTTGCCGCCATGGCAGCAAGAATGAGGGCAGCAGAGGCGCGTAGGTCGGAGGCCATCACGGGTGCGCCAGAGAAATGACAGGGTCCTTTGACGATAGCACTGGGGCCTTCAATGGCGATGTCGGCGCCCATGCGTTGCAATTCCGGCACGTGCATGAAGCGGTTTGGATAAATGCGCTCGGTGAGGATGGATATGCCGTCAGTGATTGCCATAAGGGCGCAGAATTGCGCCTGAAGATCGGTGGGAAACCCGGGATAAGGTAAGGTGATGCAATCGACGGGCCGCAACTTGCCGTTGTGTGGTAAAACGCGGATGCCTTCTGCTTCCAGCTCGATGGGAACACCTGCTTCTTCGAGCTTATCAAGGAAGGCACCCAAGAGGTTGGGCGCGATGCCTTTCACGAGGACGTTTCCATTGGTGATTGCGCCGGCAACAATAAAGGTGCCCGCTTCGATGCGATCGGCAATAACGGCGTGTTCACAGCCGTGCAGACGCTCGACTCCATAAATGGTGAGTTCGGGACTACCGATGCCTTCGATGCGCGCACCCATTTTTGTGAGGAGATTGCAGAGGTCGACAATTTCAGGTTCGCAGGCGGCGCATTCAATGCGGGTCGTGCCGGGGGCAAGGGTGGCCGCCATGAGAATATTGGCGGTGCCGGTGACGGTGCTGCCGTTGCGCCCGCCGAGGAAAATCGGACCGCCGCGCATGTTTTGGGCTTCAATATTCACGTAGCCGCGGGCGACGCTTACCTCACAGTTGAGTTTTGCCAGACCCTTGAGGTGCAGGTCAATTGGGCGAGGCCCGATGACACAACCGCCGGGGATGGAAACTTCCGCGCGGCGAAGGCGGGCAACCAGTGGTCCCAGCAAGCAAACCGAGGCCCGCATTTTGCGAACCAGTTCGTAGGGTGCTACGTGGGTCAGATTGCCTGCGGTTACTTCCCATGTTCCGACTTCGGGATTTTTGATCTCGGCACCCACATGCCCGAGAATTTCAACCATGAAGCGAATATCGCTCAGGTCAGGAACATGGGTGAGGCGCACGGTCTCCTCTGTTAGGAGGGAGGCCGCCAGCAAGGGTAAGGCGGCGTTTTTCGCGCCACCGACCTCAATCGTACCGTTTAAGGGACCGTTGCCGTTGACGCGAAAAACATCCATCTTTGACTTGGGGGGAAATTAGTCTCGGCGAGCAGAACCCCGAGGGTTGCGTCCGCGTCCACCGCGACTGTTACGGTTGCCGCCGCGTGAGCCCCGGTTCTGGCCGCCGCGTTGGCCGCCGCGTCCACCGCGGGAACCGCCGCGTCCACCACTTTTGCGTGCCGGAGTTTTCGGTCCGAGTCCAAAGAGTTTGAGAATGGCGGTAAAGAAACCTCCGCTTTTTTTCGGGGCGTTTCTTTTGTAGCTGGATTCCGAGTTGGCGGGACGTTCTTTTTTGCGGGCTTGGTGACGGGCATCGCGCTCGGCCTTGCGCTCAAGGATGCGTGCTTCGACCCGTTTAACGGTCGCGAGGGTGTCCTCGGTGGGTTGGGGGTCGGCGCGGTCTGAGTCGTCTGAGTGGTAGGAACGGTCGGCGCGTACGCTTTCTGTATCGCGGGTAGTTTCGCGGGCAGGACGCGAGTTGCTTGCTTCAGCATGGGCTTCGGCTTCGCCACTCAGGCGTTCACCGCGCAGGGCTTCTGCAGGGTCAATTTCACCGATATTGCCGCTGGCGGCAGCGGATGGTTCCTTTTTAAAACCACCGCTACGGCGACGGCTGCGCGGTTTTGCATCGGTACTGGGCGCATAAGTTTCGGCGCTGCTGGACGGGTTTGTTTCTTCGAATTCAGGCATCTTATTGTATATTTATATGTTTATTAGTTTTGTGACATACAACCGTACTCGAACAGTCAGAGTGCGGGTGAATGGGGGCATGGATACATTTCGCAAAGTGGAGCTAAATGTATGGATCCGTTCGGAACGGTTTTGCCGGCGATGATTTGGCCGCCCCGGGCACAGGTCGTCGGACAAGGATAAGTATTAGCGTGTCGGGGTTTGGGGTGGCAAGCGCATAGTGCTTTGTAGGGACTTGAAATCTTTCGCCTTCGGGCTTGCGCAGGAGCAGGGGGTCTTTTAATCAATGCTATATGGATAAACTGGAAGAAATTTTTGATCTGCAAGATGCATTGAATAAACGAATCGGCGTTAATTTGGACGCTTTAAGTGAGGAGGAAAAAGCGAAGTGGGTGTTGCAATACAGCCGGGCCATGCAGCAGGAGCTTGCGGAACTAATCGATTCGGTGCCGTGGAAATGGTGGGCTAAGTATCAGGAATTTGACGAGCAAAACGCCAAAGTTGAGGTGGTGGATCTCTTTCACTTTTTGGTTTCTGCCGCCCAAGTGCTTGGCATGACCGCGGACGATGTTTACGAAGCTTATACCAAGAAGAACAAGGTAAATCACAATCGACAGGACAGCGGTTACGACAAAAAAGACGAGTCGGACTCTCGCCACATTTAAGGAAGTAGAAAGGAACAAGCAGGATGGATACGTTGAACGAGAATCCACTGATCATTTTAGCTTACGTGGGCATCGCCGCCTACATGCTCCATATGTATATTGGGGATTTGCGGGCGGAGAAAAACGGGGCCCCAAATCCAAAGGCGATGCCGGGTGCGAAGCCAGCGTTACCCTCGGTTTATTGGATCGGGGTGTTTGGGGCATTGTTGCTGCTGGGCATGGAAACGGGCGGAGAAATCGCGCTTGGGATTGCGGCAGAGCAAAGTGAAATGGTTTGGTTTTTTGTTTTTGCGGCGCTGGGCGCAGGCGTGGTGGAAGAGGTATTTTTCCGGGGTTTCCTTGTGGTGGAGAACCGGGGTCGGGCGGCACTGGTTGGAAGCTGCGTTGGCTTTTCTCTAATTTTCGCCCTCATTCACGGCCATTTCTGGAGCACGGAGGAAGGCTTTGCATGGACTTTCACGACCAAGGCCTGGTTCACGACTGCCCTGCTCTTTGCAAATTCCCTTTGGTTCTACGCCCTTCGGTTTGGCCCTTGGAATCCAACGCGTTCGCTCTTCCCCTGCATGGTGGCACACGCCGCGAGTAACCTAGGCGTTTTTGTGGTGAAGTTCGCTCAGGGCTACATCATTTTTTAGAAAGCCCGACCCGTAACCAGGCTTTGGACTGTTTTAAATCGGTTCTGCCTGCTTGGTGATTGTTGCCGGATGGGAATCTTTTGCTTGCGTTTTGCGATAATTGTTGGGTTTTAACAAACGTTTATACGGTTTACATTACACGTTTTTTAACATCCTAGTTGATGAATTCCACAGTACCCTACCTCGTTGGCGCGTCCGGTCTTTTGGTCGCCTTTATTATTCTTAGACGCATCCTCAAAATGCCGGAAGGTGAGGGCAAGGTGCAGCACATTGCGCAGCAAATCCAAGCAGGCGCGATGGTCTTCATGCGTCGGGAATTCGTCCTAATTTCATTTTTTGCGATTCTGATCGGCTTTATGCTGTATTTTTTCCAGATGCCGGAATACGGAGCGAATCAAGCCCTGGCCTTCTTTCTGGGCTGTCTGGCTTCTTCTTTTACCGGATATTTGGGTATGTTTACCGCCACGCGTGCGAATGTACGCACCACTGTTGCGGCGCGGGATCACGGACAAGCCGCGGCCCTCAATGTCGCTTTTTTCGGTGGATCGGTAATGGGCTTAACGGTTGCTTCCATGGGTTTGATTGGTTTGGGCGGTTTGTTTTATCTGTTTCAAGACAACGCGCATCTGGTTGAGATTTTAGAGGGCTTTGCCATGGGTGCCTCGCTGGTAGCACTTTTCTATCGGGTCGGTGGCGGTATCTTTACAAAAGCTGCGGATGTGGGTGCGGATTTGGTCGGAAAAGTTGAAGCGGGTATTCCAGAGGATGATCCCCGTAATCCGGGTGTCATTGCTGATAATGTTGGGGACAATGTGGGTGATGTTGCCGGTATGGGCTCCGATATTTTTGAGTCCTATTGCGGTGCTCAGATTGCTAGTATTGCGATTGCGGGTGCCTTGAGTGTAACGGCAGCCGGGGAGCTGGGTGCCTCGCCTGCGCAGCTAATGTTTTTGCCGATTGCCCTGACCACTATCGGGTTGGTCTGCTCCATCCTGGGGATTCTTTTAGTGCGTATGATGTCTGCAAAAAAGCCGGCAAATGCCTTGCGGGCGGGAACGATTGGAGCAGCACTCATCTTTATTGGGGGCACCTTTGGTTTTGTTCACCTTGAAGGGTATCATACGAATATCGCTTTTGCGGTTTTATGTGGGTCGCTTGGCGGGGTTATTATTGGTTTGGCGACGGAATTTTTCACGGCGGGCAGTCCGGTTCGTCAGATTGCGAAATCGGGGAGCACCGGGGTGGCTACCGTTATGATCAGCGGGCTTTCGGTTGGAATGAAATCGGTGGCGGTACCGTTGCTAACACTGGCAGCAATCATCTTTGTTGCATTTGAATTTGCGGGCCTGTACGGCGTCGGACTTGCGGCAGTTGGGATGCTTGGAACGGTGGGTATGACGATGGCGATTGATGCCTACGGACCGATTGCGGACAATGCCGGGGGAATTGCCGAGATGAGCGCAATGGGGCCCGAGACCCGTCGTATAACAGATGGCTTGGATTCGGTGGGTAACACCACGGCGGCGATTGGTAAGGGTTTTGCCATTGGAGCAGCAGGTCTTGCGGCCTTGGCTCTAATAACTGCATTTATCAAGAAAACCGGAGTGGGCGAGAGCTTTAATCTCGCGGATGAATCGGTCTTGAGCGTCTTTTTTACGGGGCTGTTCATCGGTGGCGTCATTCCCTTTTTGAATGGAGCGATTACGATGGATGCGGTAGGCGGTGCAGCCTTTGAAATGATCAACGAGATTCGCCGACAATTTCACAAAATCCCGGGATTGTTGGGAGGTTTGGCAGAACCGGACTCAGAAAAATGTATTGATATCGCAACCCAAGCCGCCACAAAGCGCATGATTTTGCCGGCTGCTTTGGCGGTGGGAACGCCGTTGGTTGTGGGTTTTGGCTTTAACGCGATCGGTGGTCCCGGAACAGGGGCAACTGCCCTTACGGGAACTCTTTGCGGTTCGCTTTTGGGCTGTATTCTTTTGGCACTCTTTATGTCGAACGCTGGCGGCGCCTGGGACAACGCCAAGAAATACGTGGAGGAGGGGCACTTCGGCGGAAAGAATTCAGAAACGCACAAAGGCTGCGTGGTTGGAGACACCGTGGGGGATCCCTTTAAGGACACTTCCGGTCCTTCGATGAATATTCTCATTAACGTGATGTCGATCGTGAGTCTCGTGATCGCGCCGTTGTTGTAGCTTTAAGCAATCTGCCGTGCCTGCGCCATCAAGCCTACAGCAGGCCGTCGCGACGCAGGAGCGCATCGGGTTCAGGATCGCGCCCCATAAAGTCGCGGAAGAGTTGTGCCGGATCCTCGGCATCGCCGCGGGCGAGGATTTTCTGGCGGAAGTCACGCCCGGTATCGGGGTTTAGGATGCCGTCTGCCTGAAAACGGGTAAAAGCGTCGGCATCGAGGACTTCCGCCCATTTATAACTATAATAGCCCGCCGCGTAACCGGTGGGGCTACTGAAAAGGTGACTGAAGTTAAAGGTGTTCGGCTTGGGCTTGGTCTTGTAAGCGGGTTGGCAGGCGGCGATTTGCGACTCAACAAAGGCGTCGAGTTCCTCCTCGTGTTTCGGCCAGTGCATATGCAACACTAGGTCTAGTTTTCCAAGTGCAAGTTGGCGCATGGCAGCGCTGGCTTTGCGGAAATTCCGAGCCGCCTGCATTTTCCCAAAGAGCGCTTCCGGGATGGGCTCGCCTGTTTCAAAGTGCTGCGCAAAGCGATTGAGGCTCACCCGTTCCCAGCACCAGTTTTCCATGATCTGGGAGGGGAGTTCGACAAAGTCCCAGGCTACGTTGACGCCATTGAGTGATTTTACGGCAACCTCACCGCAAAGATGATGCAGTAAGTGACCGAATTCATGGAAGATGGTCTCCACCTCGTAATGCGTGAGGCAAGCGGGCTTGCCATCGATTGCAGCGCTTAGGTTTCCGCAGATAAGGCCTAGGTGCGGGCTGCGGGGTTTACCGGGTTCCCGTTCGCCGGTAATCAGGTAATTCATCCAAGCCCCGCCGCGCTTGGACTCGCGTGGATGCCAGTCAGCGTAGAATGCACCGAGCATTTCGTCGCTGTTGGAATCGAACAACTCATAGTATTGCACGTCCGGATTCCAGGTTTCTGCTTCGCCTTCCTCCACGCGCAGGCCGAATATTTCCCCCGCGAGGTCAAAGAGACCCTTGATAACCCGGTCTATTGGAAAATAGGGACGCAGGGCTTCTTCGTCGAAGTCATAAGCGGCGCGCTGTTGTTTTTCTGCCCAGTAGCCGGTTTCCCAGGGTTCCAGAGGCTCTTGCGGGCTTCCGGTGGATTCGGCTTTAAAGGCCTGTAAAGCGCGGGTTTCTGTTTTAAATTGCTCCGAGATGCGCTGTTGCATGTCCTCCGTAAACCGCAGAGCGGCCTCGCCCGTCTTTACAATTCTCCGTTCGGTGACAAAATCGGCAAAATGCTCCTTTCCGAGGATTTCAGCAAGCTGATTTCGAAGCTTTAGGATCTCCCTCACAAGGGGCTGGTTATCATGGGGTGACATTCGACCAATAGCAGTGTAGGCCTGCCATACAGACTTACGGAGTGCTTCGTTGTCGGCGTATGTCAGCACGGCAATCATAGAGGGAGCCTGTAGGGTGAAGCGCCATGTATCGGGACGGTCCTTTTGTGCGGCACTTTGGCGGGCAGCATCGCGTGCTGAAGCGGGTAAACCCGCCAATTGTCCTTTATCGGTGACATAAATTTCCCACGCATTGGTGGCATCGAGGCAATGTTCGGAATATGCTTGGGTGAGTTGGGCGAGTTCCTGCTGGATTTTTCGGACGGTATCCTTTTGCTCGGGGGGCAAATCGGCTCCCTGTTCGCGGAAATCAGCGAGGGTTTCGCGAATGTGTCGTTGTTGATGGGGATGCAGTGTATCGAAGTCGATTCCCTCAGCGGCGCTGCGTAGTTTTTCCCAGAGGCCTTTATTTAACGGAATATCGGCAGAAAATTGCGAGACTGCGGGGAGCATTTTATTATGCGCTTCCCGCAATTCCGAACTGTTGCAGACGCTGTCGAGATGACTCACCAGACCCCAGGCGTGGTCGAGCGGTTCGGTGGCGGTTTCCAAAGCAGCAAAGGTATTGAAATAAGTGAGGGTCTTTGGGTTTTGGGCGGGTTCTGCGAGGCTATCGATGGCGGCCTGCGCAGTCTGGAGCGCGTGTTTTATGTCAGGCTCAACCGCATCTGCGGTTAGCTTGGACCATTGAATCTTAAAATCCTGCTGTAGGAATGGATGTTGCATAGCGGCAAGGTTCTCCTTGCTGGCGTTGAAGTCAATGCGATGCGGGTATGAAGGATCGAAAAAAGTTGCAGGGGGGCTGCCGGTTCGGCAAGCTTAGGCCATGGAAAAACAACAAGGGTTGCGATATCATGAATTTGGAAAAGCAGAGTCGGTTTTACGGCTGGAATCA
>JAACDB010000074.1 GCA_009937095.1 Verrucomicrobiota bacterium
ACCGAGAGTCCATTGCCCGCTCGCGCCCAAGGCTTGCGTCCAGGCGGAATGCAGGCGTTGGAAATTGAGGGCATTTTCACCGCCGCCTAAAGTGGCACTACCGCCTTGGCTTATCTTGCTCCAATCAAAGCAAATGGTTCCGGCGGTACTGTTGAATCCATAAAGGGCATTGTCGGCTCCGGTGTGGACGCTCGGCTCGCCCAGCATTTCCGGCGCGATCGGTAATTCCGTAGAGTAATGCCCCGTTTGCGGATCGATGAGCGTTGCCGCCCCTACTTGAATCCCCGTGCCCTCAAAAATTCCCCCACGAATACTAACGTCGCCCTGCGCCTCCGCCATATTGCGCGATTGGAAATCAATACGCGGATCGAAATCGAGATTGGAAACGACCGATTCAAAGGTCGTGGCCGGCAGTGTGTTTGCCGTTTCCTGTCCACGAACGGTTAGGCTCGGGAGGGTGTAAATCTCAGCATCGTCCTCCGCCGTCACGGGATCGGCATGACCGAAACCAGCAGCGAGGGCGCTTATTAATATGAAGCTCAACTTGGATGAAACTTTGAGATGCATGTTACCGTTAAAAGGTTTTTATTTTGTAAAATCAAATATTAAGTGTATTGTTTTTTTAGTTAACAATAGCACCGCCCTATCAACTTAAAATTCAAAAAGAAGATTTCAACCGACCTGAACTTGGGCTAAACAGAAACAAATCTTGAAACAGGAAAACGAAGTCATCTTTTTAGCGGGCGGATGTCTCTGGGGCGTCCAGGAGTTCGTGCGCCATCTCCCCGGAGTTATTTCTACGGAGGCAGGTCGGGCGAACGGCAGCTCCCAAACGATTGAGGGTCCCTACGATGGCTATGCCGAATGCGTGCGGGTTTCTTTTGATCCCGGCAAAGTCTCGGTTGCGGAATTGGTTCAGTACCTCTTCGAAATCATTGACCCCTATAGCATTGACCGGCAAGGACCCGACATCGGAAAAAAGTATCGTACGGGCGTTTACAGTCGGGATCCCGCCCACCTCGAGGCCGCGCGCGCTTTTATTCAGTCACGGGAAGATTGTGCAAACATCGCGCTCGAGGTGCTCCCACTCACGAATTACATCCGCAGCGCCGAGGAACACCAAGACCGCCTAACGCGTTTTCCCGACGATCCCTGTCACCTGCCCAAGGAACTGCTACACAAATACCGTACAAGGCTCTCTTTCGGGCATTCCCTGTTTCGAAAGCGTTAATATGCTCGACTAATAGTTTCGCAGCATTTAAAAAAGATTCCATGAATTTTGGCGGACTCTCCCCTCTCCTTGCAGCACTTTGCTGCCAGATCTTTCTCCCACAGCTTTCGGCAGCTATGACGCAACGTCCCGCAACGCCGGACGCCCCCAATATTTTAATCATTCTCACTGATGACCAAGGCTTCTCCGACCTCGGGTTCTACGGTAACCCTTCGCTCGAAACCCCCAACCTCGATACACTCGCCAAAGACAGCGTGCGCCTGGAAGACTTCCTCGTTTCCCCGACCTGCTCCCCCACACGAGCGGCACTGATGACGGGTCAACATGAGTTCAAGGTCGGCATCACTCACACCATCAGAGGTCGTAGCCTCCTGAAGGCCAACATTCCGACATTAAGCGAGCACCTCAAAGCTGCTGGCTATCGAACTGGAATCTTTGGCAAATGGCATCTCGGCGAAACCTACCCCAGCCGACCCCAAGACCGTGGCTTCGACGAGGTCTTCATTCACAAAGGCGGCGGCATCGGCCAAACGCCGGACTACTGGGGTAACTCCTACTTTGACCCACACATTTTTCACAACGGTACATGGGTCCCTACCGAAGGATATTGCACTGCAGTTTTCAGCCAAGCCGCTTGGAACTGGATCGAGCAAGGCAGCACGCAACCATGGTTAGCCTATCTCTCTCTTAACGCACCGCACACCCCGCTTCAAATCCATGAGCCGCTCGCGCAAAAATATCTGAATAAAGGCCTACCCGAATCACAAGCCCGCTTCTACGCCATGATCGACGATCTCGACCGCGAAGTCGGCGAACTGCTCAAAAAGCTTAAAAACAAGGGTCTAAGCGACAACACCATCGTCCTTTTCATGGGTGACAACGGCAGCGCCAAAGGTGGACGGGCGCGCCAGATGGAATATAACGCAGGTCTGCGCGGCATCAAGGGCTCTCCTTACCAAGGCGGCGTGCGCGTCCCCTGTTTTATTCGCTGGCCGAATGGTAACATTCAAGGCGGTCGCGCCGTTGATACCCTTTCAAGTATAGTCGATATTTTCCCCACCCTTGCCGAACTGGTGGGCAGTCCGCTCAATAAACAGACCCCAACCGATGGACGCTCGCTCGTGTCACTCCTCAAGACCTCCGGCAAAACACAATGGCCCAACCGCAGTGTAGTGACTCACGTTGGACGCTGGCCCAATGGACAGGTACAGGAAAACAAATTTAAAGGCAGCGCTATCCGGAACGAACGCTTCACCTTGGTCAATGGCAGCGCCCTCTACGACTTACAGCAGGATCGCGGCGAGCAAATCGACGTCTCCAAAGACTACCCCGAAGCCTTCCAAACACTCAGCAAGCAATACGATGCATGGTGGAACGAAGTGCGGCCGCTTGCCGAAGCAGTGCCCCCCATCACTGTCGGCTCAGCCGCAGCACCCATCAGCCGTTTATCATGCATGGACTGGGGCGCATCAAAAATTGACGATCAAGGGGAAAAAGTTCCCCCCTGGGACCAAACCCACCTGCGTTCTCTGCTAGCAGGAAAATCCCTTGAGCGCATCGCCCGACTCGGGGCATGGCACATCTACTTTGCGCGCAGTGGTAATTACCGTTTCACCCTAAGCAGACTTCCAAAAGAGGCGCCGCTTGCAGAAGCGCAACTCCCTGCCGGCACCGCCCAGTTAAGCATCAACGGACAATCTTACACGCAAGCCATCAAACCCGGTGAGCGCGAAGTTGAATTCGAACTCCACGTTGACCGCGGCATCAGCGATCTTGAGACGCTCATGCAACACACCGACCAAAGCATTCCACCACATGGAGCCTTTTATGTGCGTGTTGAATATTTTTAGACCATTTAAAATCAAAAAAGCCGCGTAGCTCAGGTGTGCCCCGCCACCTTCATCGCTTTGCGTTGCAGGTCTGTGAAAAACTGGAAATCGCTCGCCGGACCTGCGGTCTAGCTTCACTCAAACCTTGCCTCACCCTGAATCAAAATAGGGGCAATCGCGCGTGCCCATGCGTCATAGCCCGCCTCATTCAAGTGGAGTTTGTCAGCTATTAATAATTCCAAGCGCGGTTCACCTTTATCCCCCAAAAGAAAGGGCCAGACATCGATATAGGTGAAGCCCTCGTTCGCGCGGCAAAAGTCTGCAATCATGGTGTTCGCCGCTTGCATTTTTTCTGCGATCGCCCAACGCGCAATGCTGGGCTTTGCTTCGATGATATAGAAACGGAGTTCCGGTAACTGCTCACGACATAACTGCGCGAGATATTTAAAATCATTGAAGATGCGCTGCGGCGACTTCCCATAAGCAGCGTCATTATCACCTTCATAGAGGAGCACTGCTCTGGGTTTATGCTTTAAAATAAGCACCTCCACATAATGGATGACATC
>JAACDB010000075.1 GCA_009937095.1 Verrucomicrobiota bacterium
AGTGGTGGAGCATAGGAGAGTCGAACTCCTGACCTCTTGCATGCCATGCAAGCGCTCTACCAACTGAGCTAATGCCCCGGAAAAGCTGAGGAGTGAAAGGAAAGTGGGCAGAGGCGTCAATGCATTTGTGATTCGATTGTGCTTATCTTGTTAGGATTTGGCGCGTGGGGGGATTGCTTATTATGCACGCTCTAAAAAGTGAAGCCACGAGCATGGCGCAGCGCCTTCGGGAACGGCAACGTCCTGCGGAACCGTGTGTGATGTATCAGGAGTGGCGGGAGTTGTTGTTTTTGCATTGGGCGGTGGATGCGGAGGTAGTGCAGGCACGACTCCCGGATGCCTTGCGGGTGGATTGTTTTGAAGGGAAGGCCTGGATCGGAGTGGTGCCGTTTTTCATGCGGGGGGTGCGTCCGAGAGGATTGCCGTCGGTACCGGGGATTTCGGATTTCCTGGAGTTGAATCTGCGGACTTATGTGGTGGATAAGCAGGGTCGCCCGGGGGTCTGGTTTTTTTCTTTGGACACTTCCCATCGTTTGCCCGTCTGGATTGCGCGTAAGTTTTTTCATTTGCCGTATTGTCATGCGCGCATGCGGGCTAGCGAGTCGGAGGCGGGTATGGAGTACCATTCAAGCCGGCGTATGTTGACCGATTGGGACGAGGCGCAGCGCTATTGCTGGTCGCGACGCGGGGCTTTGCGTAAAGCCGAACCCGGTAGTTTGGAATTTTTCCTGGTGGAACGGTATCGGCTTTTCTCACATGATGCCCGCAAAGATCGCCTGTATACGGGGCAGGTACACCACGCTCCCTATCAATTTTGTGATGTGGATTTGCGGTCTTATTCCACGCGTTTATTTGCCTTGGATGGATTGGCGACACCCTTGGGCCCACCGGATTCCGTGATCGCTTCGCCCGGGGGTCCGGTGAGTATTCATGCTTTGAAGCGGGTATCATAAAAAAACGCCGCCCCGGAAAGGGACGGCGTTGGAAAGGTTAACATCCCAATCGGGACGCTTCGTTTATTTGTACTCGGCTTCGACTTCCGACACGGTCTTGGAGACGCGGGAAACGATCTTGTAGGGGTCACCCTGCGAATTGGGGCGACGGTCCTCAAGGTAGCCCTTGTAGCCATCATTAGCGAAGCTGTGTGGAACGCGGATGGACGCGCCGCGGTCGGCAATACCCCAAGAGAACTTGTCGATGGACTGAGTCTCATGAAGGCCGGTGAGGCGCATGTGGTTATCGGGGCCGTAAGCCGCGATGTGCTCATCTTTGTACTCTTCGAACTTGTCCATGAGCTTGAGGAAGTATTCCTTGCCGCCGGTTTGGCGCATGTAATCAGTCGAGAAGTTGCAGTGCATTCCGGAACCGTTCCAGTCACCAACGAAGGGCTTACAGTGCCACTCGATATCGACACCGTATTTTTCACAGAGGCGAAGGAGGATGTAACGGGCAACCCAGATCTGGTCGGCAGCGTTCTTGGAACCTTTACCGAAGACCTGGAATTCCCATTGGCCTTTGGCGACCTCGGCATTGATACCTTCGTGGTTGATGCCTGCGTCGAGGCAGATGTCGAGGTGCTCCTCAACGATGTCACGGGCGATATCACCTACGTTGCAGTAACCAGCGCCGCAGTAGTATTCACCTTGTGGGGCGGGGAAGCTGTTGGGATCTTCGGGCCATCCGAGCGGGCGACCTTCGGAATGGAGGAAGTATTCCTGTTCGAGTCCAACCCAGAGTCCGTTGTCTTCCGGAATGGTGGCGCGGGCATTGCTGGGGTGGGGAGTACCGTCAGGAAGCATGACTTCACTCATTACGAGGAAGCCGTTCTTGCGGGTACTGTCGGGGTAGAGCGCCACGGGCTTGAGCATGCAATCAGAGCTGCTGCCGTCTGCTTGTTGGGTGGAGCTGCCATCGAAACCCCACATGGGGCAATCTTCGAGAGAGAATTTACTGGGATCGCCTTCAACAATCTTGGTTTTGCCGCGAAGGTTGGCGACCGGTGTGTAACCGTCGAGCCAGAGGTATTCGAGTTTTAGTTTAGCCATAATAGTGCTGCGTTTAAGTCAGGTTTTGTTTGTTTGCTTACAATGAAAGGCGGCGGAATGCCATATTTCATCGAGACGAATACTAAGCAGAATGCATGCCAGCGATTATCGGCAAGGCTTTTTTGGGATTTTATTGGGGCGATCCTTTAAAAGCAGGGTCTTTAAGGGTATAGATTAAAAAAGCGTAACGCATGGACTTGCCAGAAGGGGAACAAAGTTTCACTCTTTGGGATATGCGGGAGGCAAAAAATACTGCGCGGGCGGTGGTACGTATTGGATACGACGGTCGGGTGCACAAATATTTCAAGGGTCCACAGGCTCGGGAACGCTATGAAAATGAGAAGCGGGTCTTGTCCTTTCTTCAAAAAAAGGAATGCCCTTTCGTGCCGCGCATGCTGCAACAAGACGACGAGGAACTTTATCTAGTGACTAGTAATGCCGGCAAACGGGTGGACCACGTGAGCTCGGGCAAATGCGAAAAACTTTTTGCGGAGTTGGAATCTTACGGCGTACGCCACGAGGATGCGGAGGTGCGCAATATCACCTATCACGAACAGGCGGGACGTTTTTGTATCATCGATTTTGAATTCGCCACTATTCTGGAGCCGGGTTATCCGCCCTCGCCGCCGATGAAGTCGCACCCCAACCGTGACGCCTACAGCCATGACTGAAGCCAAGCCACAATCGGAGCAGGCCGTCTTACCGGTGATCACATGGTCGGGTCTGACGGATGTCGGGCGCTATCGCAAAAACAACGAGGACGCCTTTCTCGCGTTGACGGGTGATGGCGAAGAAGTGCGGCGGCTTGGAAAATATGGCGAGGCGGGTCTGGCGAGTCATGATTTCATTTTTGCGGTGAGTGATGGAATGGGTGGAGCGAATGCCGGAGAGTTTGCCAGTTCGATTGCGGTGGAAAAGATCACGCAGATGATTCCGGAATGCTTCCGCAATGCCGCGGGGGGGATGGAGATCGGTGCGAGTGATATTTTGACGGAATTGTTTGAGCGTATTCACACGGCCATTCTGGAGATGGGCGAGAGCTACGAGGAATTGTCCGGCATGGGCGCGACCTTGAGTTTGTGTTGGGTGCGACCCGGAGTCTTGTATTTTTGCCACATCGGTGACAGTCGGATATATCATTTGCCTGCTGCGGGTGAAATTCGTCAGCTCACGCAGGACCACACCCATGTTGGTTGGATGCAATTTAAGGGTGAGATTAATGAACGCGAAGCGCGGGGGCATCCCGGACGCAACGCGTTGCAACAGGCTTTAGGCGGCGCGACTCAAATGCTGCATCCATCCGTGGGTTCGGTGCGTTATGAGACAGGAGACCGCTTCTTATTGTGTACCGACGGTTTGGTGGAAGGCCTTTGGGATAGTGGCATGAACCGTATTATTCGTGATGTCCGAACGAATGAGTCTGATGCTTTGGCGGAACGGCTCGTAAGTGAGGCGGTGGCGACGGATGGCAGGGACAATACCACTGCTCTGGTTTTTGAGATCTGCCCGCCTGAAGCGGCTAGCTGAATAAATACCAAGTGCCGCTCACTAAGGCGCAAAGAATCAAGCCGATGGCGGTTGGAATTACCGCAGCCCAGGCTGTCCATCTCAGGGAACCGGTCTCTTTGAAAATCGTGTAGAGGGTCGTGCTGCAGGGATTGTGACAGAGGCTGAACAACATCAGGCAAACCGCAGTGAGGGTGGTCCATCCACCCGCAATCAAGAGACTGCCCAGTGCTTGAAGGTCGTCGGTTTCAAACATCACGCCTGCGCCGCCCGCGCCATCGACCGCCATGCCGGTGACCATGACGGTGAGCATGAGAATGGTGGGGATGACGATTTCATTGGCGGGAATGGCAACGACGTAGGCGAGCAGAATGACCCCCGTTAGGCCAAAGACTGCCGCAAGGGGATCGAGTCCCAGAATTGCCCAGAGGGCCAGCGACTGGCCGCCGAGGTCGATATTACAAATGCTCCAGATTACGATACCTGCGGGCACCGCAAAAACCACCGCGCGCCAAAGCACAAAAAGGGTTCGGTCGATAAGGGAGGTATAGAGGGTGCGCCAAATGGCGGGCGGGCGGTAAGGGGGCATTTCCAGGCTGAAGGCCGAAGCGGTTCCCTTGAGCAGGGTGCGCGAGAGGCCAAAGGAAACAAGGAAGGTCAGAAGGATGCCCAGCGCTGCGACCGCGAAGACTCCCGTTGCCGCAATGAGCCCCGCAAGTGGTTTGGGGGCAAGGGCACCGATGAAGATACTGGCGATTAGAATTTGGGTGGGCCAGCGTCCATTGCAGAGGGCAAAGTTATTGGTGAGGATGGCAATCAGGCGTTCGCGGGGGGAATCGATCACACGGGTAGCAATGACTCCGGCAGCGTTACAGCCATAACCCATCGCCATGGTGAGGGCTTGTTTGCCGTGAGCCCCGCTTTTTTGGAAGAGGCGGTCGAGGTTAAAGGCTACCCGGGGGAGGTAGCCGAAATCCTCCAGCAAGGTGAAGAGCGGAAAGAAGATTGCCATGGGTGGCAGCATCACGCTGATGACCCAGCCGCTGGTTAGGAAGACGCCGTCAAGGAGCAGTCCGTCCAGCCAGAAGGGCAGGCCGATTTCTGCGGAAAGTCCCTTGAGGGCAGGGTGAAGTTGTTCCAGGAATAGACTCGCCAACATCGCGCTGGGAACATTCGCACCCTCGATGGTGATCCAGAGGACCGCCATCAGGATAAGGGCCATCAAGGGGAAGCCGGTCAAGGGATGGGTGAGCCAACGGTCGAGCGCCCGTTGCCAACGCAAGCGGGTGGAAGGGCCGCCAGTTTGTACGCAGTCTTTCGCAATTCCGGCAGAGGCCGCAGAGATGGATTCCACGGTGGTGGCGTGGAAATCCGGAGGTAATTTCCAACGCAATTCGGAGGCTTGTTCCACGATTGTCTGCCCGCCGGTATGCTTTTCCGATGCCTCGGCAGCTTGTGACTGTATCGCTCCAGAGAGCACCGCTTCCTTGATGCGGTTGTCGTTTTCAAGCAGACGCCAGGCGACCCATTGACTTTGTTTGAGATCGGGAAAAGTTTTTTGCAAATCTTGCGCCAGACCTTCAAGCAACTCCATTTGCTCGGGGGCCGCCAGGGGAATACGGAGGGGTTCACATGTCAGTGTTTGTGTCGCCACAGATTCAATGGCGTTGAGCAGATTATCCACTCCTTTGCCGCTGCGGGCTGCCATGGGAATGACCGGTACTCCCAGTTTGCGGGCCAGGGCTTTCGCGTCTACCGCGATAGCATGTGCTTCCGCTTCGTCCATTAAATTCAAGGCCACCACCACTGGATTGGTGATTTGCAACACCTGCAGGGCGAGGTTCAGGTTCCGCTCCACGGATGTGGCATCCATGACGATGACGGTGACATCCGGTTGCCCGAAGAGTAGGAAATCACGGGCGACTTCCTCGTCAGTGGAGGTGGAGAGCAGGGAATAGGTACCCGGTAAATCGACCAATTTATAACGCGCCTCGCGGAGCGAGAAGCCCCCTTCAGCGCGGGCAATGGTTTTGCCCGGCCAATTGCCGGTGTGTTGCCGTAGTCCTGTCAGGGCATTGAAGACCGTGCTTTTCCCTGTGTTGGGATTACCCGCAAGCGCGACCACGTAATCCCAGCCAACGGTTTTCAAACCCAATTGTTTCAGGCGCGCATTTTTATCCGGCAGGCAATCGCTGCAGGCAGAGGGTGGGCA
>JAACDB010000013.1 GCA_009937095.1 Verrucomicrobiota bacterium
AGGCGCTCGGAGGAATGTATGCGGGAAAAATATACCTTGTTGCCAATGAATATGGAATCGGCATCAACAATGCGGGTGAAATAGGTGCACAGGAAGCAGAGCTGGAAATACAAACGCAAGGTGACTTACTAAATAGCGGGACAATTAGTTCTATAGGTAAATTGGATGCAGAGGTAGACGGTGACCTTATCAACCGTGGAATTGTAAGTGCAAAAAAGACCTTACTACAACCGCACAAGGTGCGATCGATAACTATGGTTATCTTGGCACTCAATCTACACTTAACCTTACCGCAGACCTTCTCAAGAACCGCTTCGTGGCAGCCTCTCCAGCAATGAACTCGACGACCGTCTGACTATGAATGTCTCCTGCACTTTTTAGGTTCCCGAAAGGCTGTCGACGATGCTGACCTCGCAATCGAGGCTTAGCTTTCTGCGCCGACTTCAATCCGCTCAAACGAAATAGCAAGACCATTACTAGGGTCGATCCCTATTAGTGCCCCCGCGATACGCACGTCCCCTTCCGCAACTGGAAAACGGCGCTTCATGCTATCGAGGAAACTTGCGGTCACGCTCTCGACCTCGCGACCCAGTACGGAAGCATAGGGGCCGCACATACCCGCATCGGTCAGATAGGCGGTGCCCCCCGGGAGTACACGCCCGTCGGCAGTGGGCACGTGGGTGTGGGTCCCGATGACCGCAGCGGCGCGTCCGTCCAGATGCCTGCCGAGGGCGATCTTCTCTGAGGTAGCCTCCATATGGGCCTCAATAAAAACGGCATCGCAATTTTCCTGTTCCTTGAGTTCGTGTATCAGGGAATCCGCAGTCTTGAAGGGGCAAGCATCCGCTTTAATCCCCATGAAATTTCGGCCCAGCACAGTGGCGACCCCCAGACGAAATCCCTCTTTTTCAATCACTAAATAGCGGCGCCCGGGATTTCCCTCGGGCAAATTGGCAGGACGGCAGACCCGTTCCAACCCATCGATCTCGTTTTCAAAGTTCTTTTGATCCCAAACGTGATCTCCAAGCGTGATGGCGTCCACCTCTGCCGAGAGCAGCGCTTCTGCGATCCTCGCCGTCAGGCCAGCACCCCCAGCAGCATTCTCCGCATTGGCGATCACATAGTCCGCCCCCAATTCGGCACGAAGCGTAGCCAAACGCTGACCGACAAAGCTGCGACCGGGGCGACCAACGATATCTCCGAGGAATAATACTTTTGCCATAGCAACAAGCACTGTTGATTTTGAATGCTCGGGCAAGCCCCTTCCATGCTTGATTTTCCCGTTGAATCCTATCTTATCCTACATTCTTTTATTTTTACGGCATAAAAGTCGTATCTCGATATCTACCACCACCTTCTATGAAGCACACAGAAAAAGCCGAAGAACTTCCGCAACAGGACGAAATAGGTCCTGAAATGAGAGGCGCCGACGTAATGGTCGCTGCCCTTGAGCGCGAAGGTGTGGACGTGGTGTATGCTTATCCCGGCGGCGCTTCCCTTGAATTGCACCAAGCACTCACCAAAAGTAAAAAGATTCGCACCATCCTTCCCCGCTTTGAACAAGGTGGCGGTTTCATGGCGCACGGTCATGCTCGCGTTACCGGAAAGCCCGCAGTTTGCATGGCCACCAGCGGCCCCGGGGCCACCAATCTGGTTACCTGTATCGCCGATGCCTACATGGACAGCGTTCCCCTCATTGCCATCACGGGACAGGTTTATCAGCAATTCATCGGCAAAGCAGCCTTCCAGGAAACCGACTTCTACGGCATGACCCTTCCCATCGTTAAGCACTCCTATCTGGTGCTTGATAAGGAGGACCTACCCCGCGTCATCAAGGAAGCCTTTCATATTGCCAGCACCGGACGCCCCGGCCCGGTTGTTATCGATATCCCCAAGGACATCCAACAAGAAGTTTTCAAACCGACCTTCCCCGCCAAAGTCGACTTACCCGGCTACCAGGCAGATGTAACGGCCCCCCAAGCCGATGATGCCGATCTCGCTCCGGTCCTCGATATGATCGCTGAAGCCAAACGTCCGGTACTTTACGTCGGCGGTGGTATCATCTCCGGCGAAGCACACAAAGAACTGCTCGCCTTTGCAGAACAGACCGGCGTGCCGGTTGCCTCGACCCTTATGGGACTGGGCGCCTTTGACGCTGAGCATCCGCTCTCGCTCTATTGGTTCGGCATGCACGGAACGGTCGCGGGCAACTGGGCGGTTTGCGATAGCGATCTCCTCATTTGCGCGGGTGCCCGTTTTGATGACCGCATCACCGGCAAGGTCGATAAATTCGCCCCCGATGCCAAAATCGTCCATATCGACATTGATGTTTCCGAGCACAACAAGAACAAACGTGTCGCCCTCCCCATTCACTCTGACGTCAAACACGCCCTGAGCCGTTTGACTGCGCTCGCCAAAGAGAAAAGCTTCAAGAAGCCCGACCTCAGCGACTGGATCGCTACCTGCGACAAATGGAAGGCCGAGCACCCCTTCTGCTACGAAAAGGGCGAGCACATCACCCAACAGGAAGCCATTGAAACGCTCTATGACATCACCAAGGGCGACGCCATCATCACCACCGGCGTGGGACAGCACCAAATGTGGGCCGCACAGTTCTTCAAATTCCGTGAGCCCCGCAGCTATATCAGTTCCCTCGGCCTCGGCACAATGGGCTTTGGTCTGCCTGCTGCTCTAGGCGTGAAGGTTGCCTGCCCCGATCGCCTCGTCATCAATATCGACGGCGATGGTTGCTTCCTCATGAACGTGCAGGAACTCGGTACCGCCAAGATCGAAAAAATCAATGCCAAGAGCATCATCCTCAACAACCAACACCTCGGCATGGTGGTTCAGTGGGAAGACTTGATGTACGATAGCGTACGCGGACAAACCATTCTTTGCGACAAAGATGACATCGGTAGCCCCGATAATGTAGACGCCCTCTATCCGGATTTCGTGAAAATCGCAGAAGGATTCGGAGTAGCCGTACGCCGCGTCATCAAACGCGAAGATCTGCGCGAGGCCCTGGAGGAAATGATCGCGCATGATGGTCCTTACGTTCTGGAAATCGTCGTGCCTCACACTGAGCACGTGTTGCCCATGATCAAGCAGGGTTGCTCCGCCAAGGAAATTATCCTGCCTACGGAATAAAGCCGCTCCTTAAGCTCAAAAAGTCCTCGTACGCGGGGACTTTTTTATAGCTGCAGTCCACTACCATGAACACCACCTTCCTCCTTTGCCTCACCCCCTTCATAACGGGTGCCATTGGTTGGTTCACCAATTGGGTTGCCATCAAGATGCTTTTTCATCCCCGCAAACCCATCCAAATCGCAGGACTGCGCTGGCAAGGACTGATTCCACGACGCCAAAAACAACTCGCCGCCGAAGCCGCAGAAATCATTGAACGCGAGATCCTTCAACAACACGCGATCCTCAACGAAATCCGTAAGATTGACCTAAGTCCCGATCTCGAGAAAGCCGCACATGCTCTCGTTTGGGAGCGCATCGGCCCGCAATTACAAGCCATCCCCCTGCTTGGCAGTTTCATCAACGATGGCCTGCTCGCAAAATTTGAAGTCATCGCCACTGCGGAAATCAAAAAAGAAGCCGCCCCTCTCATGGAACAAGTAGCGACCCGCTTCGAAAGCTCCGTTGATCTCAAACAACTCATAGAAGACAACATCGCTGCCTTCGACCTCGAACGCCTTGAAACCATTGTCAATGGAGTCGCCCGACGTGAATTCCGCACCATCGAGCGCCTGGGCGCCCTGCTCGGTTTCGTCATCGGCTTGGCACAGGTCGCCATCCTTTATTTCAGCGGCGCAGTCAGCCTCTAATCCAGCTCCAGGTGCATGCGGTCGCGCACAAAGGACTGCAAATCCTCGGGTAAAGGCGCGGTAAAGCACACCTCACCCTCGGGAAACTCAAAGACATATTGGTGGCAATGCAGCGCCTGACGTTTTAGCGGAAGCGCCGCCGCCAGTCGCTCGGTAAACCCGTGCTCGATGAACTCAAGGTAGAGTCGCTCGTCCGGCCCATAAAGTTTATCACCGACCACACGATGCCCGATAAAATCCGCGTGAACCCGAATCTGATGCTTGCGACCCGTGTGCGGTCGCACCCGAACTAAAGTATACCCTCCCCCTTCGGCAATCGGTTCAAATTCCGTTAAGGCATCCTGCCCACCGCCGTGCAGCCGCACCTCGTTTTTTACGTGCACCGGCCCTCCGCTCTTGCGACGTCCGATCGCTTGATTTGCGGTTACCGCCTCCTTCAGTTCGCCCTCTAGAATCGCGTAGTAAGATTTGCGCACCCGCCGTTCCTGTATCGCCATTTGATATTTACGCGCCACCGCCGGACGGCGGGCAAAAATAACCAGACCACTCGTCTCACGGTCCAGCCGCGCCACCAAATGCAATTTATCGGCCTGCAGGTATTCTCGCACCGCGCCCACCAAACTCGACCAAGGGCCATTCTTTGACGGGTGACAAACCAGCCAACCCGGTTTGTTGACGATTAACAACTCCGCATCCTCCTGAACAATCCAGTCGGGCAATACCGATGGATCCACTAGAGGAGCGTCTGGATTCGTGATCTCGGAATCAGACATCCAATTCCTTTGTTTGCTCACGGTATTGCTCCAAGCGCAGCTTTTTCATGGCCGCACCCGCAATGCGCGCACACAGCACTTTTCCCGTAAAGCGATACGAGGACGCAATGAGGGCATTCTTCCAGCCCATCACCACCACCGCTTTTCGACGTGCCAATGCCCGCAAGGTACGAGTGGCCACTTCCTCCGCCGTCATATCCAGCCATTTATTCAAACCACCCTCTCCCGGTGGACTGGCAAAACCCGCCGCCTTGAAGAAATTCGAACGGGTTGGCCCGGGACAAACCGCAAGGGCATGCACCCCAGTTCCGCGCAACTCCTCGTTCAATGCCAGCGACCAACTCAAAACAAAGGCTTTGCTGGCGCCGTAGGTCGCCATTTGAGGCGTTGCCTGAAAAGCCGCCGTTGAGGCCACATTCACCACAGCCCCGCCGCGCTCGAGCAACTGCGGCAACAGGCGTGCCGTAAGGTCTACCACCGCCCGCACATTCAAATCAATCATATCGAGCTGCTTTTCACGTTCCACTTCCGCAAAAGGCCCATAATCCCCAAAACCGCTATTGTTCACTAGCAAGACCTCACCGGGTCCTACTTCAGCGATTTTAGCCTGCACCCAGTCTGCTGCCAGCGCCAAAGATGCCGTTTCCATCAAATCCACTCCGTAATGTGCAGTCGATTCCCCCGAAAAGAATTCCGGTTTTTTTCGAGAAAGGTTGCATACCATGACCCCAGGGCTTATTACTAATATTGCTTTGATTAGAGCGCTCCCAATTCCCGAAGAACCCCCTGTCACGACTACCAGTGCCACCCGCTTTAAATATTCCTGCGGCGACTTGGACCCCAAGGAAAACTTCGAACTTTTTGATTTGGTTCCTTTCATAAATTTAACAACGGGTAGCATTGTATCCGTTCAACTACAACCAAACAACCAAGGACGCGAAATATGAAAGATCAAGATATCATCATCTCCGGCATCAACATCACCCTCACCGATGCGATGAAAAACATGGTTTACGAAAAAGCGGCAAAACTTTTCGAGCACGATGATCATATTGTGCGCATGCGAGTAGAATTGGAATACGCACCGCACAACAAAACCCATGAGGGCGAATACCTGGCTAAAGGCCATCTTGAAGTGCGCGGAAATGATCATATCGTACGGGTCGCCAGTGATGACACCTACAAGTCGATCGACCTCATGGTGCAAAAACTCGACCGCATGCTGCGTCGCCGTTCCCGTCTGGAGCGCGTCAAACGCAAAAACACCCACGAGGTAGACATCCCTGCCGCCATCCCAAAGGTCGTGTAAATCTCGAGCCATTCAAGACAACCACAACAAAGCGCAGGCCCGGGTGACCCATACCCGGGCTTGCTTTTTATCACCAAAACCCAATGCTCCACCCTCCTATGTCACACCAAGTCTATCAAATCCTTCACATCCTCGGCATCCTCATGGTTTTCCTCGGCTACGGCGCCCTCCTCGGCCGTGCCCTCGCAGGAAGCGACAGCCCCAGCCTTAAAAAGATGGGCTCTATCACCAGCGGTATCGGCCTCGTCCTCATCCTCATCGCGGGCTTCGGACTCATCGCCAAACTGGGCTACAGCTACAGCGAGCCCTGGATTATAATTAAGCTCTTTATTTGGCTCGCCTTGGGTGGCATGATTGCCGCCATTAACCGCAAGCCTTGCTGCGCTTCCAAAATCTGGTGGGTCCTGCTCATTCTCGGTACCCTCGCCCTCGCCGCAGTTTATTGGTTCCGTTTTTTATAGGTACGCCTCTTATTTTCCCAAAACTTAGCCTTGATTAAAAGCGTCCAAGCTCGCACAGTCATCGCTTCCTTTTAATGCACCTGTAGCTCAATTGGATAGAGCGCCTGACTACGAATCAGGAGGTTCGGGGTTCAAGTCCCTGCAGGTGTGCCATTTAAAACCGCTCCCACAAAGGGCGGTTTTTTCTTTGGCACCTCTGCTCACTCCGTGCCTCGGTGGTACACACCTTGTCGGTACCTGCTATCTTGATACACCAAAAAGACACAGAGGTCACGGAGCGCGTTCAATTACTGAGCCTGGGAATACTTTGACAACGGACCCTCATACGCCGCGTCGCCTGACTCGGCAATGACGGTCTCAGAATCAAACAAGTCGCGGTAGAGGATGCCGTAAGCGATGATGTATTTCGGGAAGATCCAGAAGTAGGCGATGCCCAAGGTGAAGAGCCCCAGGATTGTCCAAAGGAAAAGCAGCAACCAGAAACGGACCAGGAGAAAGAATTTACCGGGCAAGTGTACCGCCTTAAAGGAACGCTTGATGCACTCAATAACCCCGAGGCCTTTATCTGCGATTAAGGGAGCCGCAAAACTCAAATAGATTCCCAGACTAAAAAACAGAACACTCGTCAGGACAATAATGACCGTCATCAACAGCAAGAGGTCCGAGTATGCCGTTACGATCATAAGGGTAACACAGGGAATTAAGATAATAATGCTACCAATAGAACAGACGACCTGAAATCCATACAAAGACAGCATCTTGCCGTAGTGTCCAAAGATTGCACCTGCCTGAATATCCTGCACTCGGGCGCGGGCGATACCCAGGCAGAGGATTCCGACAAAGAGCGGATAAGTCAGGAGCGGTAAGAGGAATAATTTAAAAACGAGCTCACTGAGCAGAACGGCCTCCGGACTGGCAGCCGCTGCGATAATTGCGGCAGGTATCACCAAGAGCAAGTAGACCCCAAGATAGGCAAGCATTGCCTGATTCAGAATCCAGAGCTGCCCCGCTTGTTTAATTTTTGCTTCATCTAGAATAGCGCTGATTCGATTACTCATGCGAAATGACCTACCCAAATCCAAGCTAGTCTGCAATCTTGATATTCGCCACCTGGTAAGTTGGATCATCGGGCAAAACAATGATATCCACCATGCTGCCGGCATTGCTGAGCAATTCCCGGCAATTGGGACTGATGTGCTGCAAATGCAGAATTTTTCCAGCAGCACGGTAGCGGTCTGCCAATTTGCTGATGGCATCCAAACCGGAATGATCCCAAACCCGCGAGTCCTTGAAATCCACAATGACCTCATCGGGATCCGAGGCGGGTTTAAACTCATTACTGAACTCCGTTGCCGAGCCAAAGAAAAGTGGGCCATGTAGGAAATACACTTTGATGCCGTCTGCCCGAGTTTCCGACGAACCGTGAATATGGTGCGCGGACTTCCAGGCAAAAGCCAGCGCGGACACGATCACTCCTGAAATCACCGCGAGGGCGAGATTGTGTGTGACCACCGTGATGCCGGAAACCAGTACCAGCACAAAGGCGTCGGCTTTGGGAATCTTGCGCAGAATCCGAAAGCTGGACCATTCAAAGGTACCCACCACCACCATAAACATTACGCCCGTGAGTGCTGCTAGCGGGATGCGTTCAATGAGCGGACTGGCAAAAAGAATGAAGATCAAAAGGAAAGTACCCGCCGCGATGCCGGACAAGCGACCCCGCCCACCGGAGCGAATATTGATGATGCTCTGCCCAATCATGGCGCAACCGCCCATTCCTCCAAAGAAACCGGTCACTACATTGGCAAGCCCCTGCCCTAAGCACTCGCGATTGCTCTGTCCCCGCGTCTCGGTCAACTCGTCAATCAAGGTGAGGGTCATCAGCGATTCAATCAATCCTACCGCCGCGAGAATAATCGAAAAGGGAAGAATAAATTGGAAGGTGTCCCAATTGAGCGGGATATTAAACTGAACCAAACTTGGAAGCCCACCGCCAATGGCCGACATGTTGCCCACCACCAGCGTGTCGAGATTCATCCCGATCACGATCAGGCTCACCGCAACAATCGCGACCAGCGACGACGGCACCTGCGTGGTCAACTTTGGCAAAAATTGAATAATGAACATGGTGAGGGCCACCAGACCCACCATGAGATAGAGCGACGCACCACCCAACCATGCCGCCCCGACCTCGGTGGGCGCCTGAGTGAACATCGGGAACTGCGCCTGAAAAATCACAATCGCCAAGCCGTTGACAAAACCGAACATCACCGGCTGCGGAATCAGTCGAATGAAACGACCGAGTCGCAAGGCGCCGCAACCGACCTGTATGAGCCCCATTAAAATAACCGCCGCAAATAGGTATTGAAGCCCCGCATTTTCGCCGAGCCCGAGTTCCACACCGCGGTCATTGCCAAACTTAACCAGCCCCACCATGATGACCGCCAAGGCACCGGTTGCACCCGAGATCATCCCCGGGCGTCCACCTGCCACCGCAGTGATCAAACACACCATAAAGGCGGCGTAGAGTCCCACCAGAGGCGGCACCCCCGCAATGATCGCAAAGGCCACGGCTTCGGGCACCAGAGCGAGAGCCACGGTAAGTCCTGAAAGCAGATCGTCCTTCGTATGCAGACGATTGCCGAATTTTCGGTAAATAAGATGAATCACGATAGTTGCTAGGGTCGATTGAGCCGTTGATTGGGCTTCAAAAGCTCTGCACAAAAGGATGCATGCATGCCGCCTGCAAATATAATCGCTTTTTAAGCGGCAATTAACACCCTAGCCCCATGCCACCGCTCAAGCCAGAACCCCGCATCATTGCCGTCATCGGTGGCGGTGCCGCCGGATTCTTCGCTGCTGTCACTGCCGCCGAAGCCAATCCCAAGGCCAGTGTCCTCCTGCTCGAAAAAGGCAAACACTGCCTACAGAAGGTCAAGATCTCCGGCGGCGGGCGGTGTAACGTCACCCATAGTTGCTTCGACCCTGCCGAACTGGCGACCCATTACCCCCGTGGCGCCCGCGAACTCCGCGCGGCCTTTCACCGCTGGCAACCGCGCGACACCCTCAATTGGTTCAAGCAGCGCGGCGTCGCCATTAAACGCGAGCCCGACGGACGCATGTTTCCCGTGACCGATGATTCCCAAACCATCATCGACTGCCTGCGCGGCACCGCCCGCGAACTGGGCATCGAGACCCGGAATGGATGCGGACTTGCCAAACTGACTCACCAGCCCGGCACCGGCTTTCAACTTACCCTCACCGACGGCAGCCACATGCAAGCCCACGCCGTCTGTATCGCCGCAGGTTCCCTCAAAGGCTCCAGCCTGCCCGATGACCTCCGCGCCCTCGGTCACCACATCGAAGCCCTCGCGCCCTCCCTCTTCGCCTTTAACGTCAACGACGCCCGCCTCCACGACCTCGCCGGGCTTTCCGTTCCCCAAGCCCGCGTCACCGCCCTCCCCGCCAACAAACCGCAATCCGGCCCCCTCCTCATTACCCACCGCGGACTCAGCGGCCCCGCCATCCTCCGCGCTTCCGCATGGGGAGCCCGCGAGATTCAAAGCGTGAATTACCATTTTGATATCACCGTCAACTGGCTTGGCGAAATGACCCAAGCGCAACTTAAGGTTAACTTTAATCAACTCCGTCAAGACGCCCCCCGCAAGGCCGTCAAAAACACCCCCATCGAACCCCTGCCCCGTCGCCTATGGGAACGCCTCGTGCAGCACGCGGGCATCCCCGACGACTGCCCCTGGGCACAACTCGGGAAAAAACCCGAAGCGTCCCTCCTCACCCAATGCCTCGCCGGATCCTACCGCGTCGAAGGCAAGACCACCAACAAAGACGAATTCGTCACCTGCGGCGGCATACGACTCAAGGACGTCGACTTCCGCCGCATGGAGAGCAAGCACCTACCCGGTCTCCACTTCGCGGGCGAATGCCTCGACCTCGACGGCATCACCGGCGGTTTTAATTTTCAAGCCGCCTGGACGACCGGACGCATCGCGGGTCTGGCGATGGCAGAAATTTAGTTGGCGCGTTTGAAGAGCCAGTCGGAAACGAAGAGCATGGCGAAGATGGGGAGTCCGGCGGCCATCCATGCGGGAATGATTTGGCGTTCGCCGAGCAGGGTGGCGATGCTGATGAGGACATAAAATACGGCAAAAAAGGCGAGGCTCTTGGAAATACCGACCATGGGGCTGGTGCGCAC
>JAACDB010000076.1 GCA_009937095.1 Verrucomicrobiota bacterium
CCGCCATTGGTGAGGAGGGCGTGATGGGATAAATACAAGCAACCTCACTGAACATGTAGGCAATATGCGAAGCTGCGTAGTTTCCGTCTCCTAGTACGTATCGCGGTTTTTTATCGGACATAAGCCGAGAAAAGCAGGTACAAGCCCTAAATACAACAAGTATAATATGATGAATGTAAAATAAAGAACAATACAAGACACTCACCTTTATTAACAGGAATTATTCGCTGTTATCGGTGGGAATGGTGTTGGGCGTCGCGACTGCGAGGACGGGGGTTTTGGTTTTAACCCAGACATTTTCCTCTTTCATAAACTTTGGCCCGATGACTTCACAGGCTTCGCCAATGGTTTTGACGGGAAGGCGGCGACCTTTGGGAGTGGCGTTGTAGTTGTGGGTCGCGCGGATGATACGCTCGCTGGCAGTGACGGGGGAATCGTCCTCCGGGATTTGGAGAATCCAACCGGTGATGTCTTGCTCTGCGAGGGTTCCGTCGTTGTCGGCGAGGAGTACCACTAGTTGTTTTTTAATGGGCGGGGGTCGGTTGGCGCGTTCTTCCTCCTCAATCTGGATTTGGAGTTTCAGATCGTCAATAATAGCAGTGAGTTTCTGAATGTCGGTGTTGTTTTGTTCAAGGACGCGCTTGACGATATCGAGGTCAATTTTGGGCATAGTATTGAAGGGTCGTGAATGGTTGCGAACGGGGCAAGCGGGAAGTGCATCGACTTGAAAATTTAGGGCAGGGAACCGGCGGCAACATCAGCAAGGGCTTTGGGGTCGAGGTATTTGCGGATCGTACGGTTCACTTCTTCGGCCGTGATAGTGGCAAGTTTTTGCGGGTGTGTATCGATGTAATCAGCAGGATAGCCACGCTGTAGGAAGCTGTGGATTTGACCGGCGACTGCCCCAGTGGTGGCGAGACCTACGAGGTATTTTCCGCTCAGGGTGGTGCAGGCGGCCTCCACTTCTTCGGGGGTAACGCCTTGGGTAGACCATTGTTTAATGACTTCCAGTGTAGCCTTGCGGCCGGCTTCCAGGCTTTCAGGGGCAAAGCTGGCACCGAGGATCCAGTTCCCGGGAGTAAGGATATCGCCGCTGTGACTGGAGTGAATGCTGTAGGTGAGTCCCTTCTCGACACGGATTGCAGTCATGAGGCGGGAATGAAAACTACCCCCTAGGATGTAGTTGCCTATTGCGAAGGGGAGGTAGTCAGGGTCGGTGCGCTGGAGTCCGGTGAATTGCCCGAGGCTTAAGGAAACACTAGTTTTATCGGGGATACGGATGACTTGATTTTGTGGCTTACTTGGATTGACGGCGATCTTGTTTTCTAAGTAGGGGTTGCCGCCCTGCCAATCGCTGAATGAGGCGGCGAGAGCCGCACAAAGCTGATCAAAGTCAATATCGCCGGCAAAGACGAGGGTCATGGAAGCGGGGCCATAATGTTTTTTATGGAAGTTACGGAGATCTTCGGCGGTGGTGTTTTCGAGGGCTTCAAGTTGTGTCTCAATGGGCACTTCATAGTTGGGGTGGTTCTCCGGATAGAGGAGACGAGTGAGACCAGCACCGGAACGGTAGTCGGGGTCGTGGGTGGCACGCAGGATATTGCCGCGGGTACGTTCTTTGAGCGCGGCGAAAACCTCAGGATCAAAGGCGGGAAGGCGTAGTTGTTCCGCAAGGAGGTCCATGACAAAGCCAGCATCATTGCGAAGGAATTTACCGTTAAAAGTAAGGCTGTGGGCCCCGGCTTGAAAGCCAAGTTCAGCACCGAGGGTATCCAGGCTTTCTGCCAGTGCAAAGCGGTCGTTGCGCTCGGTGCCTTGATCGAGCATCTGAGCGGTGAGGGATGCGAGGATGGGATTCTCCTCGGGATTGTGGGCATTACCCGCGGCGAAACTCCCTACGAATGAGACCACTTTATCGAGAGGCATATCCACTGTGACCAGCCGGATGGGACCGATCTCGGTTTCGCGAATATGAGGGGCAAAATTAACGCTGGCGGGTTTGGAGTCTGCGGATTGGGTATTTTCGTTTTCGGGATCGTTAGAAAGGGCGGGGTCACGAAAGTAATTTGGACCCGGTAGTCCTGCAGTGATTGGGCGGTCGCTTTTCACCGGAAGGAACCAGCCGGTAGTGCGGGTTTTGGAAACGAGGTATTTCTTAGCAGCACGCTGAATCTCAGCGGGGGTGACTTTTTGGATGGTCTCGGGAAGGGTGAGGTAGGTGGTCCAGTCGCCGAGGGCGATGCATTCATTAATAGCGCTTGCGATGGCGTAGGGGCCGTCGCGTCCGTAGACAGTTTGGGCTTCAATGACGGCTTTGGCGCGTTGAAGCTCTTCTTCGCTCACGCCACCGGCAATGAGATTTTCGATTTCCTGTATAATAAGGGCTTCGGCTTCGGCATGGGTAGAGTCGGGGGTGAGGTAAGCACCGAGAAAGAAGAGGCTGGGGTCGTGGAGTTGGGCAGCAAAGGAAAAAGTACTGCTGGCTTTGCCTTTGTCGTCGAGTGAGCGGTACAGGCGTCCGGTTTGGTCGGCGCCCAGGATTTGTTCGATGAGGCGAAGCGCCGCCCAGTCGCGGTGGGTGCCTTCGGGGACTTTGTGGGCGAGGGCGATGACACCGACTTCTCCGGCGCGTTCAATATTGAGGCGCCGTTCGCCGAGTTGTTCGGGTTCAAGGGTCTCAACTTGCGGAATGGCTTGGGGTGCTTTTGGGATGGCACCATAGTGCTTTTGAATCGCTTCAAGCGTGGCATCACGATCAAAGCCGCCGATTATGGTAAGGGTCGTGTTTTCAGGCCAATAAAAGGTGTCGTAAAATTGCCGCAGTTTTTCAGGGGAAGTGTTTTCGATATCCGAACGCCAGCCGATGACGGGATGGCTGTAAGGATGCGCCATAAAGGCGGTGGCATATATTTCTTTAATGAGGGTGCGAACGGGGTTGTTTTCGCCGCGCTCATATTCATTGCGTACTACCGTCATCTCGGAGGCAAGGTCTTCGGGGAGGATGCGGAGGTTACGCATACGGTCGGCCTCAAGTTGGATCGCGAGGGGAACAAATTGACTGGGAAGGACGGCGTAGTAGTTGGTGCGGTCGTAATAGGTAGTAGCGTTTGAACGTGCACCGATACGCTCCATGGTTGGGGAGTAACTGTCTTCTCCGGAGAAGTTTTCCGTTCCTTTGAACATCATATGCTCGAGGATGTGGGTTGCTCCGGTGGTTCCGGCGACTTCGTGGCGTCCTCCGACATCATAGGTGACCATGACTGCTGCCACCGGTGATTGTGCGTCCGGCATCAGGAGAACACGAAGTCCGTTTTCACCAAGGGCATCGGCCTCAATGCCGCCATGGGTTTCAAGATGTTTCAGGCTACTCAGTGAGTCTTCGGCGTAGAGAGGTTCTTGGAAGTTGCTGGCGATAAGAGTGAAAAGGCTGGCGATTGAAAGGAGTGTTTTTCTCATGGATGAATATCAAGAGTCAAGTAGCTGTAAATGATGTTCCCTGTTGGTCTCATGCGAGTAAGCAGGATGGGTAGACGGACAGCTTAGCCACTAATTTTTTTAGTGGTCAGCAATTCAATCAGTTTCCTCATGGCGGGGGTCAGCACACGGCCCTTGCGGTGAATAAGGGCGAGGGGTCGGCGGAAGTTTTGGTTTTTGAACGGGATGACTTTCAGGAGATTTTGTGCTTCTTCGCGGGTAACCGGGGTTTGGGGAAGGATGGCGATTCCGGCGTTGATTTCGACGGCGCGTTTCACGGTTTCAACATTGTCGAATTCCATTACCAGTTCGGCGTCGATGTTAAACTCGCGGAAGATTCGATCGGTAGCTTTACGAGTGGGGATGTCGGACTCGAAGCCGATGAATTTGTGCCCGTTGAGGCTCGAGATATCGATGCTGGATTTTTTGGCGAGGGGATGCTCGGGGCTGGCGGCCAGGATGAGGGTATCGTCGTGAAAAGGGAGGACTTCGAGCTGCTTGTGTTTTTCAGGGTAAGCGATGAGTCCAAGGTCGATGGAATTATTGAGGATGTCCTCATAGACCATATTTGCGCGACGGTATTCAACACGGATGTTAACCTCGGGGTATGCTGCGAGAAAGATTTTAACATAGGGCGGCAGTTCGTGAAGTCCAATGCTGTAGACCGTTGAGATATGAATGGTACCGCTAATTTCCTTTCGCATCTCCTGTAGTTCGCTGTTGAGGGTCTCGTAGAGACGAAGCATTTCTTTAGCGGATCCGTAGAG
>JAACDB010000077.1 GCA_009937095.1 Verrucomicrobiota bacterium
TCCGAGAAGGAAATCCTTACCTCACGTCTTTGCGACCGTCCCCTGCGCCCCCTTTTCCCTAAGGGCTTCATGAATGAAGTGCAGGTCATCGGACTCCTCCTTTCCACTGATGGTGTTCACGAGCCCGACATCCTGATGGTCAACGCTGCTTCTGCCGCGATGCTCATTTCCGACATCCCCTGGAACGGCCCCGTCGGTTGTGCACGTATCGCTCAGGTAGACGGTGAATTCATCACCAATCCGACTCATGATGAGATGCTCGATTCCGACCTCGACCTCATCTACGTCGGTAGCGAAACCGAAATGATGATGATTGAAGGTTCTGCTGAGTTCATCTCGGACGAGCGTTTCTACGAAGCCCTTGAATATGCCCAAAAAGCGATCCAGCCCATTATTGCGGCTCAAAAGGAACTCGCTGCGGCAGCTGGCAAAACCAAGAAGGAATTTGCCCTCGTGATCACGCCTCCTGAAGTTGCGGAATTCTGTGAAGAACACGCCGCTGCCAAGGTTCAGGAAGCCCTCGGCCACGACAGCTACACCGAGCGCAAGCTCGCCATTGAAGCGATCGCCAAGGAAACCACTGCAGCACTTGGGGAAAAAATTGGCGCTGAAAATGTGGACGGCAATGACGTCGCCCGCGCCTTCGATGAAATTCAGGAAAAACTCTATCGCCAGAACATCCTCGAAACCGGACGTCGTGTTGACGGTCGCGGCGCTGAAGATCTGCGTACCATTTCCTGCGAAACTGGCGTGCTCCCCCGTGTGCACGGTTCCGGTATTTTTAACCGTGGCGAAACCCAAGCCCTCGTCATCTCCACCCTCGGCACCAGCCGTGATGTGCAAGATATCGATGGACTCACCGGCGGCGCGACCAGCAAGTCCTTCATTCTGCACTACAACTTCCCGCCCTTCTCTACCGGAGAAGCAGGTCGCTTCGGCTTTACCGGCCGCCGCGAAATCGGGCACGGTGCCCTTGCCGAGCGTTCACTCCTCCCCATCCTCCCACCCGAGGATGAATTCCCCTACGCGATCCGCGTGGTCTCCGAGGTCATGAGCTCGAACGGTTCCACCTCCATGGCTTCCATCTGTGGCGGTTCCCTCTCCCTCATGGATGCGGGTGTCCCTATTTCCGGCCCCTGCGCTGGTATCTCCTGTGGCCTCGTTAGCGAGCGTGATGATGCGGGTAAAATCACCAAACACGTAATCCTTACCGATATCCTCGGTGCGGAAGACCACTTTGGTGACATGGACTTCAAAATCGCGGGTACCACCGAAGGCATCACCGGCTTCCAGCTCGACCTCAAAATTCAAGGTCTTCCCTTCGACATCACGCTCGAAGCGATCAAACAGAACGCTACTGCCCGCATGAAGATTCTCGCCATCATGAGCGAACATCTTCCCGCGACCCGCAGCGATCTCCGCGAACACGCCCCACGTATTCACACCATCAAAATCGATCCCGAGAAAATCGGCGCCCTCATCGGCCCCGGCGGCAAAAACATTCGCCGCATCACCGAAATCTCCGGCGCACAGGTCGACATCGATGACGATAACAGCGGACGTGTACTCATCTTCGCCACTGATAAGGAATCCATGGATCGCGCCATTCAAGAAGTCGATCTTTGCACTGCCGAAATTGAAGTGGGCAAGACCTATCGCGGTATTGTTCGTGGCATCAAGGAATTCGGCGCCTTCGTCGAATGTCTGCCCGGCAAAGAAGGCCTCGTCCACATCTCCGAACTCGCCGATTTCCGCGTCAACAAGACCGAGGACATCTGCAAACTCGGTGACGAAATGGTCGTTAAGTGTATCGGCATCGAGAAAGGCAAGACCCGCCTCTCCCGCAAAGCCGCTCTCGAAGACGCCAAAGAGGATGGCGCGGACGATTCACTCGAAATCGATCCCGAAGAGGAAAACGAAGCCTAAGCCGCAAGGCATACTTCCCTTTCTATCAAGGCCGCAGCTAACCCTGCGGCCTTTTCTTTGTGCTAACGACACTAGGGAAGGCAGGATTCAATCGCTTCAATGATCGCGGGACTGCCGGCGTAGTAGGGACAGAAATCCATCCCGGGGTTGAATTTCCTCAACGGAAAGGGGCTCTCTCTGATGAATCGAACCGACAGGTCGACCGCCTGGCAAAGGGCGTAAGCGGCTGCCAAATCCCAGACCTTTACGCGGAAATCAACCGCGCCGCTCAAATATCCGGTGGCAACCTGCGAGAGAGTCAAAGCGCCGCTGCCAAGGCATCGCACCCGATAACGTGCCAGCAATGGTTCGAGGGCGCGCTGTATTTCAGGCGGCATGGGGTAATGCAAACCCAGCATGGTTTGCGCCTCTGCCGCAAGACTGTCACGGTTCAGGCGCTTGCGGTTGCGGAAGAGACCCTGTCCCGGGCCACCCTCGAGCATACTACCGGTGGCATGTTCATATAAAAATCCGTAAACCGGCTGCCCTTCATGAAGGAGTGCCAGCGATATTGCGCAGACCGGAAATCCGAGGGCGTAGTTATTGGTTCCGTCAATGGGATCCAGAACCCACGAAAAGGCTGCCCTTAGAACCTGATCCTCATCCATGGGGCTCGCCTCTTCGCTGCAAAAATCATCTTCCGGGAAATCGCGCCGCAGGAGCATTGCCAATTGCTCGGAGATGGCAAAATCAGCAAAGGTCACGCGGGTATCATCCGCTTTCCATTCGCTCGGCACTTCTCCAAATTGACGACTGAAGAATCCGATTTGGGATTTAAGGGCCTCGCGACCGGCATTGATGCGGTGCCGGAGTGCCGTCGCGTAGCGAGCTTTCGCCTGTCGGTTGCCGTTCATTTTGTTTTTATTGCCTGCATTACCCGCGTCTTCGCACTGTTATTTAAGGGTTCGGTGAAAAAGCCGCGGCACCTTCGATTCTAAGTTCAGCCTCCAGTTCGCGGATGCGTTCCAACACGATCGTCGCCTGTGCCATGGGATCATCGGGCAATTCCAAGTAAAGGGTCTTCAGGAAAGCATAGGCCTCTGCCGGTCGATTGAGGCGCAGGAGTAAATCCGCATAAATCCGAGCTACAAAATAGGGAGCATTCTTTTCTTTGGAGGCAGCGAGGAACCAAGGTGCTGCCGACTCAAAATCCTGCAGACGATTTAAATATATTTGCCCAACCTCGAGCTTTAAGCGCGGGCTTTGAGGATGTACACGCAAGGCGCGCTCAAGGAGGACAAGGGCCTGCTCTGCCTGCTCTGCAATGATGTTCTCCTGCTCCGCTGTGGACAACTGCTGGTAACCGCCTGCCGCTGCAATGCGCCAATGTGGAACGTCGTATCCAACCATGCGGGCACTGTTTATCCAGAAAAACTCTGGTCGTGGATCAATACTGGTAACGAGTTGAATCATTGCGCCGAGTCCCGCCCGGTCACGCGCTTCCCATTTGCGATTTAACTCCAGCCAAGCAAAATCCGCCACCAGGGAACGCAAGCCTCCCATGACCCCCAAGACCACACCCTGACCGACAGATTGATCGAGGGCATCCATACGCAATTCCACTTGTCCGGCCTGAAGCGCCCGCGAGGAATTTTCTTCCAGAGGTTTTAAAACCAGAGCGGTCGCACTCAAGACGAGGACTGCAAGCAAGCCGGCTTGCAACTTTAATAAAAGGGGTCTCTCTGTTTGAAGCAGGTTCATCGCTTAAAGCTCCCGCCGTTTAAAATTCCACCATGCGAGTCCGAGGTAAGCGAGGGTGTACGCCCCGGCATAGAGCAGGATTTGTATGAGCACCCCAAATGGCAAACTGGTGGCTGCAGCATGACCGAGTTGGTCGCCAACGTTAAAGACCTGTAGGTTTGGAAATAGCAAAGCGAGGGTCTGGACCAACCACCGTAGAGGCAGGAAGGCGATCTCTGCATAACTCTCCCGCGCGATATATTGCAATTGCCCTACCAGCATTAAGAGGAAGCTCACCATCATGGTAAAGAGATAGGAACGGGCAATACTCCCCACCAAGAGACAGGCCCCACATAAAACCCCAAAGCGTGCCCACTGTATCAATCCGTAAAGCCATAGTTCGCCGTAACGCACCAGACTTTCCGAGCCCGTGACGGGGAGCGACAATTCACGCAGATACAACAAGGCAGACATCAATCCACAAAGCAGTAAAACAAAGAGGAGGAGCAATAACTGCACCCCGAGGCATTTCCCCAGCAAGAACTCAAAATGCCGCACCGGTTTTGCCAACAAGGTATGGGCGGTGCGGTTTTCAATCTCGCTATAGAACAATTGGGTACTCGCGGTAATTGCCAAAATCGTTCCTAAAAAAAACAAAGTACCAAAACTGAAATCGATCACGAATTTTAATTCATCGACCCCGAAGTCAAATTGCTGGAAATATCCGGACCCCAAAAGCATCCCGCCACCGATGAAAAGCACGATGTAGAAAAACTTTTGCCGCACTGCCTCGGTAAAGGTCAACGCGCATACCGCCCAGATACGATCCACCCGTTCCATTATTCCGCGCCCCCCTCTTCCGCTTGAATGGCCTCAGAGAACAAGTGCTCCAAACCGCGCCGCGCAGGCGTAACCTGCTTCAGGGAACCCCCCGCTGCTGAAATACCTGCCTTCACCGCCGCTTGACCCGAGGCATCGAGACCTTCCACCAGATAGGATTCCGCACCCTTCAGCTGTAATAAATCCTCCACCGCACCCTCGCACAAGAGACGACCCCGGTTAATAATGGCGATATGGTCACACAAATCCTCCATTTGTGACAAAAGGTGCGAACTCAGGAGAATCGTTTTTCCGCGTTCCTTTAAATCGCGAATAATAGCAGCAATCGCCGCAGTTCCCTCGGGATCGACCCCCGCTGTTGGTTCGTCGAGAATGAGAATCTGCGGGTCATGCACCAGAGCCTGTGCCAAGCCAATGCGTTGCAACATCCCTTTTGAGTAAGTGCTCAGCCGTCGGTCTGCCGCTGCGGACAAGCCCACCCGTTCCAAGACCGCAACGACCCGTTCCTCCCGGGTTGCCCGCGCGACTCCGGACACGCGCGCAAAATACCGCAACAATTCACGACCGCTCAAATAGCGATAAAAATAGGGCGACTCCGGAAGATAGCCCAGGGCCTGCCGCGCCGCGAGGCTCCCCGCAGGCTTGCCGAAAATAGTACCCACCCCGCTCGACGGGCGCAATAAACCGAGTAAGAGCTTGATGGTGGTACTTTTGCCACTGCCGTTTGGTCCCAATAAGCCGTAAATTTGATTGGCCCCGACTTCGAGACTTAAGCCGTCGATGGCACGCACCCGCTTTCCCCGGATTCCCACGGGGTAATCTTTTACAAAACCTTCAATCCGTATTGCCGCCTCAGCCATCGCTGGTCGCAATTACGAAACCGGTGTTTTTTCGAGCGCCGGCTCCCGTTTTAATTTCCGATTTTTTGATGAAGCTTGATAATTCCTCCTGCACTTCCGCGACGAAGGCCCGCACCTCCGCCTCGGCGCCCTCAGCTTGTAAATGCACCCGACCATCCAGTAAATTGCGCACGCACCCGCTGACTTCGTAGGCCTTGGCCACTTGCACCGTCTGGTAGCGAAAGCCTACACCCTGCACATGGCCCTCGTACCAACAGTCTATACGGAATACTATTTCACTCATCACAGCCTATTAGAAGGGCTTTTGAACCGCCTGCCAGTTTATTTACTCCCCTTTCGCTATTCTCCCGCTAAAATGAACAGAATTTAGGATTAGAGCGGGCACTTTAGGCTCAAAGTTTTATTAATAATTCACCACTAATTACAGATTTCCAAAAAGGTAGTTGATTTCACCCACACCCAACACATTCTGGAATTCAACGACAAAAGCCTATACTGCATGAGCGAGCCAAATTTTGAAAATTCTGAGGGTGGCTGGGATGAATTCACCAACGGACCCTTCTGGGGTGAATCCCAGTGGCGGGGCTACTTGCATGCCGCTGACCGCGAAGCATCCCGTTTTTTGTCCTACTACAATTCCTTGAAAGACAAACCGAATCATTTGGATGAAATCGCAGGCCTTATGGGTTGGGATGCCAATGATATGTCCATGACGGATGAATTCAGTAATCCTGAAATAGAAGACGAGGAGCATCCCCTGGAGGACAGCGAAAACAGCCCCTATACCCTCCATAAGCATCCTGTTATCATTGTTACGAAGGCGCTTTACCGTTACCTGCACCAAAGCTGGGACCATTTCCTCAATCACAGCCAATGCGAGGTTCCGGCCCTCCTTGCATGGAACTACGCCCAGAGCCTGCACCAGGCTGAGTTAAACGTCCTTCTCTCCGTCCAAGCCCTTGATCTTGGCGATTTTGGCCTGACCATCTGCCACCTTAAAAACAGCCTGCAGGCCCTCAACCAAAGCCTCGAACAACTCAACCAGCTTAAACACCCGAACCAAGAATACCTCGAAGCCTTTCGTCACGAAATTCACATCCGTTTCTTTGATCTGCGCGAACTCTGGATTCGCGTCATGCATGATTGCCGAACTGAATGCCAGCGTCGCCCCGGTGGCGACAACGATTAAGCTCGTTTATTCTAAAGGGAGCCCTAACTCAGCTTTCTGACCTATACAGACAATGCTCACACGCCTTTCAGTCATCTCACTATCGCTTGTGCTTTTCAGCACAACCAAATCCTTCTGCGCTGATATCATCGCCGGACCGATGCTCGCGAACCTTGAAATGCGCGAAGCCACTATCTGGATTCAAACCGATGTGCCCGCGAAGGTTCGCGTACAATACCGGGACTCCGAGAAGCGCGAGCATTGGAGCCTCCCCCTTGCAACGGATCCCGCTCTTGCCAACACCGCTGCCCTCAAGCTCGATAAAATCGAACCGAGCCGGCAGTATGACTACGCCATCGAAGTAGATGGAAAACTCAGTGAAAGAGGCGGTCAATTCAAAGTCCCGGATTTCTACCATGAGCGCACCCCACCCCCTGACCTACGGATTGCCGTTGGTGGCGCCCACTACGCGATTGAGGAAAATTACGAGCCGCCCTACCAAATCCTCGGAGGAGGTTACTCCATCTTTGAAACCATCTTGGAGAAAAAACCGCAATATATGATTTGGACTGGGGATACTGCCCATTTACGTGAGAGCGACTGGACCAGCCAGAGCGGTTACCTAAAGCGCTTTACCACTGCCCGCTCTGTTCCGGAATTACAACCGCTCCTTGCTAACGTACCCAACATTGCCACCTGGGCACACTACGATTACGCTTCCAAGGACGTAGGCAAATATTACACCCAACGGGAAGTTGCCGAAGAAGCCTTTCGAGCCTTCTGGCCAATGCCCGCCAATATGCCCGGCCTCTCGGGTATTATGACTCGTTTTCGTTCCTCCGATGTCGATTTCATTTTACTCGATGTTCGCAGCCATCGGATTAATTCCGTGAAGTCGGACAGTTTCCCAAAAATTCTAGGTGACGAGCAAATCGAATGGCTACGGCAGGAACTTATTGCCAGCACTGCGACGTTCCAGGTCGTCATTGCAGGCGCACCGATCCTAAACCCCGCCGAAAACCCCGCTAATTTAAGCGCAGCAAATTACGAACAAAACAAGCTTCTCGAGATGCTTCGTTCTGAACGTATCCCGGGGCTTTTCTTTATCAGCGGAGGTAAACGAAACGGTGAGTTAACCCGCCTGGTGCATGCCAATAGCTACAACATTTATGATCTGACGGTAGGGCCTCTCACAGCCATTCCAGCAGAAAGCGACGAGTTAAACTTCTTTCGGATGCCTGGCACCAATACCATTGAGCGGCAATTTGCCCTTATTGACTTTGAGGGACCTGAAAATGACCGCCAGATCCGTATCCGCGTAATGAACATCGACGGCAAGGAAATCTGGAGCCGTGTCATCAAAGCGAACCAGCTGACCCGCA
>JAACDB010000078.1 GCA_009937095.1 Verrucomicrobiota bacterium
AACACCCCGAGGGGCACCTCCATGAGTCGCCCTGACATGTAGAGCACCGCCGCCGCGCCTTCATTCAAGCCGTAGGCCAAAAGACGCGAAACTAGAATATTCACCTGCAAGACCGCCGCACCGAGCAAGCCCGGCAACAACAACTGCCACAGCTCGCCCATTGCTTCACCGTTGGCTTGCATGGGTTGTGGACGCCAGCCGGCACGTTTTAAATCAAGCAAGGGCAAAGCTAATTGCAAGAGACCGCCAAAGAGAACCCCGCCACAAAGGAAAGCAACGATTCCCCCAGCATCCTCTGCAAATTGGATTCCCAGAAGGAGCGACCCGATCATGCAAAGGTTGAGAAAGATGGGGGTGCTGGCCGCCACAAAAAAGCGACCCAAGACATTGAGGGCGGCAGTCACCAAGGCGGCGAGGCAAATAAAGAATGAATAAGGCAGCAGCCAAACCGCCAGGTTTGCACTCAGAGCCCAGCGACCGCTGAGGAACCCCGCGACCGTTAGGCCTTTTAATAATAAGGCTCCCGCTAAAACCAAAACCGCCAAAATCAGGCACATGCGTAAAAAGACCCGATTGAAAAAATCAAAGGCTCCGGCCTTGCCGCCGCGCTCCAGCGAACCCGAGAAGACCGGGATGAATGCCGAAGTCAGTGCGCCCTCCCCCAACACACGCCGGAAGAGATTCGGAAGGGTAAAGGCCAGCACAAAGGCCGAGCTCCACACCCCAGCCCCCAGAGATGCGAATAGAAAGATATCGCGCACCAATCCCAGAACCCGCGACCCAATGGTAGGCAAGCTCACCGCTGCTATATTTCTAAGTTCCTTCAAAGTAGATATCCTCGCGCCAGCAAAGGCGATTCCCGGCTGGAGCACAATGCTATCCTTTTCCTCCGAGTGGGACCTTTTCACTTTTTACAAAAGGCATACGGCTTGCCTATTGCCTGAAAAGCTGTCATCCCTCGAATAAATATGCCACTTATTACAAATTTGTCAGAACGATTGAAACGCCATCCCAAGCGCGTTGTCTTTCCTGAGGGTGCCGACGAGCGCATTCTGCAAGCTGCTCGTATGTTTTCGACTCAGAAACTGGGCATCCCGATCCTGCTCGGTGATCGCGCAAAAATTAAAGAAAATGCCGCCGCCCTCGATATCAACCTAGAGCATATCCGCATTATCCAACCGCGCCGCAGCAGCGAATACGAAGGTTTTGTCAAAAAATTCCAAGGCCTCCGTCGCTTCAAAGGCATGACCGAAAAGGAAACCGAAGCCTACCTTGATAATAACAATTACTTCGCGACCCTGATGCTCGCAACCGCCCAGGCAGATGCCATGCTCTCCGGAGCAACCGTTACCGCTTCCAGCGCCCTGCGCCCCCTCCTGCAAATTATCCAGCGACAGGAAAAAGCCAACAGCGTCTCCTCCCTCAATATTTTTGACCTTCAGGAACCCGAGACCGGCAAAGACCGCGTCCTCTTCCTAGCCGATTGCGCCGTCATCCCCAATCCCGACAGTATGCAACTCTGCGACATCGCGGTCAATACTGCCGCCCTCGCCTACCACCTTACCAACGAGAAACCGCGCGTCGCCCTTCTCAGTTACACCAGTAAGAGCCTCTCCAGTAAAAACGAAGGGGTGATTAAAATGAAAGCCGCCACCGATCTGGCGCGTCAAAAAGCCAAAGAACTGGACATCCCCATGGAAATTGACGGCGAGCTACAAGTGGACGCCGCTCTCGACCCCTTTGTTGCGGAAGCGAAGCAACTTCAAGGATCCGTTCCCGGAAAAGCCAACGTCCTGATCTTCCCCGATCTGCACGCTGCCAACATCGCTTCAAAAATGGTCGACGTCCTTACCCGCGCCCGCACTTATGGTCCCATCCTTACCGGGCTTACCCGACCCGCCGCCGAAATCAGCCGCGGTGCCACCGCCAATGATATCTTCGGAACCGCTGTCATGATTGCCTCTCAGGCAATTGATCACCGACTCCTATATCCGACCGAGGGCGATACCCTTAATGAAGATGTGACCGTGCTCTAGGCGTAATGGGTAAAGCAAAGAAGTTTCCAAGGGAGCAGGACGACACCGAGTTACTCAGTGCGCCAAGGAATATCTCCACCAAACGTATCTTCATTGCGGCGACCCGCATGAATGACGGGAAGACCACCACCAGCCTGGCTCTCTTTGCGGCTCTCCGTACCCGCACCAGCAAGGTCGGTTTCATCAAACCCGTCGGCCAGCGCTTTATCGAAGTGGACGGACAACAAATCGACGAGGATTCCGTCCTGCTCGATGCCATCTTTAAGGTGGATGTGCCCATTGAGGCCATGAGCCCCATCTCGATTCACCCCACCTATACCCGCGAATTTCTCGACGACCCCGAGGAGAAAAACAAAATTCAGATCGATTGTATGTGCCGCGCCTTTGACCGCGCCGCCTACGAAAAAGACTATGTTATCATCGAAGGCACCGGACACGCGGGCGTGGGTTCGGTCTTTGACCTCTCCAATGCCCAGGTAGCGCGTCGCCTGAACGCCAAGGTCATCATCGTTGCCAGCGGAGGCATCGGGCGCCCGGTTGACGAAATCGCATTGAACCAAAGCCTTTTTCAACAAGCCGGAGTGGAAGTCATTGGCGCCATCATCAACAAAGTCCTACCGGATAAAATGGAGGACATTCAGCATTATTGCGGTCGCGCCCTCCAGCGCATGGGCATTCCGTTGCTCGGGTGCATCCCCGTTGAGGAGCAACTCGGCATCCCCAGCCTGCTACAGGTAGCCAGCGAGCTGGACGGCCAATGGCTCAACGCCCGCAAGGCAAATGAGCACAACCGTTTTGAGCGCGTCATTATTGGTGCGATGGCGGCAAAGGGCCTCGTTGAGTTCCTTGAGCCCGGCGTCCTGATCATCACCTCCGGTGACCGCGAAGACATTATTCTTTCCGCAATTGCCGCAGAGGGTCTCGCAAAAGAACGCGTCATCGCTGGTTTGGTTTTGACCCGCAATGTCATGCCCCACCCGAAGTTGATAGAAATGATACAAGAGACCCAGATACCCGTCATCATCTGCGATCACGAAAGCTACCATGTCGCATCTAAAATCAACAACATGACCGTCAAGACCCTTCCGTATGACGATGACAAAATCTCCATCATCAAGCGCCTTATCACAGAAAATGTCGATCTGGACCTTATCCAAAATGCTTTTGGAGCACAGACCGAGTCCCTCCCGGCGATGGAGATCTAGTCTGTATTCACAAAACCCACCACCTTGGGAAACTTTGTGCATGAAACATGCTTTTTATTGAGCCAAAACAACTTTTAATCCATATCAACAGACTAGTATGAAAACCGACTTTAAAACACAGCTTGGGCTCGACCCCAAAACCGCTGCATCCACCTTCGATAAAGCCGCTCTGCTCGAATACGTAAATTTGAAGCTGAGCTCAATTGGGCAACCAACATTTGGTGAACTGAACAACTCCGAGTTCTATGACTTGAATCGTTCCCTCCTCGCGAGCTATCAGGAAAAGTCGCGGCTTCTTGCGGACTACCTTCCCCCTTGCGACCAACGCATTCAAAGTTTCCTCATAGAGTATTTCTCTGATCTCGACACCGCTGAAATTCCGCAGCTCCCCACCCTGACTCTCATTTTGGATCGCCACGGCGTGGCCCGCACCCTGTCTCTCCCTGCCGGCAGTGATCACTTCAGCTCGGACATCATCGATTCCTACCGCATTCAACAGGGCGTCCTCCACAACCCCAAAAGCGACCGCCGCACCACCAAGGGCGTCTTTCACGTTGCCGAAGGTGGCCTTCCTATCCCCAACGACAAAAAGGCTGTTCCCAAACTTGCGGTCGCTCGCTTGTTTTCCAAAGCGCTCAACCCGCCTTCCGCGTTGCGGGAGCTTCCCTTTCTCGCCCAAGAGGACACCCCCGCCAAATCCTGGGTCTCCCTCCTCCTGCGCCCCGTCGTCATTCCGGAAGTAGAGGGCTTCATCAGTGAGAAACGTCTTGAAGTTCGTTTCTTTGCCCCGGGCAACCTCGTCAGCAACCTCGATTTTGTTGAATCCATCTTTGGCAACGCCGGCGATCCCTTCCTTGCCGCCAACGACGCCGGACTCGACCCGGAACATTGGACCGGTCATTCCGGTTGCGTCATTCTCGCGCCCCACCTCATCGGGACGACCAAAAAAGAACTCGGGCTCCCAAAAGTCTCTGAAGCCACCGAGCGCCAAAAACGCGACGGGATGTGTTGGGAAAAAGAAGACGAACTCTACAACGAAGGCGGCGCTTTTAAAATCACCTGCCGCGATGCCTCGGGTCGGGTAGTCACCGCCATCGCGGACAACTATTTCGGTTACTGCAAAAAAGAGGTTAAAACCCAGATCAGTTTTTCCGCCAACCTTCACGGCCTTGCCGAAGAAGAACATGCCGGCGGCACCCTCGCCTTTACCGGCTACGACCTCGGTGAGGATTTCCGCCTGAGCCGTTTCTTTCCCCAAGTGGATCAAACCTTCGATGGTCTGGTTGCCCGCTTCATTGATGCCATTGACCTCCAAGCCGAAGGTTACGCCATTGATAAAACCTACCCCAATATCATCTACCTCCCCGAGGATGCTCATATCGAACTGAATCGACAAACCATCAGCTGGACTAAAGACGGCGCGGCGCAACAGCTCAAGCTCCTGCCCCGCCATACCTATGTCCTCCCTTCCGGCTATAAGGTTGAAATGATCAAACCGGCAGAAGGCCGCCGCTGGCGACTGGTTGGCTACACTGCCGAAAGCCGCGTCTGCCATAAACCCAGCACTGTTTCCGGGGGCGGTAAATCCGAGATCTCTAAATCAATCTCTGATGCCATTATCAGCGGCCACGTCTTTGTCAGTGATTTTGAAAAAGACTTCGAGCTTGCCCAAACCATTATCGACCGCGACTACAGCGATCGCTTCCGTGACCTTTACGACGAGAAACCGCCCAGCCGACCGCTCCTCTCCCAAGACCGCTCGCTCGGTTCGGTCATTAAACTGCTCACCCCCTCCGAGACGGTTTACAGCGATGCCTACAACGAGTGGGTTGAATCCATTCCCCAGCACGTCAAGGAACTGATCCTCATCATCAAACGATTCTACAAAGAGGATTGGGGCACAGACTGGCGTAAGCGCTTCAGCGTCGATTTAATCAATGGTGCACCGGGCAACATTCTCCGCTACCGGGGTACGCCCATGGTGACCCAATACCTTCGGGTGGGTTATACTGACAACGGTTCCTGGCGCACCTTCGGCTTGCGCAAGGACTTCATGCCCGCCTCCAAGATTTCCCTTGAGGACGACATCACCGCTTCCGTCGTGGTGCCTAGCGAGGCCATCAAGCACCTCCCCGTCGGTTGGACCGCCCCTTCCGCGAAATTCGTCCACAACTGCGAATTCCGTTTCTTCCAACGCCCGGACGACGCCATCATCCGCGGCTACGACACACAGGCCGAGATCGACCTTAGCTCACACGGCAGCTTCCTCAGTAATTACGAACCCCTCGAGCGCGAACACGCCCGCCATGAAATGGAGGACGCCATTCGCTACGAACAATACACTGAACCCATGCAGGATCTCATCCGCGAGTTCGATGAAGCGGGCAGTGGCGATTACTACGCAACCAATGCCTTCCCGCGCATGGTTGACGGCAAACCCACCAAGAACCCCCGCTACCTGCAGGTTCGTCCCGACCTCCGCAATATCCGCGCCACCTACCTCGCCGATATGAGCACCCGTCTTTTCCGCAGGCAGGATCTTAAGTCCCAGCTTATCCGGCCGGTCACTTCTATCCTTCCCGGGCGTCGCAACAACCCTGCCGAACCCGAAGTGGGCGTGAAACCGCTCTGCACCTTTAATCCCATTCATTACATGGAGCTCCCTGAACTCTTCATGGAGTTCATTGCCAGCATCACCGGAAAATCCCCCTCCACCACCGGAGCGGGCTCGGAAGGTGCGCTCACCAAAGCTCCCTTTAATGCCCTACCGCCCATCTACGATCTCAACAACGCCCTGGTGGCCTTCCTCGCCACCGAACAACCCGCCTTCATCACCGCCGCCGGTTACGTAGGCCCCCATTGCCGCGTCGATCACGACATCAGCCTCCTCGTACCCGAGATCTGGTGCCGCCTTCGCCCTGAGGAGTCCGATCCGCAATGGCTCATTGAACACGAATACCTCGATAAAATCGAAGACTTCGAATACCAAGGCAAGACCGTCCAAGCCAGCCGCCTCGGCTATCGCATCAATGCCAAATTCGTTCGCATCTTCTTTGCACGGGTCTTCAACAATCCCGACTCCGTCCTCACCGAGGAAATGCTCAAGCCGGAACTACAGGACATGGACACCTTCGTCGAAGGCATGGAAACCGTCCTCGCCGCCCACCGCGAAGTCGCCCAAAACTACTTCGAAGACGGCTCCATTGAGCAAGCCTGCCCACCCCTGCGCGCCCTCCTCAGCATCATGGCACATGGCGAATACGAAGGACAGACCCTCGAAAGCCCCGAACTGCGCGCGATGTTCAGCCGCGAAGCCATGCTTGCCAGCGATTGGTATCAGGTTCGCCTGAAGAGCCAACAGGAGCACGACGTCAACGCCTGGGAAGGACATGTGCAATACCTCCAACATTTCCTACAAAAAGAAAGCCATCGCAAAATCGCCTCTCAGTTACACATCGAGGAACGACTCAGCGACGCCAAGGCCCGACTCGAACATGTCAGCCAAGCAAGCTATCCCGAGGAACTCCGAGGCAGCATCGGACGCCAACCGATTGATTGAACTTCAAGCGTTTTCCCGTAGTATAACTACGTGATCAAAAAATCTCTAGGAGCACGAATAGCGGCGAAGCGCAAAAGCGCTGGGCTGCCCTAGGAACAGTTGGCAGAGGCCAGTGCCTACTCGGTTGAATTCATCAGTCTGGTTGAGCGCGGCATCAACGCTCTAACGGTTGAGGGCTTGGAACGGATCGCCATTGCACTGAAAGTCCGCGTTCGGGATTTATTCGAAGACGCTTAAACTGAATAAAATAAGCTGCCTTTGACAACTTCATGCTTCTCATGAAGAACGCGAACGCTTTGGATAGGAGTCATGCAACGCATTGAATATCAGGGTCGGGAATTACTCCGTTGGAATTGCGGGCCTTCGACTTTTCTCGTCGATCCAGAACAGGGCGCGCGCCTGATGAATTGGAATGTGCGGATGTCGGACGGTTCTTTCCGCGACGTGATCCATTGGCCGGAGGATGCCGATTTTGAAAATTTCGCCAAGATTCGCGGCGGGAACCCCATTCTTTTTCCCTTTGCCGGTCGCACCCTACACGGGGGACGGCCAGGGCAATGGAATACCCCCGATGGAAAAGTATGCGCGATGCCGCAAAATGGATTCGCGCGGGGCGCGGCCTTTGAGCTCATTCAGGCAGACAAACAGGGCTTCACTGCCGAATTGCGTCCCGATGCGGCGGCGCAAGAGAGTTACCCCTTCGATTATAGTTTTCGGGTGAGTTATGCCTTTCGGGATTTATCCCTGCAGGTCTTTCTTGAACTGGAAAATCGCGGGACCACGCCCTTACCCTGGGCGGCGGGACATCATTTTTATTTCACCCTACCCTGGCATCCGGGTCTCACGCGGGGAGACTATCGTTTTGAAGCCCCAGCGAAGCGATGTTGTACCCTCGGCTTGGACGGTGCCTTGCAAGCCCTCCCTAAGGGCTGGGCAGAGTTGGATGATTTTGCCCAAGCGGGCTTGAGTGATCGCATCTTTACAAAATTGAAGGGCGACTCCTTCCGCTTTGGCCCAAGAGGCGGTGAAGAAGATGTGACCGTTCGCATCTTGCCGGACTGCGCCGCGGCTTCTGCCAACAACGCCTTCGTGCTGTGGACCGAGACCGAGGAAAGCCCTTTCTTTTGCGTGGAGCCCTGGATGGGACCACCCAATGCCGCGGGTCACGAACGCGGCTTGCACCATGTTGGCGCGGAAGAGACCGCCACCTTCGGGGTAGAGGTGAGTTTGATCTAGGGATGCCGGCACAAAAAAACCCGGCTTGAAGCCGGGTTTTTTGAAAAGTGTTGATCGGGCTGGCCTAATAATCCTTGAGGGTCACGAGTCCCCAGAGGAGGGTCAGCTTGTCACCGGTATATCCTTTGCGGGGAACGATCTCTTTCGTTGAGACCGCAACGGTAGTGGGTTTTGTGTGTTCGAAACTAGCCTGTTCGTATTTCACGGCACCTAAAAGATTAACCTGCTTATTGCCTTCAGCATCAGAATTGAGGGCACAACCAGAAAAAGCGAGTGCGGCTAGCGCAAGGATCGGGGTAAGATGACGAATTTTCATAATTTAGTTAAATGCTGATTCTTTATCCTGAGGGTGGCAAGTTTATTTGGGCTACTCGCCGAGTTCCTCAAGGATGGCATCCTCAAGTTCCATATTGTGATGGACGGCCTTGACGTCTTCGAGTTCATCGAGCTTTTCAACGAGGTGGAGGACTTTTCGGGCGGTGTCCTTATCGGCAACGGGTACCATGACGTTGGGGAGGTAGGCGAGTTCGGAGGATAGCGTCTCAATTTGCTTGTCCTCCAAGGCCTGGGAGACCGCGTCGTAGTCGGCGAGTGCGCAAATAACCTCGAAGTGATCCTCCTCGTTTTTAATGTCTTCGGCACCCGCTTCGAGGGTGATTTCCATGAGGCTGTCTTCATCGGTCGCATTGGCTTCGACGATGAATTGCCCCTTGCGGTCGAACTGGAAGGCGACTGCGCCAACACCCGCGAGGTTGCCGCCGTTCTTACCCATGGTGCTGCGTACTTCCGAGGCAGAACGGTTTTTGTTGTCGGTAGTCACTTCGACGATGATGCCCACCCCGGCGGCGCCGTAGCCTTCATAAAGGTTTTCTTCATAAACAACCCCGGGCAATTCGCCGGTTCCCTTTTTGATAGCGCGCTCGACGTTGTCGGCGGGCATGTTCGCGGCCTTGGCTTTGGCGATGCAGGTGCGCAGGCGGGGATTGAAGCCCGGGTCGCCACCCCCACTGCGCGCGGCGAGGGTGATATCTTTACTTAAAACGCTGAAGAGTTTACCGCGTTTGGCATCGGCTGCTCCCTTAGCGCGCTTGATGGTGGCCCATTTACTGTGTCCGGACATTGTGTTGCTTGAGAAATTAGGAAATTAAAACCGATATAAGGTATACGCCGCGCTGAAAGTCAGGGCAATTATTTCTTTCGCCGGGACTTGGTGCGGGGACTGCCGCCGGAACCGGACTTGGGGCTCGCTGCGACAGGCAAGGGCTTGAGCGGCTCATCCGGACGGCTGTTTGTAATCTTTTGCTGCACGATGGTGAGGATATTCTGCACGGTCCAGTAAAGGACGAGTCCGGATGAGAAACCGTAAAGGAAGATAAGGAAAACGAAGGGGAGGAATTTGAAAATCTTCTGCTGGGTGGCATCCGCCGCGGGGTTGACGGGCATCATGCTCATTTGGAAATACATGGTCACCGCCATAAGAAGCGGCAGGACATTGAGCGGGAAGCCCGCTATTTCCATGATGGTGTCGGGCTGGGAAAGATCGCTGATCCAAAGGAAGGGTTCGTAACGGAGCTCGGAGGCGGTACGAAGCATGTAGAAAAGCCCGAGGAAAATAGGCATCTGAATAAAGAGGGGCAGGCAACCGGCGACGGGATTGACCTGATGCTCGCGGAAGAGCTTGAGGGTCTCCTGCTGCATCTTTTGGGGGTTGTCTTTATATTTTTCCTTCAGCTCGGCCATGGGGCCTTGAATGCTGGCCATGCGTTTCTGCGAACGGCTGGCTTTGGCAGTAAGGGGCCAAAAGATGAGCTTGATGCAGATGGTCATGATGACAATGGAGACGCCCCAGTTGGGAACAAAGGCGTGGATGGCATGCATGAAGGCGAGGAGGAGCTTGCTGATGAAGCTGAGGAAGCCGAACTGCATGACGAGGTCCTTCTCATTGCCGAGGGCTTGCAAACGTTTGAATTCCTTAGGGCCGACGAAGTAGTCGAAGTCGAAGGATTTGGAATCTCCGGCGGGCACAATACCAAAGGCATAGCCCGCGCTTCCGGTGATGCCCGTGCGGGGAGCGTTTGCTCCGGTGGCACCCGAGGGGCTGTAAACCGGGGAAATCACAAGGTTGCTGGCGTTGGATTCGCGAGCGGAAAGGATGCCTGCAAAAAACTGATTTTTAACGGAGGTCCATTGGAGGGGCGCACCGGTATTGATGGTGATTTGATCTTTGGGTTCAGAGGCTCCGATGCCGAGGAAACCGTTGCTGCCAGTGAGCTTGGAGACGGCCTTGAATTTTGCCTTATCCCCGTTGTAGTAGCCCACATTGATATAGCTCTGTTGCATGGCGCCGTCTGAAATAGGACGCATGGTACCCAGGTTCAGGTAGAGCGTAGAGAAGGCCTTGGCTTTTGCACCGAGATTCTCAAAGCGGGTGCGGTGCTCAATAATGTAGGGATCCTGACCGTTTCCGGAACGGGCGGTGAGGGTATAGGTACGGTGAATGCGCAGCTCGGGCCCGGCTTGCAGGACGAAAGTGATGGCATTGGCAGAACGGGATTCGACGGTGTAGGCCATGTCGAATTCGCGGATGGAGCCATCACTTTTGGGAAGCCCTAAACTAAGGGCAGGCAAATAACCCTTGTCATTAAAAACGTAGTCGTCGCGACCGCCGCGTTTCGTCTGGAGGAAATTGACCCGGCGAATGGCGCCACCGCGGTTGGTGAATTCGACTTCGATGAAGTCGTTGGCAATCGCAATGATGGATTCAGGAGCGAGTTCTTTGGCGACGCTTGCCTGAACGGTGCTTTCAACTGCGGGGGTTTCGCCCGGTTCAAGGTCGCGAGCCATGAGCTCGAGCATTTCGGAAGCCTCGGGTGTAGGCGTTTCTGTCGCCAGCGCAGGGGCGTTTTCGCTTTGTGCGGAGGCGGCCTCTTGCGGGACGGGCGCGGTGGGCGCGGTTTGCTCGCGGACTTGGGCATCCTGCCAAAAAAGCGCAAGGAATCCACCGCCGAGAAATAGGAGGCCAAGGAGAGTATTTTTCTTATCCATTCGTTAGTTTGTTGAAATGCAGGGAAGGCTCGTCTGGCGAGCAAGTTTTCAAATTTGGTACGGGATCAGATCCACCGGGATGCCAGGGATGGCAACGAAAAATGCGGTGTAGGGCGAGGCCTAAACCGCGCAGGAATCCATGTTTGAGGAAAGCTTCACGGGCATAGGCCGAACAGGTGGGATGGAAACGGCAACCGCAGGCAGTGCCAAAAAGGGCGTATTTGACGGGTGAGAGCGTGAGCTGATAGCCCCGAACCAGTAAAGCGGCGACACGGGCGGGCAGCGATGGATGGGCTTGGTTCATGCAGCGGAAATCTTTTGGCAGGTCGTGCTAAAGCGGGCGTCGAGTTCTGCGAAGGGGACGGAATCAAAATCGGAACGGAGAACTACTACGAGGTCGAGTCCTTTGGGAAGCATGGCTTGATGTTGACGAAAAAGGTTACGAACGAGGCGTTTGCCGTAGTTTCGTTTGACGGCGTTGCCTACGCGACGACTGGCAATGACGCCGAGGCGGGGGGCTGGCGGTTCGGCAACTGCATGCTGGAGGTATTGCACAATAAAAAGCCCGCAGTGAATTCGAGTACCTCGACTGCGGACTTGTTGAAAATCGCTTTGTGAGCGCAGCCGTTGATGGGCTGGGACAGCCATGGCAACGACCGTAGGCCCGGCCTTATGCGGCGAGGCGATGGCGACCCTTGGCGCGACGGGCCGCGAGGACCTTGCGACCGGCATGGGTAGCCTTGCGGGCGCGGTAGCCGAATTTGCGGGCGCGACGGATCTTGGAAGGACGAAAAGTGGGTTGCATGACGAGTGTGGCGTTAAAATGATTGGAAAAGCGCTGAATAAAAGCGTTCGGGCACTGGACTGTCAAGGTTACAAAGCGGGCGCCAGAAGCCTAGGAATTGGTAATCCAGAGGGATGCGTAAGGCAGAATTTCAATGGTTTCGCGCCCGAATTCGTAGGACTCGCCGCTGAGGAGATCGCGCCAGTTTTCCGTGCTGATGAGGTTGAGTTCGTGGAGGGCAACGGTCTGGGTCTGGTCGGAGATATTATTGATGGCGAAGATGCTTTGGTAGCGGTCGCTGCTCTCGCGCCAGAAGGCGAAGAGTTGGTCGCCGAGGTGAAGGGTGAGCTGGGTGGCGTTGGGATGGAAGGCAATCTGTTGTTTTCGTATCGCGATCCGGCGCTTGAGTTCGTAGAAAATCCGGTGGTGGTGCGTTTTGGGATCGTCGAGTTGCTCCATGAGGGCGTCGAGTTCCCACTGGTGGCGATTAATGGCGCGTGCCTGCCCGGTTTTTTGATGCCGTTCGTTATCGTTTTCGGTAGCAAGCATGCTGTGCATGTAAAAGGCGGGGATGCCTTCCAGGGCGAGGAGAATGGTATGGGCGCAAAGGTAGCGCTCGACCTGAAGGCCGTCTGGTCCATTGGCAATGGTCCCGCGAAAAGCGTCAAACAGGCTGATGTTCACTTCGTAGGGTGACTCGCTACCATCGGTATTGCTGCGTTTGGAAATGGTACCGCCGAAGGATTCAAGGGTCTGGAGGAGAGCGCCTTGTTCCTCAGCGGTAACCGAGCCTTCCAGGGGGCGGACCCCAATGCCGTCGTGCGAGGCGATAAAGTTAAGGTAGCTACGGCCGCGACGGGCGGGCGGCATGGACATCATCCAGTTTTTCAAGAGGGTGGATTCACCTTTAAGGAGGGCATGAATGAGGAGGGGCGGAAGCGAGAAATTGTAGATAAGGTGCGCTCCGTTATCGTTGCCAAAGTAACTGAGGTTCTCGCGATTGGGGACATTGGTCTCGGTAATGAGCACGGCCTGCGGCTGAAGGTTTTCAAGGATGAGACGGAGGAGTTTGATGATTTCGTGGGTCTCTTTTAAATGCACACAGCTTGTGCCGGAGCGTTTCCATAGAAAAGCGATGGCATCGAGCCGGAAGTATTTAATTTTTTTAGAGAGTAAGAATTTGAGAATTTGGATCGCCTCGCAAAGCACTTCGGGGTTGGCGAAGTTCAGGTCCACTTGGTCATGACTGAAGGTACACCATAGGTTTTTAGTGCCCTTGCTGGTCTCGACTGCGCGAAGCAGCGGACTGGATCGCGGGCGCACAACGGCACTGGCGTCAAAGTCCTCCCCTACCTCGAGGAAGTAATCTGCGCCGGGTGATTTGCCGGTGCAGTAATTCTTAAACCATTCAGACTGGGCAGAGCAGTGGTTGATAACCAGGTCTGCCATTGTTTCAAACTGGTTATTGAGTTGCTGGAAATCCTCCCAACCGCCGAGGTCGGGGTTTACCTGCAAATAATCAATCACCGAAAATCCATCATCAGAGCTGTAGGGAAAGAATGGCAGGACATGCAGGGTGCTGATCGTTTGACTCAGATGTTTACCGGCAAAACGACCGAGGGTCTTTAAGGGCGCTTCTCCTTCCTTAAGAATGGAATCACCGTAAGTGATCAGGATGGTATCGGCTTCCGTCCATGTATTTTGTCCGCGCGCAAGGATGGGGTCTTTGTGCCCAAAGCCCGCGATGCTGAGAATTTTGTCCGTGATGGCGGGACAGGCTTCTTCGGGATAAATCTCGGCGAGGTGTTGTTGGATGGACTGGCGGATTTTACTGCCCTTGGCAGGACGTCGGGTCTTGGGTTTGAATGCCTCCATGTCTTCCTCGACCGCCTCAAGGAGTTGGTTTTCGATATCGGGTACCGCCGAACGGACGCGTTTCCAACTGGGTATAAAGGGGGTATCGGTGGGTTGATTGAGGAATTGATCCCCCGCACGCATGATGCTCTCGGAGAACACTTCCACGGATTGCATTTCTTTGTGTCGGTCGTAGCTCAGTCCGTTGAGGGTGGCATCGTTTTCATAACTATCGATGAGGTCGAGGGCAGTGCGGTAATAGGCGGCCTTAACGGTGCGGATTTTTGCGCTGGAGAAAATCTCGCCATAGGTCGCGAGTTTACGGAAGAGCGATTTGGAGATGTCCGCACTCATTTTTGCAAGCCCGCGCTCGGCATCGGCCGCCGAGAGGTCCTGGTGCTTGTGGTCGTAGAAGTTCGCAATATCAACCTGACAAATTTTGTTTTTTTGATGATTGCGATACATCTCGGAGAGCATGCCTATCTCCAGACCCCAGTCGGAAGGGATACGGATATCGGCAACGATGTCGCGGTTAAAGGCGAACTCGCCGGAGAGCGCGTATTTAAAACTATCCATGTACTCAAGGTAGTCGTTTTCACCGCAGATTTTCTTGAGGGCCCGCAGGAGCGGGGTTATCAGGAGGCGACAGACGCGACCATTCATGCGGTTCTCGGCAATGCGGGAATAATAGCCCTTGCTGTAGCTAAAATTGAGGCTCGGATTCAAGACGGGATAAACAAGTCGGGTGAGCATCTCCCGGTTGTAGGTTACGATATCGCAATCGTGAATCGCGATGACCTGAGAACGCTTGCGTGCCAGCAGGTAGCCCATGAGATACCAGACGTTGCGGCCCTTGCCTTCATTCAAGGGAGCAAGGTTAAAGGAACGCAGGGTGGCATCAATGGCCCGCAAGCGAGGCCCACCGTTCCAGAGCACCTCGTGGCTTTGCGGAAGACGGCCAAAAAACTCAAGGGCGTAGCGGTATTGATTCTCATCCGCTTGATCGAGGCCGATGACAATTTCCTCGAGGTAATCGATTTCGCTTAGAACATCTAAAATCTTGGGCAGGGCCGCCCCTTCCAATTCCGAATAAAGCGAAGGCAAGATGAGCCCCACCGGTTTTTTCCGCGAAAGCTTGAAAACATCTTGCTCGAGATTTTCGGGTGAGCGGGTGTCCAGATTATGGAAATTGGTAATGATACCGTTTTGATGAAAGTCACTCATAGTAGTCGTTTAAGCAGTAGCGGTAGATAGATGGGTCGTTAAAAATTCCAGAACGGATACGCCCCAGCCCTTGGGACCGGGAGCGGAGGCCACGCGGTAATGCGGCCGTTTTAACGTTAGGGTTCCCCGCTTGGGGTTGGGTATCACAAGGGCTTCGTCTGCAACTTCGAGCATGGAGCGGTCGTTCGGGCTGTCTCCAATCGCAAGGGTTTTCCACTTCCATTCAGGGTTGCGCGCCGCATAGCGCCCGAGGACCCAGCCTAGCGCCGAACCCTTGCTTTGCCCCGCAGGCATGAGGTGCTGAAAATGTCCGCCCCGCACGAGTGCAATCCCCTCCCCCGCCAAGGCATTCTCAAAAGTCTCCAGTGCTTCCGGTGAATCCTCCCAAAGAATCGGCTCGCTGCTGTGGCGCTCCAACGCCGCGCGGGCTTGCTCGCTCGTTAAGCCCAAGCGGGCAACCAAGACTTCCACTTCCATTTCTGCAAAGCCTTGAAAAGCATATCCTTTCTCAGCGCGCAGTCGGTTTGAAATTTGCAACAGGTCCGACCGTTCCATCCCGCAGCATTCCACCTGATACCCGCCCACTGTAACTCCTTCCGAATCTCCAAGATTCGTGCTTTCCGGATAAGCCAATACCGTCCCGTTTTCCGCAATCAAAGGCGCGAGTGGATCCAGCTCCGCCGCATAAGGAATCATCTCCGCCAGAGTCTTACTTGAATTTAAAATCAAAGGTATTCCCAAAGCCCGAATTGCATCGAGTGCCGCTCTTGCTTCATGCCATTGGTACGCCGCGTCCAAAAGGGAAGCATCGAGATCCGTACAAATAAGCCATGCGGTCTTAGCCATCATCCTGTAGCACCAGGCGCTCCACCCCGTGTGCTTCGTTAAGATGAATACACGCATCGACCCGCGCCGGCATCTCTGCCAACATCCAACGCGTCAAACGCTCGTAGTGCATGATGAAACGCGCGACCGCCGCATCATCCATTAAACCCGCGTGTCCACTCCCCGAAGCCCCCAGCGTTTCCCGCAATTTTCGCTCCTGTTTTCGGCGCCAGTTCAAAATAGAATCAAACCCCGGTGCTTTGAGCAGCACCCGCCTCGGAAAGAGCGAAAAGAATTTTTGATATTCCATTTTAAGTTTTTGATTCACGTATTGTCGCCAAACCCCTTCGGCATCTTCGTCGCGTTCCAGATCATTAAGCGGTTCCACAAGGGCAGCTTCCGGTTCCGGGATCGCGCCCACACACCAACCCTCCAGAATCAGGACATCCAGCGGAGCAGTAAGGGTATGCCAGTCCGCCTGTGGAGCGCGGTCGTCATTTTCTTTCTTAAAAACAGGGGATTGGATTGTTTTGCTTTCATGATTTAAACACGCACTTGCAACATCCATGCCAATCCCGAGATCATGCGTGCCCGGCACCCCGCGCGTCGCCAAGAGCGGATGCACCTGCGCCCCCAATGCCTCACGCTCCACCCGCGTCAAATACAGGTCATCCAGCGAAAGCACCGCAACCCGCAGCCCGTGAAAACGCCCCAAATAAATATTCAGAAATGCTGCCAGTGTCGATTTCCCCGTTCCCTGGCCGCCATTTAAAGCCAGCCCCAGCGGCCCGCCCGTAGCGGCCTGCCAATGGGCTACCCGCTCTGCCAGCGGAATGTAGGTCTCCCGCGCCCCCGCCTCAAACGATTCCGGCAAGCGATGCGTCGCCAAAAACTCGGAAATCAGGGTATTCATACGCTCCATAATATGCAGGAATCGAACCAAATATATATCCCACCCGCAACAAAAGCCCTTAGC
>JAACDB010000079.1 GCA_009937095.1 Verrucomicrobiota bacterium
CCCCGGCCCCAGACACAGCTCCCGCTCCCACTCCCGAAGCCGCTCCAGTTACACCTGCGCCTGCCGTCGCGGCACCCGCGCCCACACCACCTGCAATGCCCGCACCTACCAAGCCCGGTGGAAAAGTGAAAGCCTCTCCCCTTGCCAAGAAAATCGCCGCAGAAAAAGGCCTCGACCTTGCTGCGATACAGGGCTCCGGCCCGGATGGACGTATTGTAAAAGCTGATGTTCTCAACGCAAAGACCGGCGCTACCGTTGCCGGCCCAGTCGCCCCAAGCCTCGAGACACTTAGCATACCCGTTACCAACATGCGCAAGAGTATTGCCCGCGCACTGGTCGGTTCTAAAACCCAAGCACCTCATTTCTACCTTCAAATTGAAGTTGATGGCGCACCCCTTGCCGCTTTCCGCAAAGCCCTCAATGCGAAATACGCAGACCTGCCCGCAGAACAGGGTGGCATGAAATTTTCCGTCAACGACCTTACCCTAAAAGCGGCAGCTGAAGCCATTCGCAACGTCCCAGCCATTAACCGTTCATGGGAAGGCGAATCCATTACCCAGCATGGAAAGGTACACCTCGCCTTTGGAGTCGCCATCGATGATGGGCTCCTCACACCCGTTATTCGTGAAGCTGAAAGCAAATCCCTTCACCAAATTAGCGGAGAGGCCAAGAGCCTCATCAGAAAAGCCCGCGATAAAAAACTTACCCCCGAAGAAATGAGTGGCTCCACGCTTACCGTCACCAACCTTGGAATGTTTGGCATCTCCGATTTCTACGGCATCATCAATCCCAACAATGCCGCCATCCTCAGCATCGGGGCGACGCTCAAGCAACCTGTCGTCAACGAACACAACGAGATTGTGATAGGACAACGCATGAAGGTCGGTCTCTCTGGCGATCACCGTACTATTGACGGCGCAGTCGGCGCGCAATACCTCCAAGCGCTCAAGAACATTCTTGAGAACCCTGCCCTTATGCTAGTTTAGCTCCCCGCGATACCCGTCGCCTACTTTTTCTTGGAGGATTTCTTTTTTCGTTTAAGGAGTTTCTTGACCTTCTTGCGCTGATCTTCGCGCACGATGTAGCCCACACACTTTTTCGACCCACATTTACAGGGGTGATCGAGAAAATGCTCCATATTATAGCCGTAGTCATAGGAGAGTTCCTCCCCTTTAGCGATAGCCTTGCGCGCCACAATCCAAATTTCATCGTCGTCATTAACGGCTTCACAATTCCCGTCACAGGAGTGGTTGATGTAGCGCGCCGGATTTTCACCCACTTGCCCGTCCAGGTCCCATTTCTTGTTTAACTCAAAAATGTAAACGAGCCCCTCGCCTTTCTTGCGTGCTTTTTCCTCCCATTCCAAAGCCCGCCGCTGCGATTGCTTCTTCGAAATCTTTTCCCCGAGGTATTGAATCACCTTGGCATCGGGTTCGATGTCACAGGTAGCAAAAAGACCGCGTGCGTGAATGGATGACGATGCAACTTTCCAAAGTTTTTTTGGCATAAGAGCTCATTCAGCAATCCCTCTGCTCTGGAGCAAGCTCTTATTCTTCCTTTAATTCACGTTGCATCAACGATTGCAGGGCATCCTCAGGCGATTTGCCCTCAAAAAGAATCGCATAGACTTCACTTAAAATCGGCGGATGAAAATCCTTGCCCTCACACATAGCATACAAGCAACGCGTGGCGTGATAACCCTCGGCCACGGTGCTTTGCTGCTCAAGAATTGCCTTCGCCTGTTTCCCTGCTCCAATACTTTGACCCAGTGTTCGGTTACGGCTCCAGCTTCCCGTGCAAGTTGCGATTAAATCACCAAACCCACTTAAACCATGAAAGGTCGCCTGCTGCCCCCCTAAGGCAACCCCCAACTGAAGCATCTCGTGCATGCTCCGCGTCAACAAGGCCGCCTTGGCATTGTCTCCCAGGCGCAACCCATCGCATAGGCCTGCCGCAATAGCATAGATATTCTTTAAGGTACCCCCAAGCTCTGTTCCCCGAACATCCAAGGAGCGGTACACTCGCATGGCATTGGAACTGAACGCCGCTTGATAGCGCCCCGCTTCTGGCACGCCTTCCTTGAGAGCAAGTGTAATCGCCGCCGGTAAGCCAGCCGCTACATCCCCGGCATAAGTCGGCCCTGATAATATGCCGCAAGGGAGGTCTGGGAAATATTCCCCAACCACTTCGGTCGGAGTCTTGAAGCTTTCCAGTTCAATGCCTTTGCTCAAGACGACCAATAAGCGCAACTGACGCGCCTCCTTGAGGCCCTCAACCAATTGCTCACACAGGCCCCGCAGTCCCTTCGAGGGGCAGGCCAGGCAAATGACCTCGGACTCCATCACTGCGGGCAGCGGCTCAGAGGCGATCTGTATACTATGGGGTAGTTTATGGCCCGGCAGATAGGCGGTATTCTCACGCATGCTCGCTAGGCTTAAAGCAACTTCGCGACGACGAGGCACCAAGGTAACGCTGTGGCCGCAACGGTACAGGTGTATCGCCATCGCAGTTCCCCAGCCCCCAGCACCCATAATACAGATGTTCATGGCCTCTAGTGTTACCACTAAGTCCGTTCGGGCGATAAAAATTTTCCTGCAAAAGAATTTTCTGGCAGTCGCCTCAACCCACCAATATATAATAAGTAAACCTTCTTGAGAATCTCCTGTTATGGGAAGCTTGATTTAAATGTTCAAATTTTTCTACCGGTGGAAGCACCGACGCGCACATCGTATTGCGGCATTTCGCTTGCCGGGGGACCGCGACCGTGAAATCGGACAAGCCCGTATCAATTTTTCCAGTTATCTTGCTCAATCATCGGTTCGCGGAAAGCCCCGCAGTCAGCACTTGCCTACCCTAATCTTCCTTTGGTTGCGCCGTATCGCCTTCCTTGCGGTACTCGTTCTCCTGGGTTGGATGGTTTATCAAAGCACCCTCGCCCTTATTTTCTTTGCAGATTGAGCACCCTCCGAGCGTAGGTTTCCATCGATAACCAGCTATCCACCAAATTCCCTCTTTGGTAATAAAGCTCGGACTGCCAATAGAAGAGTTCCTCGGGCGCATCAGAATACTCCAAAAGTTTGTTCACCAACTGAAGGGCTTCGATCAAATTCTCTTGCTCTAAACGAACACTGAGAAGCTGTAATCCAACTTTGTAATTGCGCGGCCTACTTGCGACTTCTCTCTCCAACAAAGCGATCTTGCCTGGGTCTACTTCTGCTAAAGGCAAGCTTGGAGCCGTCACCCCTGCCCGCAGCAATTCCAGCGCCTCGCCAATACGTACCTCGTTTTGAAAAGCAAAGGCCTGGATATACCATGCTAAATTCAAACTGCTGGCGTATTGATCCAAATAACGCTTCGGTCCTTTAAATTCCGCCAGCCATACCCAGCGCAACACTATCCGGGTGCGTTGACTTCGACTAAATTGCTCCAATGCCGGATCGCCTTCCAGGTATCGATTTAGCTCCTCAAGAAAGCGTGCTTTTTCGGCCTGCTCCAAGTAGGTTACCGCATATTCTGGATCCAGCCGGGAGAGCCTCAGTAAAATAGGCACTTTATAGAGGTCGGTCTTCCCATACTGTAGCATTCGTTCGAACAATTCGGGTGCTTCCTGCCCCGCCCGCCTCAAGGCTTCCGCCCATGCGGCCTCCGCCCTGCTGTCGAAGTGCTCAAACCACGCCTTCCCTTCCTCGAACGCCGGACTTGTCAAGTTTGGCGCCACCAGAAGAGCACGTTTAAAATCATCTTCTGCTTGGTTGCGCTCGCGAATCTCTAAAAGCAGCTTGGCGCGTTCATGATACCAATACCAATTCATCGGATCTATTTTGACCAAGCGATCCAGCGCATTAATCGAATCGGACAAATTTGTTCCTGCCTGAGCCTTTCCAAACTTTTGCTTACTATTCTCAAGGGCCAATTCACTGTGCACCGGCAATCCCGTTATGCTTCCAAATATCCAAAGGCAGCCCACGGCAAGAAAGAGGCCGCCGCATCCCTTCCATAGCATTAGTGGCAGGCCCTTGTTTTTCGGACGCTCCAAAGGAAACGCCAGCACCAAGATCAGCAATACGAAATATACCAAGGCCAGTGCATGGCGTGATTCCCCCGAGAAACCAATACATAAATAAATTAGCGACGCGAGGAATGCGATTAAACGAAAAGAACCCAACCGGCACATCTTCAGAAAGTCCAACTGTCTGAATACGCCATACAATATTCCCGCAAAGCCGAGTACACCAAAAATGCCCATTCCAGAGGCAACCCACATAAAATCATTGGGATAGGCTATCTCAGTTTTCGCCTGCCAGACTTCAAAATAGTGTGGCGCCAGGCTCAAATAATTAGCGAGACCGATCCCCGTGAGCGGCATGTCCACAAACATCTGCCAAGTCTTTACTGGCAGTTCCGCCTTACTCGTAAGCTCGACTAAGCCGCCGTCAGCGGTTAACGCCACAAACAAAATACCATAAAAAACAAGCCCCGTTGCTAATTTTTGCCAAAGTTTAGCTCCTAGAACCCAGATACGTGGCGCAGAATAAAACCCCATCCCAATAAAGAAAAAGAGCAACTCGATAGTATAATTCCCATAAATCAGCGCGATGAAGCAGGCCGCACTCGCTGGAATGCCAATCAAGTGAAGCGGGCTACGGTGCGTGAGACTTTCCATCCCGTAACAAAAAGAAAAAATTCCAAACAGAAGCAGCAGCAAACCCATTTGGCCCTGCGCCGCAAAAAAAGTAAAGGATCCCGTCATGGCACTGCCTGGATATTCAAACCCGCAACGCATACCCAAGATGACAAGCACTGCAAAAATTAGACCGAGTGACGTTATCCCGAAAAAGATCCACCTTCGCCCATTCATGTTGAGCGACAATTGGCTCATCACGTAAAACCAGGCCAAACTGGCTACAACCATCAGGAATGCTTCCGCGCTCTGCAGGGGGCGCACGCTTGAAAACCCGGAAAAGTCCATCCCGAGCACCTCCATACCGGTCACGCGCCAATCCGGCAGAAAACCCAGCCCTCCCGGTAGAAAACTCATCGCTCCACCCAAAATAAAGATCAAGGTGCTTGTATTAACCCATGGACCCAAGCTACCCCTAGGCGGAAACTTTAAAAGGAACCAACCTGCCAACAATAAAGCAAATCCCTGCGCCACGACGTGCGTTCCCCCTCCTAACAAAATCAGGATCGTAATCCCTATTAGCGCGTAAATAAATCCCTCCCCCACAAAAGGCTCATTTGACCGATTTTTCATCGGCGAAATTGTCGCTTTTGACGGCGGCGGTTTTGCAAAAACCGAACGGCGTACAGGGGGATTTCTGGGCCGATGTTGCCCCGAGCGCTTTCTGCGCCCTCTGCCGCCATTTCCGCTTCCTCTGGAATTGCTTATTTTCATTTTTTTTTTATATCAAAAAACCCCCTTATTTCCAGTCTTATAATCCTATTATAAATTGTCATTTTCTCTCAATATTTGACGCAATTCCTAAATCCTGTCATCCCAATTACCTAAGCACTTAAATTATCCGGAGATGCAGGAACAAAAAATAAGCGGCGCCCTAGAGCGCATTATCTTTTTCAACGAAGAAAATGCTTATTGCGTCGCGGAAGTCTCCGTAGCGGAGGGTCGGCCGCCTGTTACCATCCTCGGAAACCTGCCAGGCGTGCAATGCGGCGAAACCCTTGCTCTGATTGGGCAATGGACTCGCCACCCAAGCCACGGCGACCAATTCAAAGTCAGTCAGTTTAAATCCGAACTCCCTGCCTCTATTCACGGGATTCGCAAGTACCTCGGCAGCGGCATGGTTCACGGCATTGGCAAATCCTACGCCCGCAAAATTGTCGACCACTTCGGCGCAGACACCCTAAGCGTCATCAGCGAGAATTCCGGTCGCCTCCGCGAAGTTCCCGGGATCGGGAGCCAACGCGCCAAATCTATCAAGGCCGCCTGGGAAGAACAAGTCGCCGTTCGCGACCTCATGATCTTTCTCCAAACCTACGGCGTCACACCCAGCCAGTGCGTACGTCTTGTTAAAAAATACGGCGCTGGAGCCAAACGCCTCCTTCAGGATCAACCCTACCGCCTCGCCGAAGACATCGAACGGATCGGTTTCAAAACTGCCGACAAACTAGCGCTCAACCTCGGCTTCCCCACTAATTGCAAGGAACGCGTCGACGCCGGCATTCTCCACACCCTTCAAGGCCTTGAAGACAACGGTCACACCCTCGGCACCCATGCGGCTATCACCGAAGAAGCCCTCCAGTTACTCCGCGTTGAACCCGCACTTATTCAGCAACGCATCCGCGCCCTCTGCGACGAAGAACGCCTTTACTCACTACAAGCCCTCGACGAGAAACAGGAACTCCTAGGGCCCGCCTGTCAGCGCCCCAGCCTAGCTGGCGCCGAAAAACGTATTGCCGAGGCCATCCACCGCATTGACCAAACCGAGTCCACCATCCCACCCATTAAACTCGAAGCCGCCCTCAAATGGGCCCAGGAAAAAGTAGCTCTCGACTTCGCTCCCCAACAAACCGAGGCCCTCCGCCAAGCATTGCAATCCAAATTCAGCATTATTACCGGTGGTCCCGGCACCGGAAAAACAACCATCCTTCGTGCCGTTGTCGATATCCTCCGCGCCAAACGCGCCCGCATCGCCCTCGCTTCCCCGACTGGACGCGCCGCCCAACGCCTCGCAGAAGCCGCTGGTGCACCCGCCTCCACGATTCACCGCCTTCTTAAATACGACGGCGCTACCCGTAGCTTTACCTACGACGCCGAAAACCCCCTCCCCTGCGATTTCCTCATCGTTGACGAAGCGAGCATGCTCGACACCCGCCTCGCAGCCCACCTCTTTCAAGCGATCCCCTCACCCGCCCATCTCCTCCTTGTAGGTGATGCCGACCAGCTCCCCTCCGTCGGCCCCGGCAATATCCTCGGCGACCTCATGGCCGCTCCCCCCGCCTGCGTCGCGCGCCTCGACACTATCTTCCGTCAGGGCGAAACCAGCGGCATCATCCGCACCGCCCACGCCATACGTGCCGGCGAAACACATCCTGACAAAACCCTCCAAAGCCTCCGCGAGCTCAATCCCGAAGACGATTTTGTCTTCGTCGAGGCGGACTCCCCTGAACACACCGCCAAAGCCATTCGCTACCTTGCCACCGAATACATTCCCAAAATCCAACGCCTCGACCCCATCCGCCAATTACAAATCCTCTCCCCCATGCACCGCGGGTCCAGTGGCATCAGCGCCCTAAACCCCGAACTCCAAGAAGCCCTAAACCCTGAGGCCAAAGCCCTCTCGCGCCTGAAATCCGACCCCGACTACGCGCCCGCCCGCCAGTCCCATTTTCGCGAGAAGACCCGCAAGCCCCTTCCCGCTTCGCTTGAATACGGCACCGTCACCTACCGCATCGGCGATAAAATTATCCAGACCCGAAATAACTACGATAAAAATATCTTCAACGGCGACACCGGTATCGTCCAACGTATCGCCCCCGATAAATCCGGACTCACCATTAACTTCAACAGCGAACAAATTGAATACACCAAGGGAGAGCTCGGTGAAATTCAACTCGCATATGCCATCAGCATCCACAAAAGTCAGGGCAGCGAATATCCCGCCGTCATTATCCCCCTTCTCAAACAGCACTTCATGATGTTGCAACGCAACCTCGTCTATACCGGCATCACCCGTGCCCGCCAAAAAGTTTACCTCGTCGGTGACCTCGAAGCCTACGCCATGGCCGTTCGTAATAACAAAACCGAAATCCGCCGCACCCATTTGCAGGCCCGCCTGCGCAACGCGGTGGATTCCGAAACCGAGGATTGAGCCATGCGGTTACAACCCTTGCTCCCCTACACACGTGTCCTTGCATACGCGGCCCTCGGTTACCTGCTCATCCGTATCAACCTTAACACCGGGCGCCCGGGTATGGCCGTCGCCATGGCGGTCTTTACCGCCGTCGCAATCGTCTGCACCCTGCTTCGGCGCTAGCCGTAGCCACCCGGCGAACGACCTCAGACGCCAACAGAACACCCATCGTGCCGGTCACAAAGGTTGCCGAGCCATAGCCCGCATCACAATTCAAGCGGTAATCCTCCCCCGCTTCCCGTTCCTCAGACACCGTCCCATCCTCCTGCGGGAAAACCGGAAACTCATCCGTGTAAACACAATCGATCCCAAACTTCATTCGCTTTAAACGCGGGAAACCATAATCCCGCCGCAAGCGTTTCCGCACCTGCAATAAAAGCGGATCGTTGATCGAACGCGCTAAATCCGCCACCCTAACCCGAGTCGGGTCGATGCGTCCGCCCCCACCCCCGCAAGTGAGCAGCGCTTGCCCCCGTTCCCGCGCCCGCGCAATCAACAAACACTTGTGCTTCGTCACATCAATGGCATCCACCACCCAGTCGTAGCCGGGTTCTAACAAAGCCTCTGCGGTCTTCTCCGTAAAAAACTGCTCCTCCACCGTCACCTTACAATCCGGCGCGATCTCGCGCACCCGCTCCGCCAGCACCGCCGCCTTTGAGCGACCTACCGTTCCATCCAGCGCATGCAACTGACGATTCACATTACTTAGGCAGACCTCGTCCATATCCACCAAGGTTAAGGCTCCGATCCCAGAACGCGCCAGCGCCTCCACCACCCAGGATCCCACGCCGCCCAGGCCAATCACCGCCACTCGCGCCACCTGAAGACGCGCCAAGCCATCCGCTCCATACAAACGGCCCAAAGCGCCAAAACGTGTTTCATAATCCGTCATACCTTGTGCAGTTAGTCTGCTCCTGCCCAAATTTTGAAGCCAAAAAACACTTCACAATCTGCCCTACCATCCCCACTCTTCAATCATGCCCACCCTCCAGGAAATCGTTGCTTACTGCGACACCCGTACCCGATGCGCGGAAATCCGCGATTTCGAGGGTGCCCACAACGGACTTCAAATCGAAAATAATGGCTCGGTCAAAAAAATCGCCGCCAGCGTCGACGCGAGCACGGCCTCTTTCCACGCCGCCATCGATGCGGGGGCCGATTACCTGATCTGTCACCACGGACTCTTCTGGAATCCCCCGGTTCCCCTTACTGGTCCCGCACTCACTAAAGTCAAACTCGCCCTCGATCATAACCTCGCCGTTTACGGCTCCCACCTTCCGCTCGATTGTCATTCCGAAATCGGCAACAACGCCCTCCTCGCTCAGACCCTTGACCTGAACCCGATCGACACCTTTCTCCCCTACGAGGGTCAGGACATCGCCGTCATCACAAATCCTCCTAAAGGTGGTCGCAGCGAACTCGCCCAAAAACTTGAGGCCTGTTTTCCCGAAACATATCAGGCAATTGAATACGGTAGCGAAACCCCGGAACGCATAGCCATCCTTACCGGAAGCGGTCAAAGCGCCGTACCCCATCTCCTGCCCAACGGAATCGACACCCTTATCACCGGCGAATTAAGACAGCATCATTTCACCATGGCCCAAGAATTAGAGCTCAACCTTTATCCCTGCGGTCACTACGCAACCGAAGTCTTCGGCGTGCAGGCCCTCGCCGCCGAGGCCGCCAAAGAATTTCAGCTCGACTGGGTTTTCCTCGACCAACCCTGCCCGCTTTAAGCGATTGCCAATCACCCCACCCCCCTGCCAAAATCCCAATCCAATGAAACGCATCGCTATCATCAACGGCCCCAATCTCGATCGCCTAGGCGTTCGTGAACCCGACATCTACGGAAACGAAACCCTTACCGACCTCCAAAACCGACTCACCGAAGAAGCGGAGTCCCTCGGCGTGGCGGTACAATTTTATCAGTCCAATCACGAGGGCTTCATCATCGATGAAATCAATACCGTTTATGCCGACGGCGAGGTGCACGGCATCATCATTAACCCCGGCGCGCTCACTCATACCAGCCTCGCCCTGCGCGATGCCCTTGCTGGTGCCGAAATCCCCGCCATCGAGGTGCACATCAGCAACATATACCGGCGCGAAGAAATTCGTCAGCACTCCATGACTGCAGAAGCTTGCCTCGCGGTGGTTTCAGGCCTTGGTTTCGACGGCTACCTTGCCGCCCTCCGTCACCTCGCCACTTTGGACTGAGCAGTAACCGGCTGCGTTCCATTTGCCGGCAAGAGCCGAGCCAAATCCTCCAAATCAGAGAAATGTTCCTTTAAATCGCTCGCGCCTTTTAAGCCACCAAGGGTATTCTCAAAGAGCGTTCTCTTCTCGCTCTTTAATTGTTGGATACGTGCTTCCACCGTGCCCTGCGTGATCATGCGGTAAACAAAGACGCGCCGCGTCTGTCCAATCCGGTGGATGCGGTCCACCGCCTGATTCTCGACCGCAGGGTTCCACCACGGATCCAAGAGGAAACAATAATCTGCGGCGTTTAAAGTAATACCCGTTCCGCCGGCCCGCAGGCTCACCAGAATCAAGGAAGGCCCCTCCGATTCCTGAAAATCCTTCACCGGCTTTTCGCGATCCTTCGTACTTCCCGTCAACTCCAACAAAGCCACCTTCGGGAAACTTTTTTTCAAGACCGGCTTCAAGCGGCGCAAGAGCTGCACAAACTGACTGAAGACCACCACCTTTCGTGCGCCGTCCCCGTTGAGAGCTTCCTCCAGATGCACCAGCAGGGTCTGCACTTTTCCGCTCTGCATTAAGTCTGCGTCCACTCCGGGAATCAGCCCGGGATCGCAACAGGCCTGCCGCAGACGAGTCAGGAGGGAGAAGAAATGCATGGACTGTGTTTGCATCGCGGCCTGCAAATCCCCGCCCAAGGTGCTTAAGCCATCCGCCAACAAGCCCTGGTAGGTGCTCCGTTGTAAATCCGTGATTGGACAAATCAAATCCATCTCCACCTTTGGCGGCAAATCCTTGCCCACCGCGTCCTTCAGGCGGCGCAAAATGAAGGGCGAGATTTGTTGGCGTAACCGTTTCTCAAAACCCTGCGCCAGCGCAGAATCCTTTTCCTCCAGCGCCGCCTCAAACTTACTGCGTGTGCCCAACAATCCGGGCATCATGTATCGAAAGATCGTCCATAAATCCAGCATTCGGTTTTCCAGCGGAGTACCGGTCAGTGCAATGCGGCATGCTGCCTCGATCGCACAACAAGCATGCGTCACCTTCGCCTCGGGATTCTTGATTTGCTGTGCCTCGTCTAAAACCGAATAGCCAAATTCTGAATCTTCCAGCAAATGCTTATGGCGCCGCAATTGCGTATAGCTCGCAATCCAAAGGCGGCCCTCGTCTGCCACCTCCTCCTCCGCCAGTGTGAAATCGGATCCGGCACGCAAAACCGAAGTCTTCAATTCCGGATACCAGCGAGCCGCTTCACTCTCCCAGACCGGCACCACACTCGCCGGGCACACGATCAAATTCTGTTTCCCCTCGATCGGGAAATGCTTCAGCAAGGTCAAAACCTGCAGCGTCTTTCCCAGACCCATTTCATCCGCGAGCAAGCCATGGCATCCATGGCGCTGCAAATTGGCGAGCCAGCGCACCCCATGCCGCTGGTAGTCCCGGAGGAAATCCGGTAAGTCGACCTCCCCTACCTCCTTGCTGTGCTCCGGATCCATGCTCTTGCGCCAATGCTCCAGCGCTCCGCCAAGTTCCAAGTGTGCACCCCGTTCACCAAACAGGGAAAATATCATGTAGCGCGGCCAGGTTTGCCCCTGAACCCCCGACCCTACGTTCCATTCCGAAAGCGCCGCCGACTGCTCCTCTTTAATCCGCACCAAGCCCAAGCCTTTAACCACATGCGTGCCCCGCCCCGCCCGCGCCAAACGCTGCATCACCTCATCCGTTAATAAATCCGCCCCCAGTCGCATTTCCCAATCCAAGGCAATTTTTGAAACGCCTGACGCTGTCACTCG
>JAACDB010000080.1 GCA_009937095.1 Verrucomicrobiota bacterium
GGCGGTGGTCGTGGTTTCGGCGGTGATCGTCGTGGCGGCGGTGGCGGCGGTGGCCGACGTGACTTTGGTGGCGGTCGTGACCGTGGTGGTCGTGATTACTAGACCTTAGACGGATTCACATCCATAAATCTTTCCAAAGGAAGTCCCATGTGGACTTCCTTTTTTTATGCCTGTTGGCTTGGAGTCGTAAAAAGCCCCCGCCGGAAAACCGGTCGGGGGCTGTATTTAAAACGGCTTTGGCGCGTGGTGTTATTTGCGCTTGGCTGCTTCGCGCTCGGCGGCTTCCTTGATGACGGTTTCGGCGACATTCTTCGGCGTGGCAGCGTAATGGGAGAATTCCATTGAGAACTGCCCGCGTCCGGAAGTCATGGTACGCAGTGAGCCAATGTATCCAAACATCTCAGAAAGCGGCGCATCGGCTTTAATGCGGATTCCGGTATTAGCGGGCTCCTGTGATTTGATCATGCCACGGCGGCGGTTGAGATCACCAATGACATCACCCATATTATCTTCACCGCAGAAAACGTCGATCTTCATGATCGGTTCGAGGATTTCGGGGCGACCCTTAGGCATGGTTTGGCGATAGGCAGCCTTGGCGGCAATTTCGTAGGCGACCGCAGAGGAATCGACCGCGTGGAAGGCACCATCACTGAGGGTGAATTTCACATCCACGACAGGATATCCTGCTTGTGGACCTTTATCCACGGACTTCTTGAAGCCTTTTTCAACAGCTGGCCAGAATTCGCGTGGCACGTTACCGCCGACCACTTTAGATTCGAATGCAAAACCTTCGCCTGGTTCGTTGGGTTCGATGGTGTAATCGATTTTTGCGAACTGACCGGAACCACCGGATTGCTTTTTATGGGTGTAGCTGTCTGTGACAGGTGCCGTGATCGTTTCGCGGTAAGCCACCTGAGGTTTACCGATTTCAGCTTCTACGCCATAAGTGCGTTTGAGAATGTCCACCTTAATGTCGAGGTGGAGTTCACCCATTCCCTTGAGGATCGTTTCGCCCGAGTCTTCGTCGGTCTCAACCTGGAAGGAGGGATCTTCGGCAACCATTTTACCAATGGCGGTGCCGAGTTTTTCTGCCTGACCTTTGTCTTTTGGTTTCACTGCGATCGAGATAACGGGATCCGGGAAGACCATTGGCTCGAGGGTTGCCGGGTGGTCAGGATCGCAAAGCGTGTGTCCGGTTTGCACCGATTTCATGCCTAGAAGAGCCACAATGTCACCGGCTTGCGCGCTGTCGACTTCGTTGCGTTCATCCGCATGCATTTCGATGATGCGTCCAATGCGCTCGGTTTTTCCGGTAGTGGTATTGAGTACTGACATACCCTTGTTGATTTTTCCGGAGTAGACGCGTGTAAAGGTAAGGGCGCCATACTTATCATCCATAATCTTGAATGCGAGGGCTCGGAGTGGGCGGTTGGCGTCCACAATCGCTTTTTCACCGGTCTCATTACCTTCAGCATCTACCTCGGGTTGCGGTTCCACATCCGTCGGGTTGGGGAGATAATCAACCACTGCGTCGAGAATTAGTTGTACGCCTTTATTCTTAAAGGAGGAACCGCAGTAGGTGGGGAAGAAGTCGAGCTTGATTGTGCCCTTACGAATACATTTTTTGAGGATCTCGAGATCCGGCTCATTGCCTTCAAGGTAGGCTTCCATGGCGTCGTCGTCCTGTTCAACTGCGGTTTCGATGAGCTGGGAGCGGTACTCCTCAACTTTTTCAACCATGTCTGCAGGCACGTCCTGAATTTCGTAGTTCAGGGGGTCACCGCTTTCATCCCAGACCCAGGCTTTACGGGTCAGAAGATCGACTACCCCTTTAAGGTCACTTTCTGTTCCGATTGGTAGCACCATTACGAGGGGCACGGCACCGAGGACATCTTTAACTTGCTCGACTACTTTGTAGAAATCCGCACCGATGCGGTCGAGTTTGTTGACGTAGATTAGGCGGGAAACCTTAGAATCATTGGCGTAGCGCCAGTTGGTCTCCGATTGAGGCTCAACTCCGCCGGAACCACAGAAAACGCCAACGCCACCGTCAAGCACCTTGAGGGAACGGTAAACTTCCACCGTGAAGTCTACGTGACCGGGGGTATCAATAATATTAAAGCGGTGTGGCTCAAATTGCTGTTCGCTTCCGGGCCAGAAGCAAGTGGTGGCGGCAGATTGAATAGTGATGCCACGCTCCTGCTCTTGTTCCATGAAATCGGTGGTAGCGGCGCCGTCATGCACCTCCCCGAGTTTGTGGATTTTACCGGTGAGTTTTAGGAAGCGCTCGGTGGTGGTGGTCTTGCCGGCGTCAACGTGGGCAAAGATGCCAATATTTCTGTATACGGATAGGTCGCTCATAGTGCGTGTTTCGGTTTGGTGATAAAAAGGTTTTGCCGGAGGCCGTGGATGACTGAACTCCTTATAGTTTACTAATGCAAAAAGAGGCGGAGATTAGGGGGCAATTCAAATTCTGCAAGTCCGTAAAATAAGAGATTTAAATCCGAAAATCGGTAAATTCGGGCTGCGCTTTTGGTTTGCCCCCATGCCCGTCTGTCCTTCTGCTGAAAAACTTGGAAATTTTTCAGCATGACACAGGCCATTAAAATCTATGATACGACCTTGCGTGATGGCACTCAGGGTGAAGGGGTATCCTTCACGGTGGCGGCTAAATTGCGCGTGGCTGAGAAGCTGGATCAGTTTGGGGTGGATTATATCGAGGGCGGTTGGCCGGGATCCAATCCCCGCGATATGGCTTTCTTTGAGGAAGCGCGGGCTCTGAAGCTCGAACACGCAAAAATTGCCGCTTTGGTTCCACCTGTCGTGCAAAGGTCGAGGCGGCAGACGATCCGCAACTCAAACTACTTTTGGACGCGCAAACCCCAGTGGTCACCATTTTTGGCAAGTCCTGGCTCCTTCACGTCACCGAGATTATCCGCACTACTGCCGAAGAGAACCTTCGCATGATTGAAGATTCTGTCCGTTTTCTCACTGAGAGCGGGCGCGAGGTCATCTACGATGCTGAGCATTTCTTCGACGGATATGCCGATAATCCTGAATACGCATTACAGACCCTTGAAGCGGCGCAACGCGGCGGGGCGGTAAATCTCACCCTCTGCGACACCAATGGGGGAAAACTCGTTTCCGAGATACAGGCAACAGTGTCAGCGGTAGCAACACATTTTCCAAAAACCTCAATAGGCGTGCATTGCCACAACGATTCCGGACTTGGAGTTGCTGTTTCTTTGGCGGGTGTCGATGCTGGTGCGAGCTTGGTTCAAGGCACGATCAACGGTGTCGGTGAGCGCAATGGCAATGCCAACCTCACGACCATTATTCCAAATCTTTCGCTTAAGATGGAGCGTGAACTCAACTGCGGTTCGCAGATGGAAAAACTCCGTGATTTGTCGCTCTTTATCGATGCCATGGCAAATCGTGCCTCCGATACGAAAGCACCCTTTGTCGGTGCAAGTGCCTTTGCGCACAAGGGCGGCGTTCATGCCGATGCCGCTGCCAAGGTGAAGCGCAGTTACGAACACATCGAACCGGAACTAGTGGGCAACCGCACCCGCATTTTGGTCTCCGATATGTCCGGCCGCAGTAGTATCATGATGAAGGCGAAGGAAATCGGTGTTGAAGTCGATCCCCGCGCGCCGGAAATGAAGGATTTTCTCGCCCAACTCAAGGAGCTTGAATTTAAAGGCTACGAATATGAAGCGGCCGATGCATCCTTCAAGCTCTTGCTTGCCCGCTTCCTAAAGGGCAAACAAACCGATTTCGATCTGGTCGGCTATCGCGTGATGGTCAGCCATGATGAAGGTAAAAGCGGCGTGCGCTCAGAGGCTACGGTGCAACTTCGGATCAACGGCGAGGTGCATCATACTGCTAGCGAGGCCAGCGGTCCCGTAGATGCTTTGGCGCATTCTCTCGGCAAGGCCCTGGCGCCGGTTTTTCCGGTGGTTTCGGATATAGAACTGGTTGACTACAAGGTGCGTATTCTGGAAAGCCAGCACGGCACGGATGCCATCATTCGAGTACAAATCGAAAGCCGCGATAACAAGACCGGGGAAACCTGGGGTACCGTCGGTGCCAGCGACAATATCATCGAAGCTTCCTGGGAAGCCTTGGTGGATGCAGTGGAGTACAAGCTCCTGCGCGACCGCGAGAGCTCGTAAGCGCTTGTTCCGGGCGTTTAACTTGCCCGCCGGCGCTGGAGGGCGGTGTAGGCGAGGGCGAGTCCGGCGAGGATGAGGGCGTAGGTCGCGGGCTCGGATACTGTCGTGACGGTAAGGCGGTTCCAGTTGATTGACTCAGCACCATCATCGGGATTGTGGGTGATAATTTCGAGATTGGTGCCGGCGGAGATGGTGAGTTTGTTGTTAAAATTCAGGGTCTGGCCCAAAAAAGCACTGTTATCAACCGGGAAGGGTTCATTAAAATTTGTACCGCTGAGGTTTAGGATGTAGCGTTCGTCGCCTTCGAAGCTTATTGAGTGGCTGGAGACGCGGTAACTTTCCAAAACTACGTCGGTGTTGAAATTAAAAATGACCGATTTTGCAGTTCCAGCGGAAAAGAAAGTTTCCAAGCCACCTATTACAGAAATATTCCTTGCGGAGTCATCATCGTTTCTAGCGGAGACGGTGAGGGTGGTGGAGCCATCGGAGGCGGTAATGGTGTCGGAGGCTACATTCGACTGAAGTAGGGATAGGTCAAAAGTGATGGTGGCATTTTGAGCAAAGACGGCGAAAGCGGTGGCCTTGATGCCCATGGAAAAGATGAGGATGAGACGGATTTTTTTCATGAGGATGGGAGTTTATTGATTGAATTATAAAGGCGAGTGAAAGGCGGGCATGGCTACGCCTTGAGTAGGCACAAGAAAGCTTCCGGCGCGGTTGCACCGGAGGCTATTAAAAGGGCGGGAAAGAGATGGACTTAAAGCGAAAGCATGGAGCACCCTTCCTTTGCGGGGGGGGGGGGGGGGTGAACCTTAGAGGTGAAAAAAGGGCCTTCTGATGACGATATACAACAGCTACAAAAAAA
>JAACDB010000081.1 GCA_009937095.1 Verrucomicrobiota bacterium
CCAAGCGCTACGGATCCACTGACCGTAAGTCGCTGTACCTGTACTTGGAAAATATCGGCAAGAATTTGCGCGATGGCATCATTCTTGGAGGCGCCACCGGTTAAATAAAGGGTATCGGGCTGAAGTTGCATCCAATCACTGCAACGTTTCATGTTGAGGAATTGGCCTTCCACGCAGGCGCGAATGGCAGCCTCGGCTTCCCTCCAGTCACAAAACGTCTCATTCCCGTCCATGAGTGGGCTGTCGCGGTCGATGCGCGGGCTGATTTCGGGACGAAAGAAGGGCAGCATGACCTGTCCTCCGTTACCGGGTTCGGTATGTTCGAGGGCGGTGGTAAATTGATCCCAGTTAAAGTGGAATTTGTCTTTCACGGCTTCGCGGGTCAGGGAACCATTGACGAAACATTGCAGGGACATGGAACCGCCCATGGGGTTGCCAAAGACGTGCCCGCAGCCGTCGGGGTCGGCGACTACTTCCGGCATGGCGGCAAAGAAAGTATCAGAGGTTCCGAGCGAGACCACGATTTTACCGGGTTGACTGGCGCCCATCCCGACCAGGCTGCTGGGATTGTCGCCGGTGAACAGCGTCACCGCAACCTCGGCGGGTAGTCCGAATTTCTGGGTAAAGAATGGCGAGAGGGTCCCGGCTTGGGTATGCGCAGGCTTCACCACGGGTAGTTTATCAATCAAATCAGGCGCAGTGGCATGGAGCAATTTGGGATCCCAATCCCAATGTTCCAGATTCATGAGATTCATACCGGAGGCATCACCCGTATCGATGGGGGTATCCAGTCCGCACAAGACCGAGCAGATAAAGGAACTGACCAAATGAATGCGAACCGTGCCTTCATAGGCGGAGGGCTCGTTCTTGTAGAAACGGCGGATTTGCGGGCCGGTGAAGCGTTCGATGGCAATGGATCCCGAGCGGGCGCAGACTACGGAATCACCACCCGCTTCGGCGGCAATCTCTCGGCATTCCTCTCCGGTCGAGCTATCCATCCAAATGGGGGCGGTGTTGCGCGAGAGGCAAAGCCCGATTTGCTCGGAAAGCGATTTATTTAGATCGAGTTCGCTTAGGGTTTTAAACCAATCCTCGTTGAGATAGACCGAGCCGTGTTGTTGCCCGGCACCGGAGATGGCGCTGACCTTGGAAAGGTCACACATTTTGCCGAGGTCCTGTAAGAGGAGTTCCAGTGCGTCCAACCACATGCGTGGGTCGGCATGGACTTCGCCGTCGGCTCCATCGGGGATGAAGCCTTGGGCTGCGCCATACTGAGGTAGGTGTTGTCCGAAGTTGATGGCGTGTTCCACCACGATTGAGCCTTCCGCAGCGTCGATAACAACTGCGGAGAAGCTTTGGGTGGAGGCGTCGAGTCCAAGGGTATACATCGGAGCAATGGCTGGAATTCCGGTACTACAGGAATTCGTTGATGAGGTTTTCGAGCATTTCCTGGCGACCACTTGCGAGGACGGGCTCGCCATTGGCAAGGGCTGCTTTTTCGAGGGTCTCGAAGCTGCATTTACCGGATTCGATTTCCGCGCCGAGTTCGCTATCAAAGCTGGCATAACGATCCTTCACGAATTGCTCCAGGCGACCGTCCTCACGAATGGCGTGTGCGATCTTGAGGCCACGGGCAAAGGCATCCATGCCGCCGATGTGGGCGTGCATGAGGTCGATGGGTTCGTGGGACTCGCGGCGGCGCTTGGCGTCGAAGTTGAGACCACCGGTGGTCAATCCGCCCATCTTCAGGACGCTGAGCATCACTTGAGTGGTCAGGTAGATATCGGTGGGGAATTGGTCGGTGTCCCAGCCGATGAGTTCGTCGCCGCGGTTGGCGTCGATACTACCCAGCATACCGGCATTGGCGCTCACGGTGAGTTCGTGCTCCATGGTGTGACCCGCGAGGGTGGCGTGGTTGGTTTCGATATTCAGTTTGAAGTGGTCCATGAGGCCGTACTCGCGGAGGAAATTGAGACATGCCGCCGCGTCGGAATCATATTGGTGGGTGGAGGGCTCGCGCGGTTTGGGCTCGATGTAGAAGGGGCCGTCAAAGCCAATTTTTTTGGCGTGATCGACTGCCATGTGGAGGAAGGCTCCGAGGTGGTCGAGTTCGCGCTTCATGTCGGTATTGAGAAGGGTGGCGTAACCTTCGCGTCCGCCCCAGAAAGTGTAGCCGAGTCCGTCGAGTTCCTTGGTGCATTCAAGGGCCTTTTTAACCTGAGCAGCGGCGTAGGTGTAGACGGCAGCGTCAGGCGAGGTCGCACCCCCTTGCGAGTAACGGGGATGGCTGAAGAGGCAGGCGGTTCCCCAAAGCAATTGGACACCGGTTTCGGCTTGCTTCTCTTTGAGTTTGGCAACGACGGCATCGAGCGCGGCGTTGGATGCATTAAGGTCGCTCAATTCCGGAGCGATATCACGGTCATGCCAGCAGTAGTAATCGATTCCGATTTTGTTGAGGAATTCAAAGAAGACATCCACGCGGTTAACGGCGTTCTCAACAGAGTCAGAGCCATCATCCCAGGGCATTTGAGCGGTGCCACCACCGAAGGGGTCGGACAACACGTTGCGCATGACGTGCCAGTAAGGCGCGGCAAAGCGGAGGTGATCCTTCATGGACTTGCCATCGATGAGTGCATCGGCGTCATAGTGTTTGAAAGCAAGGGGGTTTTTAGAGCTTGGGCCCTCGTATTGGATTTTGTCGCAGTCGAAGTGTTGCATGGTTATGGTGATAAAGGTTGAGCGTTAAAAGCTGGATAGTATCGGAAAGCCCGCAAGGTTAAAACCGCAAAATGCGTATCAATTCTGTTGATTTGCGCCAATTTGTTCTTTAGGTCTTTGTCGCATGAGTGATCGGGTAGCAATTGTGATGTCAGAGGTATTTTTGCGACGACTTTCGCCGTCTTTAATGCCTTTTGTGCGCCGTCGGCAGGATTTCTCGATCCTCAGTATTCATCGACCCATTGATACGCTCTGTGAACGTTTGCGTGCCATGGAACCGAGTGGACTGATAACGGAGTGGTTGCCTGAGGTGACGGAACAACTACTGGAGTTGGGAATTCCAACGGTGGTGGCGGACACCGACCTGAGTTATCCCGGGGTAGTCAGTTTGGATGTCGATGATTGGGCGGTCGGTCGGGAGGCGGCGAATGCCTGCGGGCAGGCGGGCTACAAAAGCTATGCTTGTTTGGGCAACAGCACCCCATACTCAGAGCAACGCATCGAGGGGTTTCAAAATGCGCTGGTTCGTGAGGTTCCTGTTTTTAATGAAGTGGGTTTTTCGGATGCGCGCTATAGCGAGCAATTCATTGAGCCGGGTAAAGCTCTGTTGGAATGGTTGTCGGCTTTACCCAAGCCCGTTGGAGTTTTTGCAGCGCACGATCCGCTGGGTCGTTTTTTATGCAGTGCCTGTTTGAAGCTTGATCTCGCTGTTCCGGAACAGGTCGCCGTTATTGGCGCCAATAACGATGAATTGGTTTGTGGTTTGAGTTACCCGATGTTGTCGAGCGTCCCCATTCCCTGGGAACGGCTGGGGGATTTAGTGGGTGAATGGATGCAACGTTTGCGCTCGGGGGAGACGCCGCCCTCGGAACCAATTCTTGTTTCCCCGGGGCCGGTGGTTTTACGGCACTCCGCGAGTCACTTGGTGGTGGATGATCCGGTGCTGCGCCGTGCGATGGCTTATTTTTCGGAGCATTTGGGAGAACCGGTCAATGTCGCTTCCCTGTGTACCGATTTGCGTCTGGCGCGGCGTACAGTGGAACGAAGGTTTCACGAATACTATCGCTGTACCCCGAGGGAGATGCTGTGTCGGATGCGGATAAACCGTGCCAAGGAATTACTACTGGGCAGTAATCAATCGGTCGCACAAGTTGCGGAACTCTGTGGCTTCAATGATGCAGAACGCTTGGCAGTGGTCTTCCGTCAAGTCTCGGGTCAGTCGCCCACGCAATGGCGCAAAGCCAGTACTACAGGGCAAAAGTATGACGCTCAAACCTACCAGAAGCAGGCGTAGAGGGCGAGGGTAGCGACTACCACTAGGATGCCGACAACCTTCGCGCCCGAAGAGGACTCAAGGGCAATGGCATCATTCACTGGCATGGTGACCGGCTGCTTCATGGGTTTGAAGAGGGTGAGGAGTACACCTGCAAGGAGGACGATAAAGAAGCAAATCGCCATGCGGTCGAGGAAGGCGATCTGCTCAGCATACCACCAGCCTTTTGAGACGAGCCAGGGGCCGACCAACCATTTGAATCCACCGTAGGCGACCACGTTGAGTCCGATGCCGACTGCGCCGAAGTAACGCGGGGTGCGGGGCGAGAAGAACCCGAAGATGAAGACCGCGAGAATACCGGGTGAAATAAAGCCCTGGAATTCCTGTATGTATCTGAAGATGCTGGCAAAGTTATCGAGCTTGGGAGCTACGAATACGGCTAGAATGACAAAGAGCACCACGAAGGCACGACCCACTTTCACCAGTTTGACGGGGTTCTTTTCACCGCTGAATTTGGAATAGAGATCCATCGTTGCGATGGTAGAGGCCGAGTTCAGCATGGAAGCGAGTGAACTGATCACCGCGCCGCTGAGGGCAGCAAGGACAAACCAAGAGATCAAGGGAAAGGGTTTGATGAGGTTGCGTACCAGCACGGGGAAGGCGCGGTCGTAGTCATATTCTCCCGTAGTGGCATTGAAGAGATCGCCGGAGAAAAGGTTGTAGGCGAGGATGCCGGGAATTACCACGAGGAAGGGAATGATTAGTTTCAGCGACGCTGCAAAGACGATACCCTTTTGGCCCTCCGCAAGGGATTTGGAGCCAAGGGTACGTTGCACGATGTACTGATTGAGGCCCCAGTAAAAAAAGTTGGGAATCCATAACCCGATTAAAAGCGCGGTCCAGGGAATATCGGAATCTTCCTTGGGACGGATCATGTGAACCTTACCACCGGAACCATTGGGGCCATTTCGAGCCTCGGCCTCACCATCCACGCCGTCATTGAGGAGCATGAAGCGTTCCCAGGCACCGGCCTCGGCGATTTGCTCAACGGTGGCGTTGGAATTGGCAACTTTAGTGAGGATTAATTCCTCTGCGGGTTTTTCGGCGAGTAGGTTAAAGGCAAAGACCATGACCACCGCGCCGCCGAGAATGAGCGCTGTGCCCCAAATGAGATCGGTCCACGCGCAGGCTTTGAGGCCACCGATAAAAACATAAATGGCGGCGAAAGCGGCAATGAGCCAACACATTGCGGTGAGGCTGTTGAGTACCGGGACGGTGTTGTAGTATTCTGAAATAAACTTAGCGCCGGAGAAAATAACAGAGGAAGTCGTGACAAAGACAAGGGTCACAATGGCAGGGATTGCCATAGCGAGGCGGGCGACTCCATCGAAGCGGTACTGCAGGAATTCGGGAATGGTGTAGAGCCCGGCTTTTAAGAATTTAGGTAGGAACCAAAACCCCACCACCACAAGCGTGATGGCGGCCATCCATTCATAGGAGGCGATTGCCATGCCCAGCCAGTTGGCAGAGGCACCGGACATGCCCACAAATTGTTCGGTGGATATGTTGGCGGCGATGAGCGAGAAACCAACCAGCCACCAGGTCAGGCCTCGACCGGCGAGAAAGTAATCGGTCGCGCCCTTGTCGCCTTTCAAATCCTCATCACGGCTCTTCCAAATACCCAGGGCGATAACGCCGACCACTGCTGTAATAAAAAGGGTAACTTCAATGATATCCATAGCGAATGGTTGGGGTTGTTTTTATGTGGGTATGGAGTTCTAGCCTTTATAAATACTTAAAAGAGCATCTGCGATTTCAGAGGGGTTACGTGCGATGGCGACTCCGGCATCTTCCATAGCATCAAATTTAGCTTCGGCGGTACCTGCTCCGCTGGCGGAGACAATAGCACCTGCGTGACCCATGGTGCGGCCTTTGGGGGCAGAGGCTCCCGCGATGAATCCGGCGACGGGTTTTTTGACGTGCGCCTTGATGTATTCGCAGGCTTCCTCTTCCGCGCTGCCGCCGATCTCGCCGATCATAATAATGGCATCGGTTTCGGGATCTTCATTGAACATGCGAATGGCGTCCGTTTGGGAAGTGCCGTTGATAGGATCGCCACCGATACCAATGCAGGTGCTTTGTCCGTGGCCGCGTTGGGTGAGTTGCCAAACGGCTTCGTAGGTGAGGGTTCCCGAACGGGAGACCACGCCGACGCGACCGGGTTTGTGGATATAGCCGGGCATGATCCCGATTTTGCATTCACCGGGAGTGATGATTCCCGGGCAGTTGGGACCAATAAGACGGGTCTTGGTGTTTTTGAAATAGAGGCGGCGGCGGATTTCTGCCATATCACGAACGGGTACGACTTCGGTAATGCAAATCACAAGGGGGATTTCTGCTTCGATGGCTTCGAGGATGGAATCGCCCGCGAAGGCGGGGGGTACGTAAATCACAGAGGCATTCGCGCCATGTTCGCGGACGGCTTCGGCCATGGTGTTGCAGACGGGTACGCTGTCCTCCCAAGTTTGACCGCCTTTACCGGGAGTTACTCCGGCTACAATATTGGTGCCGTATTCCAGGCATTGCTTGCTGTGAAAGGTGCCGGTCTTGCCGGTGATGCCCTGAACGACAAGGCGGGTATCTTTGTTGACGAGAATGCTCATGATGAAAGGAAAGTGCTGGGCTTAGGAATTGACTTGCGCGGTGATGATCTCAGCGGCTTGTGCGAGGCTGTCGGCCGGGGTACAGGCGATGCCGCTTTCTTTAAGAATCGCTTTTCCCGCTTCGACGTTGGTGCCTTCGAGGCGGATGACCAGTGGGACTTGGATGTCAACATTGCGGGCTGCTGCTACGATGCCGCGGGCAATGACGTCGCATTTCATGATGCCGCCAAAGATATTCACCAGGATGCCTTCGACCTTTGGGTCGGACAGAATGATTTTAAAAGCCGCGGTGACTTGGTCCTCATTTGCACCGCCTCCCACATCGAGAAAGTTCGCAGGTTCGCCGCCACAGCTTTTTATGATGTCCATGGTGGCCATCGCAAGACCGGCACCGTTAACCAAACAGGCGATGTTGCCGTCGAGTGCGATGTAACTGAGGTTGTGCTCGGAGGCCTCGATTTCCTTGGGGTCTTCTTCGTTAAGATCGCGGAGTTGTTGGATTCGCGGGTGCTGGAATATGGCGTTACCGTCAAAGGTCATCTTTGCATCAAGTGCCATAAGGTCGCCACGGTCAGTGGTGATTAGGGGATTGATCTCAACGAGCATAGCGTTGTTTTCCCAGTAGAGCTTGTAGAGTCCGGTTAGGAGGCGGGCGAATTGCTTGATCTGATCGCCGGAAAAGCCGAGCTCAAACGCTACCCGCCGGCAATGGTGGTGGCGCAGGCCCATAGTGGTGGAAATAGGAACCCGAACGATTTTTTCAGGGCTGGACTCAGCGACTTCCTCGATGTCCATGCCGCCTTCCGTCGAGGCGATGATGACGGTCTGGGCGCTCTCGCGGTCGAGGACGATGGCGAGGTAATACTCATGCTGAATTTCACAGGCTTCAGTAAAGTAGATCGTCTGCACCTTGCGTCCGGCCGGACTGGTCTGTTTGGTGACCAAAGTGTTACCGAGCATGCGGTTAGCCGTTTCCAATGCCGCCTCGCGTCCATCAACCAATTTGACGCCGCCTTGGAAGCCGTCGGTAAAGGTTCCTTTACCGCGTCCGCCCGCGTGAATCTGAGCTTTGACGACCACTTTCTGGGTTTCCCCCAGGTGGGCAATGGCCGTTGTCACTTCGCGGCTGGTTTGTGCGGCATATCCCTTGGGAACAGGGATGCCGTATTCGTTAAGGAGTCGTTTGGCTTGGTACTCGTGGATATTCATTCAGATATTTTGGAAAGCCATTTAAGTTAGGGCACAAATTTAAGGGTGCAATTCAATTTCCCCTTATCACTCAAAAAAGGGAGGCGCTGGATTTAAAGGGAGCATCCTTGCGCGGTCTCGCAGTTGGGGCGGGCGACCAATCCTTCGAGCGGTTCATCCGCAAAGGCCTGCTTGCCGCGTCCGGCTTCAATAAGGTGGCGGTCACAAATCGCATCGAGTTCAAGCTTGGTGGTGGCGCGTCGCGCTTCGTGGAGGAAACGCCCTTCGGGGTCGACGCCGAGTCCAATGAAATTCAGGAATTTCTTAAGGTGATTGATGTGGAAACGTTCGGCGCGGTCGGCTTGCGCGGTGGCGGTAAAGAGCCGGTCGATATATTCGCGGACGTCTGCGAGGGTGGGTTGGGTGACCGACTCGCCCGCAAAGTGTTCGCGGAGTTGGCGAAAGATCCAGGGATTACGAATGCAGGAACGCCCGATCATGAGCCCTGCCGCTCCGGTATTTTCAAGCACCCAGAGACCTTTCTTAAGGGAGGTGACATTACCGTTGGCGAGTACGGGGATTGGGAGGGCTTCGGCTGCGCGTTGAATATACTCGTAATGTACCGCGCTGCGGTAGGCCTCCTTGACGGTGCGGGCGTGTAAACTCAGGAGATCGACCTGATGCTTTTCTATGAGTTTCAAAATCGCCTCGAAGTTGCGGTCGTCCTCAAATCCTATGCGCATCTTGACGGTGAAGCGTCCTTCGACCGATTCGCGCAGACACCCGAGGATGCGATCCACTACTGCAGGGTCACGCAGGAGACCGCCACCGACATTTTTCTTATAAACCTTTGGGGCCGGGCAACCCATATTGAGGTCGATGCCTGCGACCGGAAGCTCGGCGGCATGGATGGCGGCAACCGTGCGTTGTAGGTCGGGGAGGCTTTCGCCGATGAGTTGAGCAAATACCGGGCGACCGGTATCGTGCCTTTGAATGGAATCCACGATATGCGATTCAAGGGTGGAGTGCCCGTGTACGCGGAAATATTCGGTAAAGAGAAGATCGGGTGCGCCGTAGTGCCCGAGGAGTCGCATGAAGGGTAGGGTGGTAACGTCCTGCATGGGGGCAAGGGCGCTCCAGGGTTGCCCGGGGATCATCGCCTCCGGCAAGGGAAGGGTTGCGCTCATGCCGGTTGCTCGCCCCCTTCGTTTTGTTTGAGGATTTTTTCAAGAATGAGGCTCATGTCTTCGACCGTATCGAGCACCGATTGGGTCACATAGAGGGGCTTTTGCGCTAAAATGGCAAGGGTGATGGAATCACTCGGGCGAGCATCCAGTTCGACAATCTTTTGCCCCAGTTCGTTATGCATGGAGACCACCAGACGGGCGTAAAAAGTGCTGTCGGCAACTTCGTTGATAATGACCCGCTCGACTTCTGCACCCATTCCATCGAGGAGACGCATCATGAGGTCGTGGCTTTGAGGGCGTTCAAATTGGACTTCGTTAATTGCGTGCTGAATGGCTTTACCAATACCCTGATCGACATAGATGACGAAGGTCTTGCTTTCGGTACCCAGGAAGACCGCGCAGCCATTGGTGGTTGGCATGACGGCTTTGATTTGGATCTGGGAGACAGGATCAGCCATGTGTTTAATACGCTCGGTTAAAAGGATGGATTTTGCGGATTCGTTTCTTTTTTGTTCGCGTGAAATCGTTCAACCCCCACAAATTGTAGTTGATGAGCGCCAACGACGACAAATCCAAAAACCTCTACCTCGTGGGATTCATGGGAGTTGGCAAGTCTCTTATTGGTCGGCGGGTCGCCAAAGAGCTGGGTTTGCGCTTCATCGACTCTGATGTCGCCATTGAAAGAGCAGTCGGTTGCCCCATTTCAGAAATTTTTGAAAAAGAGGGTGAGGCGCGTTTTCGTGAATACGAGCGGGCTTTTGTGGAAACGGGACACCCGAAGACCGGTTGCTTGGTCGCTTGCGGAGGCGGCTTGGTGGTGGAATCCGGCATGGGAGCCCTCCTGCGTGAGCGCGGAGTGGTCATCAGCCTCTTTGCGTCCATCGAAACCATTCTTGAGCGCACCGGCCGCAATAATAAAAGGCCCCTTTTAAATGTGCCGGATCGCGATTCCCGGGTGCGGGAACTCTTAAATGAACGCGAACCGGCCTACCTTGCGGCGGGCACAGCGATCAGTGTAGAGGGTCGTAGCTCCAGTGATGTCATGGAGCACGTGACCCGGATTTATCGCGCACACAGTGCCTAGTTGACCGCCGGTGCTTCTGATGCGTTCCCGAAATAAGGAGCAATGCCATTCATGAATTGCTCGGGGGGTCGCAGGGCTTTGCCCGAGGCATCCATAAAAGCATGGACGGTATATCCCGTGGTTAAGAGGGTTCCGTCACAGCGCACGGTATAGTCGAAGTGGAAGCGTGCACGTGGCAGCTTGGCAAGTTGTAGCTCGATCTGGAGACGGTCGTCGAATTGCGCGGGGCGTTTATAGTTGGCCTGCGCCTCGAGTACCGGAATGAAGTAACCTGCCGCCTCGAGGTCACGGTAGGGCAGACCGAGATGATCCAACAAATGTATACGCGCGGCCTCAAACCATACAAAGTAGTTACTATGGTGAACCACATTCATGCGGTCGGTCTCGGCGTAGCGCACGCGAATTTCAGTACTGAACTCCAACATCCTTCTTAATCTGATTGAGTCCGCGGGGAAGTGAAGCCGGAATCCCATTTTCTTTGCCTTCTACCGCTCGAACTTGCCATTCTCTGGCTTCCCGCTTTTCTCATTACTGCTCACTGGTATGACTACTATTCTAAAAGGCATATTCCGCTGGCTCATTGACTGGCTCTATTTTGTTTCCTGCATTTGTTTTATTGGAGCAAGTCTTGGAGTGGTCTCGCATCTCGCCTTCGGTCTCTGTTTTATGGATGCTCCCGATTACACCTATCTGGCCGCGCTTGGTTTTTTGCATGGGCTCAAATACAGTAGCCTTTGGGCGGGGGGGCTTGCAATTGTGCTTTGCGTCATGCGAGCGCACCGTGAATTCCAAAATGCTCGTACCGCCGAAGCCCTATGAAAAATACCGAGCGCATCTTTGTCTATTTCATTGGCTTCCTGATCGGACTCTTAATGGTCACTGCCATCCTTATGCGCCGTGCTGCCCGCGAGGAGGCTGCCATCGCAGATCCATGGGCGCATCATATTGAAGCCGCCGCGGCGGTGGCGGCAGAACCCCTCCCGCCGGAAGTTGAGCCCGCTATGCTTAAGGGCACTCTGCTCGGTTTTGGACAGTTGCCCGCTTCCGGTACACCGCGCGAACGCGTCTGGATCATGAATTTCGAAGACAGCTACCCCTACGTTCGCATCGTGCAGGAGCTGCAAAGCGGAACCCTGCACTACATGGCAGCAGATCAGATTAAACTCAAACTTGCTCCGGGAGTCGATGTTGCGGAATTATCCCCCCTTCTCGATACCCTCGGCTTGCGCTTGCGCAACTTTAACCGCAAGCACGGTGTCGTTGTTTTAGGTGTGCTGAATACCAGTCTGGAGGCGGTTCCGCAAACCCTTGCCGCCCTTGAACCCTGGGCTGAACTCATCGAACGCGCCGAACCCGACACCATACGTTTTCGTCAAAGACCGGATTAAGCATTGGAATATAGGGATTGACCATAAATTTGCTTTTCCCTTTGCTACGCGGTTTTTCGAATCAAAGCTATTCCAGCATTCCCTAAACGCCTTTTTATACCGTGAAAACAGAATCATCCGACATCAATTCAACCCGTAAAACCATTTCCGTGCATTTTTCGGGAGAGGAAACCACCGAAGTGGACGCACAACTCGTCAAGGAGTTCCAGCGCCAGGCAAAGATCCCGGGCTTCCGTCCGGGTAAAGCCCCCGAGCCGATGGTGCGTTCACGATACGCCAAAGATCTCAATAAGGAGCTCGCCAACCGCCTCGTTTCGAAGGCACACGAGGGTGGGGTTCAGGCTGCTGACTTCGAAGTGTACGGGATCGTTGATTTGAATGAAGGCGAGATTGCCGCCGGTCGCGACGCCGTCATCCAATTCACGGTTGATATTATTCCCTCTTTTGAATTGCCCAATTACGAAGGCTTGAAGGTCACCAGCGCACCAGTGGATGCCAGTGATTCCGAAGTCGATGCCATGCTCGACCAAATCCTCAGTCAACGCGCCGAATTCAAAGAGGTGGAAAAAGCCGCTGCAGCGGGTGACTACGTGCGTTGCGGTTACGAAGGAAGCCTCGACGGCAAAGCCCTTACCGAAACCTTCCCGGAGTTGCCCCCCATGTATGGCAGCCAAAAGACCACTTGGGAGGAAGCCGGTGCCGAAAATGCACCGGGAGTGCGTGCAATCGTCGACGGAGTGGTCGGCATGAAGGCGGGTGATGAGAAAACCGTCACGATGGATTTTCCTGAAGATTTCGAACCTGCCGACCTCGCGGGTAAATCGGTTGAATACGCCATCAAGGTTGAGGAAGTGCGTGAAAAGATCATGCCTGAAATGGACGCGGCATTCTTCGAAGCTCTCAAGGTTAAAGATGAAGCCGAACTCCGCGAACAAGTCTCCGAGAACATTAAGAACCAAAAACAACAGCAGAACTTCCAAGCGGAGCGCCAGCAAATCACCGACCAGCTCTTGCAGGCGGTTGAATTGGAACTCCCGCAGAGCGGCGTTGAAAACGAGACCGAAGCGTTACTCCGCGACTTCATGCAGCGCAACATGCAACAGGGCGCCAGTGAGGCAGACTTCGAGCAAAACAAAGCCGAGTTGCATGCCGGAGCCAGCAAGGCCGCAGTCGATCGCATGAAATCCCGTATCATTCTTGGTAAGATCGCCGAAAAAGAGAAAATTAAAGCCGAAAACGATGACTTCAGTCGCCTTATCATGCAGGAAGCCATGCAATCCGGTCAAAAGCCTGATAAAATCGTTAAGGAAATCCAGAAGGATCAAAGCCGCATCAATAGCATGCGCCTCGATATCCTGATGGGTAAGACCATGGATAAGCTTCTCGAAATTGCCGAACGCGAAACCGCAGAGGCACCCGCCGAGAGCGATGCTTAGTGGCGGATGGCGCATGCCCACGCATTTGCCCTTTGCATTTGCTAATCCTTCTAATTCATAACAAATTATTGCATATGAGCTACGTACCACTTCCAACTGTCTACGAACGCGAAGGCCGCACCGAGCGCGCCTGGGACATCTACAGCCGCCTTCTCCGTGACCGCATCATTTTTATTGGTACTCCCATCAATGATTTCGTCGCCAACGCTGTTATTGCCCAAATGCTCTTCCTGCAAATGGAAGATCCCAAGAAGGATATCAGCCTCTACATCAATTCGCCGGGTGGGAGTGTGACCGATGGCATGGCGATATACGATACCATGAATTTCCTTGAGTGCGAGATTGTCACCTATTGCGTGGGTCAGGCTGCCAGCATGGCGACCCTGCTCCTTGCCGCAGGAACCCCGGGTAAACGCTACGCTTTGCCCAACAGTCGCATCCTGATGCACCAGCCCTCTGGCGGCGCGACCGGACAAACCTCCGATATCTCCATCGCTGCCCGCGAAATTCTACGTTGGCGCGAACGCATGAATTCACTCATTGCCCAACATACTCATAAGACCGTTGCTGAAATCGAGGCCGATTCCGACCGCGATTTCTACCTCTCCGCAAAAGACGCGCTTGCTTATGGCTTGGTTGACAAAGTGATCGAAAACAAGCTCCCCAGCTAGCATTTTTCAGGGCTTACGCATATGGCTAAAGCAACTCGCATGACTTTTTGCTCTTTTTGCGGAAAGTCGCAAAACGAAACTCGTAAGATGATCGCCGGGCCTTCCGAGGTGTTCATTTGTGATGCTTGCATTAATGTTTGTAAGACGATTGTAGAGCGTGATATCGGCGAGAATAAGCCTGCGGTAGTCGAGAAAACAAAGCTGCCCGCAGCGTCTGCTCCCTTCAAACTGCTCAAGCCCGCTGACCTCAAAGCCTTTCTTGACCAACACGTTATCAGTCAGGACTACGCGAAACGCGCACTCGTGGTTGCGGTATATAATCACTACAGACGCCTGCATTCGGAATCACGAATTGAGACCGAAACTAAATTTAAAGTCGCGGACAAAGACCTCGCTGATGTCCAGGTGGAGAAAAGCAATATCCTCCTCCTCGGGCCTACCGGTTCGGGTAAGACTCTGCTCGCCCGTACGTTGGCCCAAACCCTGGGGGTTCCCTTCAGCATCGTCGATGCCACCACGCTCACTGAGGCAGGCTATGTGGGTGACGATGTCGAGAACGTCGTCCTGCGCCTCTTGCAGGCCGCCAATTACGATGTCGCCAGCGCTGAGTGCGGGATCATTTACGTCGACGAAATCGATAAAATAGGACGCAAGACCGATAACGTTTCCATTACGCGCGATGTTTCCGGTGAGGGCGTTCAACAAGCCCTCCTGAAAATCATTGAAGGCACCGTCTGTAATGTACCGCCTCAAGGTGGACGCAAACATCCCAATCAGGAATATATACAGATCAATACCGCCAACATCCTCTTTATCTGCGGTGGCGCTTTCGTCGATCTCGATAAAATCGTTCAGAACCGCCTCGGGTCCAAAGCAATGGGTTTTGACACCCTCCACAACCGCCGAATCAGCGAAGTACCCTTGCACGAATTGCTCATTGAGACTCAACCTGAGGATCTCGTACAATACGGAATGATTCCGGAATTTATCGGACGACTCCCCATGGTTGCGGTGCTCGATGAACTTTCCGTTTCCGACCTCGAGCACATCCTCATCGATACGCAACACGCGCTGGTTAAACAATACCGCAAACTCTTTGCCATGGACGGCGTGAAACTGGAATTCACCAAAGACGCTATTTACGCCATCGCCGAGAAAGCGGTTAAGCTTAAGACTGGTGCCCGCGCGCTTCGTGCCATAATGGAAGGACTGATGCTCGACATCATGTATCAAATCCCGCACGAAGATAAACTCAGCAAAGTAGTCATTGACGCTAAAATGGTCGCCGGAGAAGGAGGACCCAAACTACACTACAAGAAGGCAACGCGGGCAAAAGCGAAGTAGCGGGCGACCGCTCATAGGGAAGGGTGGTCACTAAGGAAACCACGAATCACGCGGATGGGGCGGATAGGGAAAGGTGGTCACTGAGGGAACCACGAATAGACACGAATTCACACGAATGGGGGAGGATGCCCCGCGACTTGTCCGCCGTCGCCTTGGCGAAGGTGGAAGCGCGAAGGGATTTTAGCTTGCCCGGACTCTGCGCCCTTTGTGTCTCTGTGGTGAACGCGAGATGGCGGCTTTGGGCTTTCTAGGGGTGTCCGAGGAAGTCTTTGATGAGGGTGCGGAGGCGGCCGTCTGCAAAAGTTGAAAAGGGTTGGAGTTGATGATTGCCGCCGACGAGTTTATACATGATGACGTCGCCGTTGAGGTAGCTGTATTGATAGATATCGGTGTCAGTGAGAACGCCGTTGGCCTCCGAGGTTTGTAGTCCGTCATAGCCCATTTGCCGGGCCCATTGGTAAATGCTTTCGCCAGCGTGTAGGAAGACGTAGCCGAGCACGCCGTTGCCGCCGGCGTAGGGGACGACGATGTCTTCCGTGCCGGTCACGCTAAGGATGCGGCGACCGGGGGCAGGTTCGGCTACGGTGTCGTAGGCATTGGCGCCGTTGGGGTCGTGCCAGAAAACGCCGTCGTGAAACTGGCTGGCGTTCATTTGACCCACCAGCTTGATGGCTTCCTGAAAGAGCGCGCCGTTCAGTTCGATGAGGAGGCGGTTGACCAGAGCGGCTCCATTAGAACCGCCGAGGAGGATGATGCGACCGGCGTCGACGTTGTCGTAGTTGCGGAGTTGGAGAATGAGGTCGCGGATAAAGTCGACGTCGGGGGCGAGGCTTTGTTCGTTTTTAACATTCCAGCTGTTGAGGTAGCCTTGTGGTCCGATGCGAATCATGTGGTTGAGGTAAGCGTAGGCGTTTGCGTAGCTGGAATTACCGCCGTTTCCATGAAGGGCGATGAGGACCGGGTGGGGGCCCGCGCCGGCAGGTACCGTAACGGTGGCGGTGCGGGGGTAATTGGTCTCTTGTGACCAAGTTTGATTGACCGTGAGCACCGCTCCAGAGGCAAGGTTGTTGCTCGTGGTTTGGATGGATTCCACGCGGAAGAAGCGGGTGTCGATGAGGGGATCGGGGTCGGTATAAGTGAGGTTGGAGCCCGAACCGCTGAAGGTGAGACGGCTTTGCCAGGTTCCCAGGTCGTCGGAGCGGTGGACCTCGTAGCTTTCACCGCTTACCGAGGAGAAGGTGAGGAAGGGTCGGTTGGAAGGGTCGATACCCTTGCCTTCGATAACGGCGACAGCGGCATTGGCGGCGTGGGAAGGGTTTATAGAACTTAAAAGGAGTGCCAGCAGGGTCGTCAGGCTAAGGGAGGGGAGGATTTGCATGGTAAACGTGTCGGGAGGGTTTGATTCGTTAAAATAAGCAATGCGAACGGAATGTGCACTTGCCGTTTTTGAACGGCGAATCAAAAAACCCATCTTGTTCAAGTGGATGACAGGGGGCTTGCACTGAGGTAGAGAGCGCCCAGTCTAGCAGTGATGTTCCGCTATACCCTGATTGTCGTCGGCAAAATGAAACAACGCGCCTTGGCGAATCTGTGCGCGGATTATGAGAAGCGGCTCAAGCGACAGGGAAATTTTGAAGTGGTCGAGTTGAAAGACGGAACGGTGGAAAGCGAAGGTAAGCGCATCTTGGAGGCGATTGAGAAACGCGGGGATGCCAAGGTCTATGTTTTGGCAGAGGAGGGCGAGGGGATGCCGTCAGTGGCATTCTCGGAAGCATTGGCGCGCTTGCAGGGGCGTCCGGCGGTTTTTGTGATTGGAGGTGCCTACGGCCTGCTTGATGCGGTGAAGGCCCGTGCCGATGTGCGGCTGTCACTTCCGGCAATGACTTTTACGCACGAGATGGCACGCACCCTTTTGTGCGAACAGCTCTTTCGCGCCGATGCGATTCAGCGCGGCTCGGGTTATCACCACGCCTAAGTGGCGGGCGACTTGGAAGCAGTGCTGCGTCCTAAGCCTTGTATCGATTGGACATCGACATCAAGGTGGGTGCCCAGAGTCCCACGAAAATCGCGGTAAGCTTGGCGTTTTCCGGAGCGGAAACATTCACGATGCCCGCCCAGATGGCGATCGATAAGACCACGGAGAGCAAGGAGAGATAGAATAGTGCATTAGATTTACTCATACACTTGATTAAAAACGTTTATACTGCGAAGCAAGCGCGTATTTCGGCAACAAGCCCAAGGGTTGGAAGGAGCGGGGTAGGATTTTTGATTGTATGGTCAAATGCTGTGGTCATAGGGTGGTGAGCTTGTGAAATGGATCACACACATTACCCCGTTATTTTTGCTGCTCTTGCCGCTTGTTGGCAATGCCTCCAAACTGAATGAGACCACTGATGGCAGTCAATTTGAACGCCAGAAAGTCGTCTTCACGCCGGAATTAGCCGAGTCGATGCAGGCGCTCTACCGGGACAAGGTGGGTCTATTTATCCACTGGGGACCCTACACACAACTTGGCGGCGAGTGGGAAGATACCCGTGGCGCGGAATGGATCATGCGCCATGCCAGGATTCCGGTTCCGGTTTATGAAACCGCAGCAGCCCGACCATTCAATCCGGTGAAGTTCAATGCCGCGGACTGGGTCGCGCTTTGCAAGGAAGCGGGGATGGGTTTCATGGTCATTACTTCCAAGCACCACGACGGCTTTGCCATGTTTGAATCGGCGCATCCCTATAACATCAGGGATTTCGGTAGCTTCGGACGTGATCCCATTGCAGAGCTACACGCTGCATGCAAAAACGAAGCGATCCGTTTCGGGGTTTACTATTCCCAATCGCAGGACTGGCATGAACCCGGCGGCGACGGCAACAGTTGGCAAGGTTGGCCCGCGCTCAATCAGGAACACTTTGAAAACTACTACCGCGAAAAAGCGCTGCCACAGGTCGAGGAATTGGTCACCCAATACGATCCGCTCTTTATGGTGTGGTTCGACACCCCCGGCCGCTTTATGTCGCCGGAAATTATCGAGGACACTATGGCCTTGGTTGAAAGGCATCAGCCGCAGGCATTGATCAATTCCCGTATCGGCGGTGGTTATGGACATTTTGAATCGGCGAGTGATCTCGGCATGATGCCCTGCGTGAATACCAAAAGCTGGAGGGAAGACCTAAAGGTTCCCTGGCAGACGCATTCGACCGTTTCCGGCACCTGGGGCTACGCTGCCTATAAAAAAGAACTGCACGAAGATCCCAACCGATCCGCCAATTGGCACATCTACAGTCTAGCTGATATCGTCAGCAAGGGTGGGGTCCTGCTCCTCAATGCCGCTCCCAACGAGCTGGGAGAGATTCCCATTGGTCAGGCCAACGTCTTGCGCCGTTTGGGTCGCTGGCTCGAAGTCAACGGCGAGGCCATTTACAACGCCGACCCCAGCCCCATCCGCAACCCCGCGCTTCCGATCACCCAAAAGTTCGGAAAACTCTATTTCCAGATCAAAGAACAGGCATCCCGGAGCGTTAGCATCGAGGGGATTACCAGTCCCCTGAACCGTTGATATTTGCTCAGTGATCCCAGGGTGAAACTCGGGCCGCTGGCCTTGTGGAAGAAAAAGCTCCCCTTCACCCAAGAGGGGGATCGCATTACCATCGAATTGCCGAAAAATGCCTTTGACGACGCGCAGGGTTTGGGGGTGGTGGTCGCGGAATACGACGGCAAGCTTTCCATTTCGGATCCCACCCTGTTGCCCGATGCGGACGGTGTGTTGGAACTTCCCGTCTCCAAGTGCCGCTATAATAAACTCAATATCAGCTACGACGCTGCCCACGGCTGCACCCACAAACTTGCCATGCCGTGGGATAAAGGCGGGAATGCCTTGATCTGGGATATTCGCATCGAGGAACCCGGGGATTTCCGCGTGCTGAGTCACCAGGCCTTCCCGCCCGGCTTGGAGGGCGCCAACTATTCCGTGCAGGTGGAGGGGCAGACCTTGCAGGCAGTACCGCAGGCGACCCAACACGGACGCGACTTTGTGCCTGTGGATTTAGGGCAGGTTCACTTTGACGCCCCCGGCGACTTTCAATTACAAGTGATCATGCGCGACGGCGCCCGACCCATTAAAGGGGCCGAAAAAGACAAAAGTAATTTCCCGAGGGAATTCAGTATTCAAGCGATTGAGCTGCGGCGCATGCCTTAGCTTTTGAGCCCTTGGAGTCACCTTCTTCTTTCCGAACTCTCCCCACATCAACGCCGCTGAAGCGGCGGGAGTGGTGGAGCATAGGAGAGTCGAACTCCTGA
>JAACDB010000014.1 GCA_009937095.1 Verrucomicrobiota bacterium
GAGGTCGGCATCAATGCGCTCGGCGGCTTTCCAATTGTGCTCAATGCCCAGAACACCCAAATCGGACGCGGTGAATCCGTTGCAGATTCTGCCAAAGTACTTTCCCGTTATTTGCACGGGCTGGTCATACGTACCTTTGACCACGCCATCATCGAGGGCTTTACCGCCAATGCAACCATGCCGATCGTTAACGGGCTCACGGATTTCAATCATCCCTGCCAGTTATATTCCGATATCTTCACCCTCTTGGAACGTTTCTCGCCCGAGGACATGAACCTTGAAAGCCTGAAGGGTAAGAAAATCGCCTTCCTTGGAGATACTGCCTGCAATATGGCAAATTCCTGGATTATCAGCGCCGCCTACTTCGGCATGGAGATCTCCCTTGCTGGGCCCGAGGGCTATGCCCCCTCTGAAGAGCTCGATGCCGCCTTGGAGGGAAACGACCTACCCCGCAATTACAAATGGACTACCGATGCCGCCCAAGCCACGCAAAATGCCGATGTGGTCTACACCGACGTCTGGGTTTCCATGGGCGATGAAGCTGAAGCAGAGGCACGTTTAAAGCAAATGGCGCCCTATCAAGTAAATGAGGCCTTGATGAATCAGGCCAAGCAGGACGCCTGTTTCATGCATTGCCTCCCCGCACACGCCGGTAAGGAAGTGAGTCAGGAAGTCCTCGATTCTTCGCAAAGTATCATTTTTGATCAGGCCGAGAACCGTCTGCATGCCCAAAAGGCTATCCTGGCTCAGCTTGCAGTAATGAATAAAGCCTGAAAATTTCCCACTTCTTGCGGAATTTGAGTTGTTCTAAAAGCGGCAGGCTACCAAGCTGTGGCTTTCTGGAATCAAACTCTATGCAAGTAATCATTTTTCAGGGACGACCCGTCCTTTCAGAATTCCGCCTAAAGGCCCTTCTCACTGCCCTCGGAGAACAGGCAAAGCTTACGGATGGCTCGGGTGCCGGTCGGGTTCAGACCATTGATGCCGTCGCGGTCTTTATGCTCGAGATCGACACCGAGCTCAACGAGGAGACCCGCGCACGGGCTTATGCTCTCTTGAATGCCAGTGGCGATTTTGACCGGAACGGCGGCTTTTTTGTTACGCCCAGAAAGGGAACCATTTCTCCATGGTCCACCAAGGCCACTGATATCTTTCGCAATTGCTCCCTGAATGGTATCAAGCGGGTTGAGCACGGCATCCACTATCGTTTGCTGGATGCGGCTGGTAAAGAAGTCACCGCGCCTGAGCTAGGTCCTGCCCTACAAGTCCTGCACGACCGCATGACCGAGGCAGTCTACGAGGAACTTTCAGATTTCTTTGCCGACCACAAACCGGCGCCGCACCGAATTGTTCCCCTTCTCGCTGAGGGTGTTCAAGCTCTGCATCGGGCAAATATTGATTGGGGACTTGCCATGAGTGCGGAAGAGATCGACTACCTCGCCAACGCCTATCAGGGCATAGGTCGCGATCCCACTGATGTTGAACTGGTCATGTTCTCGCAGGTGAATTCCGAACACTGCCGCCATAAGATCTTCAATGCCGACTGGATCGTTGATGGAGAACGCAGCGAGCAATCGCTCTTTAAAATGATCCGCAATACCCACGCCTTGAATCCAGAGGGTGTGCTGGTTGCATATTCCGACAATTCCGGCGTTTTGGAAGGCGTGCCAGGCGAATGGTGGGAAGTCGATCCGCAAGGCGAGCACGCATACCGTAAAACGAAAACAACCCTCGATATCCTGTGCAAAGTCGAGACCCACAACCACCCCACTGCCATTTCCCCTTTCCCTGGCGCCGCTACCGGCGTGGGAGGTGAAATCCGCGATGAGGGCGCAACGGGTATCGGGGGTCGTCCCAAGGCGGGCCTCTCAGCATTTGTCACTTCGCACCTTCAAATACCCGGCTACTCCCTTCCCTGGGAAAATAATTTCCCGGAACACCCCTCGCGCATGGCCACACCATTCCAGATCATGCTGGAAGGCCCCATCGGAGGCGCGGCGTTTGGCAATGAATTCGGGCGACCCCAACTTTGCGGCCTGTTCCGTACCTTCCAAATTGAGCACGACCAACAACACCGCGGTTACCACAAACCCATTATGGCTGCGGGCGGCATGGGTAACCTCAAGCGGGAACATGTCGAAAAGAAAGACATCCCTCCCACTGCCGCTATTATTCAGCTCGGCGGTCCTTCCATGAAGATCGGACTCGGCGGTGGTGCAGCCTCTTCAATCGCGGCTGGTAGCCAGTCTGAAGCGCTCGACTTTGATTCCGTCCAACGCGGCAATCCCGAGATGCAACGCCGTTGCCAACAGGTCATTGATGCCTGTATCGCGCTCGGCGAAGCAAACCCCATGCTTTCCATCCACGATATCGGCGCGGGTGGACTATCCAACGGCTTGCCGGAATTGGTTGAAGCGACCGGTGGCGTTTTTCATCTACGGAATATCCACAATGAAGACCACAGCATGAGCCCAATGGAGATTTGGTGCAATGAATCCCAAGAACGCTATGTTCTTGCGGTGGATGCTGCCCAACTCAAGGCCTTTGAAGGGCTTTGCAAACGCGAACGCTGCCCCTTTGCGGTCGTCGGTGAGGCGACTGACGACGGGCACCTCACCCTACATGATTCCCATTTTGAAAACGCCCCGATTGATATACCGATGGACGTATTGCTTGGGAAAACACCCAAGTTGTTGCGCGAGGTAAAACGTACACCGGTGAACACCCAGAGCTTTGAATTTAAAAAGGTCACCCTCAAGGATGCCATCGACCGGGTACTGCGATTCCCCGCAGTGGCGAATAAAACCTTCCTCATCACCATTACGGACCGAACCATTACCGGGATGGTCAGTCGCGACCAAATGGTCGGCCCCTGGCAAACGCCGGTCGCAGACGTAGCGGTTACAGCTGCCTCTATGGATAGCTATCAGGGTGAGGCCATGGCGATGGGTGAACGCACGCCGATTGCCGCGCTCAATGCTCCTGCTTCAGGACGTATTGCTATCGGTGAATGCCTCACCAATTTGGCGGCGACCCACATCGGCGCAATTGGGAATATCAAACTTTCGGCGAATTGGATGGTAGCTGCCGGTGAGGACGGTGAGGACGCCAATCTTTACGACACCGTCAAAACCGTCGGGATGGAATTATGTCCGGCTTTAGGGATCTGTATTCCAGTCGGTAAGGATTCGATGTCCATGCGTAGTTCGTGGCAAAGTGCTTCCGGCGAAAGCCACAAACAAGTTTCGCCCCTCAGTTTACTCGTGACGGGTTTCTCATCCGTGCAAGATGTCCGCGATACCCTCACCCCCGATCTTAAATCAGAAAGCAGCAAATTGCTTCTGATTGATCTGGGCGCTGGCCGCAATCGTCTGGGTGGCAGTGCCTTGGCCCAGGTTTATAATGAACTCGGTGATACGGTTCCCGACCTCGATGACCCTATTCTTTTTCGTGGTTTCTTCGATGCCATTCAAAGCCTTATCAAGGACGGCAAACTTCTTTCGTATCACGACCGCTCCGACGGCGGCCTCCTTTCCACCGTAGCAGAAATGGCAATCGCAGGTCGTAAAGGGACGCACCTTTGCTTGGATGCCCTCATATCCGAAACGGGTGATGCGGCACTGTTTGCAGCACTGTTTTCTGAAGAACTCGGTGCGGTGCTTGAAGTTGACCCAAGTGAATTGGATTCCGTGTTATCGGTTTTAGACGCGCATGGCCTTGCGGAGGTAAGCCACTCTATTGGAAAAACTTCTGACGATCAGGAATTTGTAATAACTCATCAATCCACCGAATTATTTACCTCGCCGCTGGCAAACCTGAATGCGGCCTGGTCTGAAATGACTTATCGTATGCAGGCCATGCGGGACAATCCGGAATGCGCCCAAGAAGAATACCAGGCCATGACCGACCCCGAAAATAAGGGGCTCCTGATTCGACCGAGCTACGATGCCGAAGCCGAACACAAATCACACACGGAAAGATTTAATATTGGCGGTGCTCGTCCACGCATTGCCGTGCTTCGTGAACAAGGAACCAACGGACAAAACGAAATGGCTTTCGCCTTTCATAAGGCAGGTTTTGAGGCCGTGGATTTGCACATGACGGATCTGCTCGCCGATACCGTTCGGTTGGATGGTTTTTCCGGCTTGGTGGCATGTGGCGGTTTTTCTTACGGCGATGTACTCGGCGCGGGTTCTGGCTGGGCAAAGTCCATTCTCTATAATGCCGCTCTGAAGGATCAATTTGCCGCCTTCTTCGCAAGGCCCGACAGTTTCAGCTTGGGAGTATGCAACGGCTGTCAGATGCTGGCACAGTTAAAAGACATTATTCCCGGTGCAGAGGCTTGGCCGTTTTTCGCCCGCAATCGTTCCGAGCAATTTGAGGCACGCTTTGCCAATGTCGAGGTGCTCCAATCCTCTTCCCTATTCCTGTCAGGGATGGCGGGTTCCCTGTTGCCCATTCCCGTCGCTCACGGAGAAGGCCGTGCCAATTTTGAAAGCACCGGAAATTTCGAACAATGCCGCGAGCAGAAACTCGTAGCTTTGCGTTATATCAATGCTGCCGGTCAACCTGCTTCAAAGTACCCAGCAAATCCCAATGGCTCCACGGAAGGCGCTACGGCTTTTGCTACCGTAGATGGACGCGTCACTATCATGATGCCCCATCCGGAACGTTGTTTCCGCTCGGTTCAAATGAGCTATCGCGACAAAGATAGTTTTGGAGGTGAGGCCGGCCCATGGCTCAAGCTTTTTGAGAACGCTCGTTCATACCTCAAATAGACTTTTATCTGTCGTTAGGGGCCTAAACTGAGCGTTTATTGAAATTTTTTTTAAGTTCATTTCATTTTTTTCGTGCATTTACAAAATAGATAATGAACGTTCTATCAATAGGTATAGTGCCTTCTCTGTTAATAAGTACTAGATATAGTGTTAAAAACCACATAAAGGATTAAATGAAAACAAGTTCCAAAACTTCGAAAATGTCCGCCCCGGCTACTTTAAACTTAAAACGCCATTTTTCAGATCCTGAAGTGCATCCTTACCATACCCTTGAATGGGAAGTGAAACGGGCAGAAATAACGGACGATACCGGCAAATGTATTTTCGAGCAGGACAATATTGAAGTCCCCAGCGCTTTTTCAGAGCTCGCAACCAAGATTCTGGCTTCGAAATACTTTGATGGCGATATCGACCACGGGGATGATCCGAAAACTGGTGGTCGGGAACATTCCTTCAAGCAAGTTGTTGATCGAGTCGCAAAAACGATCACACAGTGGGGCTTGGACGACGGATACTTTAAATATAGCGATGAAGCGCGGATTTTCGAAGAAGAACTTACTTGGCTACTCGTGCATCAATACGGTGCTTTTAATTCACCGGTTTGGTTTAATCTGGGGCTCTATCAAGCTTACGGTATTGGTAAAAACTCCTGCAAAGGGAATTTCTATTGGGATCAAAAGCATGAGGTCGTCATGCGTGCAAACAGCCAATACGAATACCCTCAATGCTCGGCTTGCTTCATTCAGCATGTGGATGACAATATGGAATCCATCATGGATCTTGCCCGTTCAGAGGCCATGCTTTTCAAATTTGGAAGCGGAAGCGGCACGGATCTATCGAGCCTTCGCTCTTCGCGTGAGAAATTAAGCGGGGGCGGCAAACCCAGTGGCCCACTTAGTTTTCTGTGTGTGTATGATGCCGTAGCGGGCGTTGTGAAGAGCGGTGGTAAAACTCGTCGTGCGGCCAAGATGAATACCCTTCGCGACTGGCATCCCGACATCGAAGAATTTATCGAGGCAAAACAATTGGAGGAACGCAAAGCGTGGGCACTGATTGAAGAAGGTTACGATCCCTCCTTTAATGGAGCAGCTTACGGTTCCATAAAATTCCAAAATGAAAATCTCTCGGTACGGGCTTCGGATGCGTTCATGGAGGCGGCTATTAGCGGTGAAAAAATCTGGACGCGACAAGTGACCGACGACCAACCC
>JAACDB010000082.1 GCA_009937095.1 Verrucomicrobiota bacterium
GTAATCCCAGCCAACGGTTTTCAAACCCAATTGTTTCAGGCGCGCATTTTTATCCGGCAGGCAATCGCTGCAGGCAGAGGGTGGGCAGTGATTGCTCATGGAGTTGGGTTCACCTTTAACGGACGGACAAAAATGTTTTCACTCTGGTGCTCGCGCAAAGCGACCACGGTGTTGCGAACGCGGTAAGCCACGGGGCTTTTAAAAATCCCTGCCAATTCCACTTCAATGGTACCGCCTTTGACGAAACCGAGGTCGAGGAGGCGTCGCCGTTCGGTTCCACGGCAGGCGGGACTGATGTGTAGAATTTCCGCGCTGTGACCGGGTTTGATATCGGAGAGACGCACGGCATCGTCAGCAAGGGCACTCGAAGGGGGCAGGGTCTCAACGGTGAGCGACTCGCTCATGTCCGGATCGCAGAGGATTTCACGACCCGCGATGCGGAGCATCACGCTGCGGTCGTGACGCGCGGCGACTTCAAATTTCAAATTAGGGGCAAGGCCTGCCTGGCAAATACGCTCAAAGACCGATTCCGGATTATCTTTAAGGCGTACAATGCGACCCGTTTGTCCAACTTCAAGCTCGTCCAGCGGCAAGCCGTTGGGTTCGGGGCTTTGTCCACTGCGGGTTGGGATGGGGTCACCATGCGGGTCGAAACGCGGATGCCCCAGTTGTTGGGCGAGGCGGTTGGTGTCCTCAGGCGTAAGTTCATGCTCCACCCGCTCGGCCTCGGCGTGCCAGTCTTTGCCGTGGGCTCCGGTTTCATTGGCGAGGTAGGTTTCGTAGAGTCGGTGCGCCCGAAGGATTTGCAGGGCGTAGTCTCTTCCCGACTCGGAGAGAAGGTAGGCTTGACCCTCTGGCTGAGCCAGTCCCACTTCTTGAAGTTGTACCAGTACACGCCGTGCTTGCTCGCGGGGACATTCCAAGGCTCCGGCGACGCTTTGAATGGTGGCATCCAATTCACCCTGTTCAAACACCCAGAGATGCTTGAGCGCATCCTCCAGTTGAGCGCGGTTGTTATCGGATTTAAGTGTTCGCATGCTACCCTTACTTTGAACACTCAAAATAGATATTTTCAAGACGATTCGTCTGTAGGAACCCTATTTATATTTGACAAATAGCAAAATTAACTTATATTGTAAAGTATTGTCATGCACATCAAACTGCTTTGTATTTTGATAGGATTCACTTTTGTGACGAACAGCTTGTTCTTTGCGCAGGTCGAGCTTGAGGTGGTTTGCTGTTTTGCAGGCAGTTTGCAAGAGGATGGATGCCGTGAATGCCAGTCTAAAAATACCTGCGGTGAGGGCGAGTGTAGCCTCCGGGTGTGCTTACCGATAAGTTTGATTTTACAGACTTCACCCCTAAATATGAAGTTTTCAGCACAAATGTCAGCCTTCATGCCGGCGCTTGAATACTTCACAAGCCGCAAAGATGCACCGCCTGTACCGCCGCCTAAGCAACCCGCTCATCAATTGACGGGTACATGCCTAGCATGTGCATAAGCATTATAAACATTAAGGCTTTAAAATTATGAAATCTTTATTTACCGCATGTGTATTGGCGCTGGTGACATTTTCACCAGTAGCCTTCGCAGCAGCAGATAATGTTTGTGGTTGTTGCGCTTGCGACGACTGCAAGTGTGAAAACTGCAACTGTTGCGACTGTGCTTCTTGTGACTGTTAATTAGGCACAAGGACAAGTTTACGAGCGCACCTTCTCTTTAGAGGGTGCGCTTTTTTGATCTCTAGCGGTTGAGGAGCTTGAGGAATTCCTCGTTGGACTTGGTCGAGCCAATGCGGTCGATCATTGCTTCGGCAGCGTCTTCGATTTTTTGTCCCGAGAGGGCGCGGCGGAGGAATTGTGCCGCTTCGAGGCGTTTTCCGGAGAGCAGGAGTTCCTCGCGGCGGGTGCCGGAGGCGTTGAGGTTAACGGCGGGCCAGAGGCGCAGTTCAGCGGCCTTGCGGTCGAGGACCATCTCCATGTTACCGGTGCCCTTGAATTCTTGGAAGATGAGGTCGTCCATTTTACTGCCGGTCTCGATGAGAGCAGTGGCGATAATGGTCAAACTGCCGCCTTCCTCGCAATTGCGGGCGGCAGAAAAGAGCTGGCGGGGTCTTTCAAGGGCGCGGACATCGAGGCCTCCGGTCATGGTGCGTCCACCCTTGCCGGAGGCAGCGTTGTAGGAACGTGCGAGTCGGGTGATGGAATCGAGGAGAAAGATCACGTCTTTTCCGGCCTCTACCAGGCGCTTGGCGCGTTCGATGGCGAGTTCGGCCATGCGGAGGTGGTTGGGGAGTTCCTCGTCGTTTGAAGAGGCGTAGATCTCAGCTTCCACGCTGCGATTAAAATCGGTGACTTCCTCGGGGCGCTCATCGACGAGGAGAACGATGAGATGGCAGTCTGGGTGGTTTTCAACCACCCCGTGGGCGATATCGTGGAGGAGGGTAGTCTTACCTGTGCGGGGCGGAGCGACAATGAGACCACGGGTGCCTTTACCGATAGGGCAAAAGAGATCCATGATACGGGTGGTGAGGCGGGCATCGTCGGCCTCGAGTAGGAGGTGCTCGTCCGGGGCAATGGAGGTCATTTGCTGGAAGGAGAAGCGGCCTTTGCGTTCCTCAAGTGAAAATCCGTCCACCGTTTCGATGAAGCGAACTTTTGGGTTGGGGAATTTGGCGTTATGGAGGGCCTTGCCGACGATGGAGTTGCCGCTCTTGAGTTTGAAACGCTTGATGAGTTCGCGGGGGACAAAGGGATCGTTGGGGGTGGTTTTACCGTTGCGGGTAGGGTCAAGCAGTTGACCGGTCTTATTGGGAAGGATTTCCAAAAGGCCACTGACGGTGATCTCGTTATCTGTTGCTGTATTTTCTGGCTGACTCATTCGATGAAAGGGGATGCTGCGACATGGGTATAGCAATGCGGTAGTTTGCTTTGCTGTACGCTGAAATAGATTCAGTCGCTTGTAGTAAAGGTCTCAACGACGATCCAAAGTGTGCCGTTTTCCTTATAGGGATGTGAAACCGTAAGTTTGACTTTTAAAGATTTCAGCGAGCTAGAGAGACCTTGTCAACGCTTCAGTCAAGCGGGAGAAAGGGCCGCTTTATTCGGCTTGTTCGGATATTAATTCCTTGAGGGCCTCTTTTTGGGAGGGGTTCAGCTTAGGGCGTTCCACGGCGTCATGGGCCTCTTTATCCTTGTAGCAACGGCACATGTCTTGGCTGTCAATGACCTGAGTGTTGAACTTCCCGCAGAAGACGCAAAGGTGTACGTGCAGCTTGAGGAAGCATCGACGGAGGGTCGACATTTCGGCGTAGTCTTCTTTGTGAAGGGCTTTGGAAACTTGTTTGCAGGTGAACATGTACGGGAGGTTTAAATTGAGTCTTTCCAACGGGCTTCTAGCGAAACTTTGAGCTGTTGCCGGGCGCGGTGCAAGAGGACCCATAAATAATTCGGAGTTATGTCTAAGACCTTACAAACTTCATCGGTGGTTTGATCCTCAAGCACACGGAGGATGAAGGCCTGCCGTGCGGGCTCCTTGACTTCGTCGATGCAAGTCTCGAAAACCTTCCAGAATTCCGTGTTGTCGTAATATTTGCGGGGGTTGAATTGCCAGGGGTCCGGGTTGGTGGTGGCGATGCCACTGTATTTGAACCAAAAGCTTTCCAGGAGCGCTTCGTCCTCTGCCTCAATATCGACCTTGTTCTCCTTAATGGAGCGGCGGATTTGGTCGACGATTTTGTTGCGCATGATGCCGCGCAGCCAGAATTTGATGTCGCGGCTTCCGTCGAAACGGTCGAGCGCTTTGATGCCCGCAAGGAGGGTGTCCTGCACGCAATCCTGGGCGGATTCCGGGTTCCGCAGACGGGACATGGCGAAGCCGTAGAGATAGTCGCCGTATTGCTCTACCCATTGTTCGGGCGGAGTTATGGGCACTTTTGCTCCGCTATATTTCTTTTCGGGCATTCAGCAATGGGTACTAGGACTCAGCTTCGGTGGTTTCCGTCGCTTCATCGCTTTCTGCGGCTTCATTTTCCTCGTTATCATCCTTCTCGCTGGCAATGACCTTGGAGATGCCGATGAGTTCGTCCTTAGCGCCCAGATTGACGAGTTTGACGCCAGAGGCGACGCGACCGGTAATGCGAACATCCTTGATGGGTGAGCGAACGGCCTGACCCTTTAGGGTGAACATCATGATTTCGTCCTCGTCGGTTACCGAAAGTGCACCTGCGACCTTCTCGGTCTTCATGGCGATGATACCGGAACCACCGCGTGATTGCGTGCGGTAATCATCAAAGGCCGTGCGCTTGCCCAGACCGTTGGCACCGGCGAGCAATAGCTTGGCTTACGGGTTAATGATTTCAATGGCCACGACGGCGTCGGCTTCAGACTTCAATTTAATGCCGCGTACCCCGCGGGTAGCGCGTCCCTGATCGCGGAGGTCGCCTTCCGAGAAACGGATGGACTGTGCCTGTTGGGTGACCAGTAGGATTTCGTCGGCTCCGGTGGTGAGGCGGGCGCCGATGAGAGCGTCGCCTTCGTCGATTTTGATTCCGATGATACCGCCCTTGCGGAAGTTGCGGAAATCAGAAAGGAGGGTTTTTTTGGTGACCCCCTTGCGGGTGGCGAGGACGATGCGTTGTTCGGATTCATCAAAATCCTTAACGCAAATCATGGCGGCGATTTTTTCGCCTTCCTGCAGCTCGAGGACGTTGGCAATAGCGCGACCCTTGGCAGTACGTGAGCCTTCCGGAATATGGTAGACCTTCTCGACGTAGACGCGACCGCTGTTCATGAAGCACATGAGGTAGTCGTGGGTCGAGGCAGTGAAGAGGTGCTCGACGAAGTCGTCCTCGTATTGACCCGAACCGATCACGCCCTTACCGCCGCGTTTTTGTGAACGGTAGGCATCGAGGTTGGTGCGTTTGATGAAGTTGTTATGGGTGACCGTGATCATGCAGCCTTCATTGGGCACGAGGTCTTCCATGTAAAGGTCACCGTCGATGGCGAGGAGTTGGGAACGGCGGGGATTGCCGTATTTCTCCTTCATTTCGCTGAGTTCGGTCTTGATCACGCCGAGGAGTTCCTGCTCGTTTTCGAGGATGCTGCGTAGCCCCTCGATTTTCTCCATGAGCTGGCGGTATTCGTCTTCGATTTTATTGCGCTCCAATCCGGTGAGTCGGTAGAGGCGCAACTCGAGGATGGCATTGGTTTGAAGCTCGCTGAGGGGGTATTTCGCCATGAGGGCGAGCTTGGCTTCGTCGCGGTTCTTGGAAGCGCGGATGATTTTGACAAAATCGTCGAGGTTATCGAGGGCGATCTTGTAGCCTTCGAGGATATGGGCACGGGCTTCGGCCTTGCGCAGACGGAATTGGGTGCGGCGATAGATGACCTCGCGGCGGTGGTCGATGTAGCAAAGAAGCATCTCTTTGATGTTCATTTGCTTGGGTCGACGGTTGTCGAGGGCGAGGAGAATAACCCCAAAGGAACTTTCCAGCGGGGTGGATTTGTAAAGTTGGTTGATGATGACGCGCGGGATGGCGGCGCGTTTTAATTCGATGACGATGCGGGTTTCCTCAGTGGATTCGTCGCGTAGGTCCGAGATGCCCTCAATGGCCTTGGTCTGAATCAGTTCGGCGATGCGCATCACAAGGGAGGCGCGATTGACGTTGTAGGGGATGGCGGAAATGATGATTTCCTCTTTGCCACCGGATTCAACGACTTCGGCGATGCCTCGGGTACGGACAATACCGCGTCCGGTCTTGAGGTAGCTTTCGATGCCGGTTTTTCCATGAATGAATCCACCGCCGGGGAAATCGGGCCCGGGGATGTATTGAATGACGGCGTCGAGGTCGATTTTGGGGTCATCGATAATGGCACAGGTGGCATCGATGATCTCGTTGAGATTGTGGGGCGGGATATTGGTGGTCATACCGACCGCGATGCCGGTGGAACCATTCATTAGCAGATTCGGCAAGGCAGAGGGCAGGACGGATGGCTCGTTGGTGCTCTCCTTGTAGTTGGGGACGAAATTGACGGTGTCCTCGTCGATATCCTTCAGGAGATCTTCTGCGATGGCTTCGAGTTTACACTCGGTATAACGATAAGCGGCAGGTGAGTCGCCGTCGATGGAACCGAAGTTACCCTGCGGGACAATCAGGGGGTAACGCATCACCCATTTTTGAGCGAGGCGCACAAGGGTATCGTAAACGGAGGAGTCGCCGTGCGGGTGGTAGTTTTTTAGGACTTCCCCAACCACACCGGCGCATTTGTCGAAGGGTCGGTTGTGGAGGAGGCCTTCGCGAAGCATGGCGTAGAGGATACGGCGCTGAACGGGCTTGAGGCCGTCGCGGGCGTCGGGCAGGGCGCGACTCACAATGACTGACATCGAATAGTCGATGTAAGCGGTCTGCATAATCTCCGTGATGGAGGTTGGTTCAGCGCGATCGTTGGGAGCAGCGGGTTCGTTGGGTGGGTTATCCATTTAATTAAAGGCGTTGGTTCGTAAAGTGTGCGTGCGCTCTAAGCGTCAAGATGGGAAACGTTGAGGGCATTGTCTTCGATAAAGGCGCGGCGGGAGGGAACGTCTTCACCCATGAGCATGGAGAAGGTGTTGTCTGCGGCGGCGGCATCGGCGATATTGACCTTGAGGAGACGCCGGGTTTCCGGGTCCATGGTGGTTTCGAAGAGTTGCTTGGGATTCATTTCTCCCAGCCCCTTATAGCGTTGGATGCTGAGTCCCCGTCTTCCAATGGCGCGGATGTTATCCACCAGTTCAATGATCGAGTGCAGCTCGATGCGTTCCTCTTTTTTGGGATCACCGAGATTCTCAACGAGTTGGTAGCGCGGTGCTTCGGTTTGGCTGAATTGATGGGTGTCGATGCCGGCCTCTGCGAGATCACGCAGGAGCTTCGACATTTCAGTCGATTCGAAGATTTCGTGCAGGGAGATGCGTTGCTGTGTTTTTACGCCCTCCTTGTTTTCGATTTCACGCACTGCGGTCTCGCCGACATTGGCATCGGTCAGTTCGTATTCGGCGTGGAAGGCCGCGCGCTCGTCGTCGCTTTTCAGGAATTGGAAGTCTTCTTCGTTGCCAGTGCGAATGCGGGCGACGTAACGGGGGAGTTTGTAGTTCTCTGGTTCATGTTGATCGAGGTAACTGGCGAAGTCGCAACCGTAGCGGGTCACGCCGCGACCGACGACTTCAAGGCGTGAGAGCGCCTCGACCAGTTCATCGATTTGAGCACCTTTCAGTTGGCGGTCATCGCGCGTGCGAATCAGGGTGACGTCCTCGGAGCCGAGTTCGAGGAGGATGCGGTTGAGCTGTGGATCGTTGTCGATGTATTGCTCACGGCGCTTGCGCTTGATTTTATAAAGGGGTGGTTGCGCGATATAGACGTAGCCGGATTCGATGAGGCCCCGCATTTGCCGGAAGAGAAAGGTGAGGAGGAGGGTGCGAATGTGCGCTCCGTCCACGTCGGCATCGGTCATGAGGATGATTTTGTGGTAACGGGCTTTCTCGGCATTAAAAGCACCGTCGCCCTCGTGGTCGCCGATACCGGTGCCGACTGCGGTAATAAGGGTACGGATTTCGTTATTGTTGAGTACCTTGTCGAGGCGGGCTTTCTCAACATTCAGAAGTTTGCCCCGGATTGGAAGGATGGCTTGGGTCGCGCGGTCACGTCCCTGCTTTGCAGAACCCCCCGCGGAGTCACCCTCCACAATGTAGAGTTCTGAAATAGAGGGATCCTTGGAGGCGCAGTCAGCAAGTTTCCCCGGCAGGCCACCGGAAGAGAGCGCGCCTTTGCGAACGGTCTCGCGCGCCTTGCGGGCGGCTTCACGGGCACGGGCGGCATTGAGGCATTTCTCGATCAGTTTTTTGGCAATCTGCGGATTGGTCTCGAAGTAGTATTTGAGTTCCTCACCGGTGATCTTTTGGACGATGCCGTCGACTTCCCCGTTGGAGAGCTTGGTCTTGGTTTGTCCTTCAAAGCGCGGTTCGGGGACTTTGACCGAGATCACCGCAGTAAGGCCTTCACGGGCATCGTCGCCTGACAGGGAGGGGTCCTTGTCCTTAAGGATATTGTTTTGCTTGGCGTAGGCGTTGACTACGCGGGTAAGGGCGGTGCGGAAACCGGACAGGTGGGTGCCGCCCTCAATGTTGTGGATGGAGTTGGCATACGCGTAGATTTGGTCGCTGTAGCCGTCGTTATATTGGAAAGCGATATCGACAACGATGTTGGCGTCGAGGTCGGGATTGGGGGTAGGGGTCTCGCCGTGGAAACTGATGGGTTCCTCGTGAATGATGTTTTTGTTTTCGTTCAGGAAGGCGACGTATTCCGCGATGCCTTCTTTGAAAAGGAAGGTCTCGCTCTTGTTGTCCCGTTCATCGTTGAAAGTGATTTTAATACCTGGGTTGAGGAAGGCGAGTTCGCGCAGGCGTTTGCTGAGGAGTTCGAAATTGAATTCGCGGGTGGTGAGGAAGATCTGGGGATCGGGGAGGAAGGCGATGCGGGTACCGGTACGTTTGGTCTCGCCGATGACCTTCATCTTTTGGGTGGTGAGGCCGCGGGAGAATTCCATTTTGTGAACCTTGCCATCGCGGCGCACTTCGACTTCGAACCATTCCGAGACCGCGTTAACGCATTTCGCGCCGACCCCGTGCAGACCGCCGGAGACTTGGTAGGCACCCTTGCCGAATTTACCACCTGCGTGGAGGTTGGTCATAACCAACTCCAGCGCGGGGATGTTGTATTTGGGGTGAATATCGACTGGAATACCGCGTCCATCGTCCTCAATGGAACAGGAACCGTCGTTGTGAATGCTTACCGTGATTTCGTGGCAATGTCCTGCGAGGGCTTCGTCGATGGAGTTATCGACGATCTCAAAAACACAGTGGTGGAGTCCCCGTTCATTGGTGTCGCCGATATACATATCGGGCCGTTTGCGGACACCTTCGAGGCCTTCCAGCTTCTGGATTTTCGAAGAATCGTAGACGTCGTTCTTTGCTGTTTCGGAGCGTTTTGCTTTGCTTGGTTTTTCGGGCATATCTGGTTCGGACATAAGTTGAAAAAACTATGGATGCTTTTGCGGTGATGCCACTAAAAAGTGCAGTCTGGGCGTATTTTTTATGCCTATTTTATCTTATTGTTTATCAGTGACTTAGGGGGCGGTAATTCCGTGAAATTGGGTGTTGGAAAAATAAGTTTACTTATTGAGTCAAAATAGTAGGTTTTGGCGCTGTGAAAGTCTCAAACAAACTGGAATATGCCTGCCGGGTTTTAGCGCAATTAGGGCGCACACACGGTCAGGGATCGATGGCGCACGTGGAGACGCTGGCGGAGGCTGAAGACGTGCCCGCTAATTATTTGGTACAGATTTTAAACGAATTGCGCACAGCGGGCTTGATTGTCAGCAAGCGCGGCAAACAGGGTGGCTACGCTTTATCGCGAGCGCCTGAGCGCATTCTCCTGAGTGATATCGTACAGGCGCTGGATCCGGAATTTCTGGAAACGAATCTTGCCAATGACGGCCATTCCGGTGAACGGGTGGGGGAAATTTGGTCTGCCATCGGTGCGGACGTACGCAAGCAACTGGAGAGTTACACCCTGGAAGCGTTCATTGTGAGCAATCCGGGCGAGATGTATTACATCTAGTGGCGTCGCCTCGGGCGGTGGGCGGGTGGTCTAGAACTGCCAGAAAAGTGGCACCACGAGTACGGTGACCGCACAGCAGATGATATTCAGGGGCAGGCCGACTTTGGTGAAGTCCTTGAACTTATAACCACCGACACCGTAAATGTAGGTATTGGTCTGATAACCGATGGGGGTCGCGAAGCTCGCAGAGGCTGCGATACAGGTGCCCACCACGAAGGGGCGGGGGTCCACTCCGAGGGTAAGGGCTACCCCCAGGGCGATCGGCACCATGAGCGCCACGGCGGCATTGTTGGAGAGGAACTCGGTAAAGGTGGAGGTGATGATGTAAATGACCAGCAACATCGCCACGTTTTGGAGGTGCATGGGCACGAGGCTATTGACAAAGGCAATGAGGTTTTCCGCGATGAGCAGGCTGGCGCCGGTGCTATTCATCGCGGTTCCCAGAGCGAGCATACCAAAGATGATGACGAGGATACTCCATTCAATGGAGGCGTAGGCGTCCTTGGGCTTCATGCAACCGCTCAGGAGCAGGACGACCACTCCGAGGCTGGCAGCGGCTAGGATGGGCACCACGTTGAAGGAAGCCAGGGCAACGATGCCGACACTGGTGAGCAGGGCGATGGGCATTTTTGCGCGGATGTCCTTGGCGGGTACACGGGGACGGTCAAGGAGGATGAGTTCTTCGTTATTGGTGAGGTTTTCGATCGCGCGGTTCGAGCCCATCATGAGGAGGGTATCCCCTGGCTGGAGCCGCAGTTCGTTGAGTTGTTCCCGTTGGTTTTGCCCCTTGCGGTGAATGGCGACCACCACCATGCGGAAACGTTGACGGAAGTTGATTTCGTCCAGGGTTTTACCGGCGATGGTGGCGTTGGGAGTAACCACTGCCTCGACGATGGCACCTTCATCGGTGGCGATGGTTTCGAGGTCTTCGGAAAGCTCTGCTTGCAGGGCAATACCCTTTTCCGAACGGGCGGCTGCGATGCCGGAGGGATGGCAGGACATAACCAGGCGGTCACCCGCTTCCAGGGCCACCTGATTGGGATCTTCGCGCACCGCGACCCCGTGACGCACGATTTCCAGGAGGCGAATGCGGCGGGATTTGATGAAGCCACACTCGGAGGCCGGTAATCCGATGAGGTTCGAGTCGGCACGCACAAAGGCTTCGGTGATGTATTCTTCCCGCTCGGATTCGCTCAGTATGGAGGTGAGCGTTTCCCGGCGGGGCAGGAGACGGTTCGCGAAAAAGACCAGGTAGAGCGTTCCGGCAGCGAGAATGGGTAAGCCCACTGCCGCCAGTTCAAACATACCGATGGGGCGATGCCCCGCATCAACAAGAATACCGCTGGCGAGGAGATTGGTGCTGGTTCCGAGGAGAGTGCAGGTGCCGCCAAAAATAGAGGCGTAGGAGAGCGGAATGAGGAGTTTGGAGGAGGGCAGACCCATTTCGCGGGAAAGGGTCAGAATGACCGGCATAAGGACAATGACGACGGGCGTGTTGTTCACAAAGGCAGAAACCGCCGCGACCCCCAGTATCATGACAAACAGGAAGCGCTTGTAGGGAAATTGTACCATTTTCCGCAAATAACCCGTGATTTGATCAATGGCACCGGTGCGCTCAAGGGCGGCACTTACAATGAACATCGCCGCAATGGTGAGCGGAGCGGAATTACTGAAAACCATCAAGAGACCGTCGAAGTCGGGCAGCTCGGTGCTCTTGGTGACCATGCTCACAAAGAGCAAGGTCGCGAATACCGTCAGCGCCGTCAGGTCCGCGGAAATGCGTTCCCAAATGAAGCTGATGATGGCAAAGGCGAGGAGGCCAAATACGAAGTAAATTTCCCAGGTCATTGAATGTGGTTTATTCTCAAGCGCAGAAAATGCTTCTTTTGTCGGCACAAGACAAGACAGGATTCAAAGGCTGAAATTCTGCGGATCGCGATAAAATGAGTTGCTTTGGGGGCGGGCTCTTAATTAGCTCGCGTTCTTTAAAAATGAATAAGGAGCTATTCTACAACCGCCTCTTGGAGACGCTGCGCGCAGAGGCGAAGCATGCGGTGGAGGCCTGCAAGGATGCTGCAGATTACGCTACCAATGAAGAATCGCGGGCCGAGTCGAAATGGGACACCCAGGGTCTGGAGGCGTCATACCTTGCGGCGGGTCAGGCAGGTCAGGCCAAGCAATGGGCCGATGCGGTCGAGGAATTGCAGTCGGAACGGGAAGATTTAATGCGTCCAAATGAGCGGGTTTCCCTCGGGGCGTTATTTCGCTGCGGTTTTGACTCCGGTGAGGAATATTATTTTTTCGCGGGGGTAGCGGGCGGCCACGCGGTAACGGTTGATGGAATCGAGGTCACCGTGATTACCCCGCAATCGGAATTAGCGCATCGCTTACTGGGGCTGCGGGTCGGTGACAGCTTCGAGCTGCGCAACGGTCGCACGGGTCGTATTCTTTCGATTGAATAGTCCCGGAGATCAATTCCAGAGGTAGCTTTGGGCGCTCCCGAGTGTTTTTCCGTTTGGATCCTGAAGGGTGAAGCGCCACGCCGCCGGGACGCGTTCGTCTTCAAAGGGCCAATCGGTTCCGGTTAGGCCGAAGAGGAGTTCACGGCTCTTGCCGCGTTTGGCGGGCAGTGCGAGGTCAAAGCGTTGCAGTTCCGTTTGGGTGGGGGTGAAGATTTCCGCGATAATACGCGTGCCTTTTTGCAGGCGGTCTACTCTATGATCCAGACGGAGGGTAAAGTAGAAGCCTCTGCGGTCATCGGATTGGCTGCGTACGACGGTGCGATTTCCCTGTTCCTCGACCCCGCTCAGGAATTCATTAATGCGTTTGAAGTCGCTGGCTTGCATGAATTCCGGTGAGATTTCAAGGATCACAACCGACTCGACTCTGGGCGGTGGCACGCTGGAACAGGCGGCAAAGCCGAGGCATAGGAGAAGGAGGGAAACGGCGCGAAGCATGGGCTTTAGCATTTTAAGGAGGGCGGGCTTGTCAACGCTAGGTGCGCGCGGATTGCCTTGCCCTTAGTAGGAACGCGAGGGCGCCACCCGCAGGGTTTCAAAACGACTGGGGTCGATTTCCTGAATGAAGCGGCTGGGGTTCATGCGCATGACGTTCTGCCCGCGTTGGTTGAGCATGGGGTAGCTGAGGTAGAGTTCGTCCATGGCGCGGGTCACCGCTACGTAAAAGAGGCGTCGTTCTTCCTCGAGGTCACCGCTGTCGATGGTGCGCTGAAGCGGGAAGAGGCCGTCGGCGAGGCCAAGGACAAAGACCACGGGAAATTCGAGCCCTTTGGCTTGGTGGATGGTGGTCAGGCGCAGGCAGTTTTTCTGGTCCTCGGCGGTACGTTCGTTGCTCTCGGAGGCGAGGAGCACCAACTGAGCGAGCAGTTCCTCCATGGTCTCGTAACGGTTGGCGAAGGCGATGAGGCTTTGTAGGTCGTCTTCGCGGTCGTTCCAGTTCGGGTAGATCTCGCGAATATAGCTGCTGTACCATCCCTGCAGGGCTTGCTCGACCACTTCGCCCGGAGCCTGCTCGGTGAGGGCTTGGTTTATTTCCAGGATGGTGGCGGCGAGGGAAGGCCATTCCTCCCGAGCCGAGGCGGGTACTTTTTGGAGGACTTTGTCATCGGTGAGGGCCTCGCAAAAGTTGCGTGTTTCCTTTTCGGCAAGCTGACGGGTGAAGGCGTGGATGCGCTCGGCGGTCTTGGGGCCAACCTTAGGGAGAAGGGTGGTGAAGCGGGCAAAGGCAGAGGTGTCTGCGGGGTTGGAGGCGAAGCGCAACTGCGCGGTGAAATCCTTGATGTGCGCCTGTTCAAAGAAACGCACGCCGCTGGTGATTTGATAGTCGATGTTGCGGCGCGATAGCTCCATCTGGAGATCCATGGCGTGAAAGTGGGCGCGGTAGAGGATGGCGATATCCGAGAGGTCGCGGCCTTCGTCGATCAAGCCCTCAATGCGTTGCAGGATGAAGTTCGCCTGTCCTCGGGTGTCCATCATAGGCACGAAGTAGGGGAGCTGACCGTCGTCTTTTACGGGTCGCAATTCCTTGTGGTAGCCGCGTCCGGAGGGGTGGTGGGCGAGGATGGCGTTGGCGAATTCGAGGATCTGGGGCGTGCTGCGGTAATTGGTCTCGATCTTGTGGAGGGTCGCGCCGGGGTGGCGGTCTTCGAAGCGCATGATGTTGTCGAAGTCCGCGCCGCGCCAGGTGTAAATGCACTGCGCGTCGTCGCCCACCGCCATGATTTGATGGTGCACGCCGAATTGTTCAATGATGTCAGACTGCAAACGGTTGGTGTCTTGAAATTCGTCGACGAGGATGTGTTTGAAACGATCCTGATAGAGGGCGGCGATCTCGGGGTGTTCCTTGAGGAGTTTCAGCAGGTGCTCGAGGAGGTCATCGTAATCCACCACCTGTTGTTTGAGTTTTTCCGCTTGGTAGGCCTTGTGGAAATCGACGGCTTTGTCGGCAATGCCATCGAGGAGGGGGAAATATTCGCTGGCCTGTTCGCTGACGGGAGAGCAGGTATTGCGGGCGTAACTGATCATGTTGGCGAGGACCTTGGGCTTGGGGTTGTGCTTGCCCTTGATGAACTTCGGGTCGACCGAGTTGATGCAGTTTTTGAGGAGGGATTCCGCTTCGCCCTCGTCGAGGATGGTGTAGTGGCGTTGCAGGCCGATCTTGTCGCCGTGCACCCGCAGAATCCGCTGGGCGATACTGTGGAAGGTGCCGCCCCAGAGTTGGCGGCGGGAGATCCCCGTCAAATCCTCAACCCGCTCGAGCATTTCACGGGCGGCTTTGTTGGTGAAAGTGAGGAGGAGGATTTCGTAGGGCTGAATGCCCTTGTGCAGGAGGTAGGCCACCCGATAAGTGAGGGTGCGGGTCTTGCCCGATCCTGCGCCTGCCAGCACCAGTGCCGGGCCGGGGTCTGCCGTCACGGCCGCGTATTGTTCCTCGTTCAATTCGCCCGCGAAATCAATGGGCGGGAAGGCGGGCATGAGGTGGTCGGGCGAATCGGACATCCCATTACTAAGAAAAGCCTTTCCCCTGGGTGCAAAACAAAAGCACGACCGGGGATTGAAATATCGATGCAAAGCAGGGTTGCGGTTTTCTCTAAGCTGGTTTGCTTAAGACAGCGTGCAAATCATCCCATCCGATAACGTCAGAAAATACCGCAAGGACGACCTGCGGCTTTTTTTGTCGGCTTGTCGCGAGGCCGCCATCGAAAAGGAACACTTCCAACTGGCGAGTATTTCCATGGAAGTGGACTTCATCGAACCCCTGGCGGTGCTCGATTCCATCTCCGAGGCCGGGGAACAACACTTCTACGTCGAGCGTCCATCCAAGGCGCAGGCCCTGGCGGGAGCGGAAGCCCTCGCCGAGGGGCATTTTTCCGGAGCCGAGCGTTTTCAGGCGCTCAAGGATTTTGCCGAGGACATCCTGAAAAACACCATCGCGGTGGGCGATCTCTCCGCGCCCTTTGCCGGCCCGCATTTTTTTACCGCCTTTACCTTTGAATCCACCGTCTCCGGGGAGGCTGCTTTCCCCGCTGCCAGTGTCTTCGTGCCACGTTGGCAGGTCTCGCGCATGGGGAACCGCTACGGTGCGGTTGCCAATGTCCGGATCGAAGCCGATGGCGATTTGGATTCAGTGGTCGATCGGGTGTGGACGGCCTACGAAAAGTTTACCGTTTTCAACTACGAAGCCAACCCCCAGCGCGACCCTCCTGCCGCGACGGAAATCAAAGTCGTGAAAGACACCGAACTCGGCGAGCGGCCCTTCGCGGAACTCGTGGAAGCGGCTTTGGCGGATATCGGAAACGGCAGCTACGATAAAATCGTCCTCTCGCGGGTGCGGGAACTGGTGGCGGCCTCGGATTGGCAACCCCTGGAAGTCCTCAACCGTCTGCGTGGCCGCTTCAACGATTGCTATACCTTTTCCTTCGGTAACGGCAAAGGCAGCAGCTTTATCGGAGCCAGCCCCGAACGCCTCTTGAAAATCCGCGAGGGACGTCTGCGCACCGAAGCCATTGCCGGTTCCGCACCCCGTGGCGCGACCGCTGCCGATGACGCCCGTCTCGCGCGTGCCTTGCTGAACAGTAAAAAGGATCTCTGGGAACACGCCTGCGTCCGTGATTCCATCATCCGACGCCTCTTCGTCCGCGGCATCAGCGGAAGATCCCGCAGCGGCCCGAACCTCCTGCCCCTTGCCAACGTCCAACACCTCCGCACCCCCATCGAGGCCGAAGTCAAACGCGGGGTGCCCCTCCTCGACATCGCCGAAGAACTGCACCCGACCCCCGCCGTTGGTGGCACCCCCCGCGAAGCCGCCCTCGACGCCCTCCCCAAACTCGAATCCTCCCAACGCGGACTCTACGCCGGCGCCCTCGGCTGGTTCAATCACCTCAACGAAGGCGAACTCATCGTCGGCATCCGCTCCGCCCTCATCCAAGGGAAAACCGTCCAACTCTACGCCGGCGCCGGCGTCGTCGACGGCTCCACCCCCCAAGGCGAAATTTCCGAAACCGACATGAAACTCCGCGCCCTCTATGAGGCCCTCGTGCCCGAGGGGTAGGGGTGGGTTAAGGAAAGTACTTTTTGTGTCATACAGTCGGTTTAACCGGCTATTATTGCATCCAGACGCTCCGTTACCCGTTCGCGGAATTCAGATATCAACTGCTCTACCAATTGAGCTAAAAGGACTAAGTCGCGAGAGAGTTTAGCTGCTACTCATTGGCACCTCTATCTTTAATAGGCGAAACGAAGAGATAAAAAATAGTTCAAATCTAGTCCACCAGATCTATTTTTCTACTTCTATATGGAAAACAAAAAGTCCTAAAGCATTCAACTTTAAGACTTTAAAAATGGCTGCTCAGGCTGGGATCGAACCAGCGACCAAGTGATTAACAGTCACCTGCTCTACCGCTGAGCTACTGAGCAGCAAAGGTTTCTTGCCTGATTGGTTGACTGATTCGTTCGACACGAACCATGAATCAAAGAACCAAACGTGAAAAAGCATACGAAACCAGCAGACTCCGTGTTTACAAGTCTAAAGATGGAAAATTTGCTATCGATGGAGTTATAAGCAAGGAGCGAATTCGGAAGCAGTATTCAATTCTAGAGGAAGCCAAGGCCGAATGCCATCGCCTTGAGGAGGGGGCGAGTGATGAACGAGTCCTGCGCACAACGCTCAGTCGTATGCAGCTAAACGAGGCTGAGGAGGCGTTTAAGCAACTACCCTGTGAGCTTACTCTTTTGAACGCAGTACATGCCTTTTTGAGCAATTATCAGCCAAAGGAGAATCGTATTACTGAGATAATCCCAATCAGGAACCGGCGGGTGCGGCGGTGGATGCTCTTGCGAGGATGGAGCTCTCGCAGCGGACGAGTTTGCCTTCCGGGTCAGCTGATTTTGCTTGGATTGATTCAATTAGGGAACGCACGGCTTCGCATCCGATGTCTTCCCAGGGTATGGAGACGGTGGTGATTTCAGGGTTGGTTAAACTGCTGATGCGTTCGTTGGTCATGCCGACCACGGAAAGTCGTTCGGGGACTTGGATCTTGAGTTCGTGGGCGACCTGCAGGGCGCTGGCGGCGATGGAATCATTGGCGCACAAAATGGCGGTGGGTCTATCTTTCGCCGTGAGGAGAGCGCGGGTCTGCTGGCGGGCTTTTTCGATATCCCAATCGGTTTGGAGGACGGGGCAGTCGCTTTTGTTGAGTTGATGTGCTTCGAGGCATTTGAGGAAGGCGTCGGCACGTTCGCGGCTGGCTTCGGAAATTTCGTCACCTCCGAGGTGAGCGATTTTGCGGTGACCGAGGGCGTTCAAATGCTCCATCAGTTCGGCAACACCGCCGTTGTTGTCCGACTCCACGCGGGAATGGGGAAAGGTGAAGGCGCAATTGGTGCTGGCGACGGCGACATCGTAACGCTCAGTGGCGGTTTTAAAGAAGGCGTCGGTTTCGGGGGTGGGGTTGATATTACAGCAAAAAAGGCCTTCGATGCGGGAACCGAGAAGGGATTCGAGGGCTTGCTTTTCTTCCACGGCACCCTGAACGGCTTCAATGCGGAGGGAGTAATGGCTGTCTTTGATGGCGCTGAGGGCACCGATCATGATACGCGCGCCCCAACCCTCAGCGAGGGCGCTACTCAAGATGCCAATGGTCATGCTGCGCCCCTGCTTCATGCTCAGGGCATTTTTATTGGGAAGATAACCCAGTTCGTCTGCAAAGCTCCGCACCCGGTCGGCGGTTTTTTCCGATATACCGAGTTTTTTATAGCGGTTATTTAGGATCGCGGAAACAGTAACCCGAGAGAGTTCAAGTTTGTCGGCGATGTCCCTAATTCTAATCATAGATGTAAAGCAATTGTTTGTGAGCCGAGTGGCAAGTGAAGAAAGTGTAAATTAAGCGATACCTAGCTCCCTTGGTCTTGACAGCAAACCCCATGGAGCTTTACTCGTATAAAGGCTATGCAATCGTGATTAAGGCGCAATATTAGCTACTCATTTTATTAATGCTAAAACCAATTTCATCTAATTCGGCGGGCACTTCTGAGTTCGAACAACGGCTCAATCCTCTGGGGCGTATTCTGGAGATTGAGGGCTACCATGTTTGGTGTTGTTCTCCCATATACGGACCCGATGGTCGGGTGCATGTATTTTACTCGCGTTGGCGTAATGAATACAAATTTTCCGGCTGGGTATCGGCCTGTGAAGTAGGGCACGCGGTGGCCGACAAACCGGAGGGGCCGTACGAGGACCTCGGGGTGGTGCTCAAGGGAAGCGGCGGCGACGCTTGGGATTCCTGGGCCATTCACAATCCGACGGTGCAGAAGGTGGGCGACCAATACGCACTCTTCTACATGGGTGCGGATGGTTCCGGTTTGGATATTGAACAGAGCGATTTGCCGAATCTAACGGATTAAGCCTATGCGAAGTACTACACGGATTTGGTTTACAGCAAACGGATCGGTCTTGCGATTGCGGACAGTCTGGACGGGCCCTGGGAACGGGTGGGCGATAGACCGATTTTGGACGTAGGAGCTTCGGGAGAATGGGATGATGCCGTGGTGAGCAATCCATCCCTGTTGCAAAATCCCAACGGGGAATATTGGCTTTATTATAAAGGCTGGGACTGGGACACCGGACGCCGCTTTAACGGCAACCGCAAGTATGGTCTGGCGATCGCCAAGGACATCAAGGGGCCGTATGTTAAAAGCGAAAAGAATCCACTGGTTGATTTTTCCGACATGGGCGAGCGGGTGCAGTGTGAAGATGCCTACACCTGGTATGATAAAACCAAGGCCGAACCCTATCAAATGATCCTGCGGGACATGGGGGTCTTTAATCATGAATACGGCTTGTATCTGGATTCGGCAGATGGCTTGGAATGGGGGAATCCGCAGATCGCCTACCGCGACGCCGGTTCCTATTTCGATGAAGCCTTGCCCGGCCTCGAGCGGCAGGGTCGGTTTGAGCGTCCGCAATTATTGATCGATTCGGAAGGTCGTCCCACTCATCTTTTTTGTGCCTACCAAGGAGGCAAATTCGGCACTTGTAGTGGCGTGGTCTTGGGAATCAAGTAAGCTATCATTGATGGCGGTTAAAAGTCCTACCCCCGGCAAGTGATCTCGATTCTGAGATAAATCCAAAACATACTAGCTAACGATGCGCACGGTTTTTCAATTCAATGCGGGCTGGAAGTTTCATCGAGGGGACCTCGAGGCAACCAACCACAATGCCATACATGCCAACCGTTTCAAGCGGGCGGAGTGGATGAAGGCCGGGAATCACGGTATTGCCCGCTTGGGTTATCCCGATGCCGAATGGCAGGCGGTTGATTTGCCGCATGATTTTGTGGTGAGCGGGGTGTTCTCCGAGCAAGCCAATGCGGTGCACGGATCCTTGCCGACCGATGTGGGATGGTATCGCAAGACTTTTGAAATTCCGGAGGGGGTGAGGGAACAACGCATCCATCTCGAATTCGACGGGATATACCGTGATGCCAGTATTTGGGTGAACGGGCACTTGGCGGGGAGTCATTTGTCCGGCTACACCAGTTTCAGTCTGGACATAACGGAGTTGTGCGAACCGGAGGGCCACAACGTGATTGCGGTTCGGTGTGACGCGCAGGAATTTGAGCTTTGGTCCTATGAAGGCGGGGGGATCTATCGCGCAGTGCGCTTGGTGGCGACGGATGCCGTGCACGTGCCGTATAGCGGCACCTGTGTACGCAGTCATTTTTTGAACGAGGATGATTTTTCCGAGGCGGAAGTCGATTGCAGCACCCTCCTTGAAAACGCCGGACGGGAAGCGGTTGAGGCGGTGGTTCACTTTAAGGTTTTTGAGGACGGCGGTTCCGACCTCGTCCATCACAGCAGTCATTCCGTAGACATCGAAAGCGGCGAGCGGGTTATCATTGATGACCAATTTACTATTGAGCATCCTCAACTTTGGAGTGTGGATTCTCCCAGCTTGTATCGCCTGGAGACCGAGGTGCGGGTGGGGAAGACCCCTTGCGATATTTATACAACGCCCTTCGGGATTCGCTCCCTGCACTTTGATTCGGAAAAAGGATTTTTCCTAAACGGCGAGTCGATGAAATTAAAGGGTGTATGTAATCATCAGGATCATGCCGGGGTAGGGGTGGCCATGCTGCTGAGCTTGGATGCCTGGCGTTTGGAACAATTAAAGGCCATGGGTTGCAACGCCATTCGCACCGCCCACAATCCGCCCGCGCCGCACCTGCTCGATCTCTGCGATCGCATGGGTTTCATCGTGATGAACGAAGCGCGTTTGCCCGGCACTTCGCCGGAATTGCTGGGACAATTGGAATCCTTGATTCTGCGGGACCGCAATCACCCCTCGGTCTGTTTGTGGTCATTGGGCAATGAGGAAATGTTGATTCAGGAAAATGCCACCGGTCCCAAGATTCTGCAACGGATGCAAGCCCTCACGCATCGCCTCGATCCCACCCGGCCTTGTATTTATTCCGCAAATTGTGACTTCAATGCCATTGCCGAGAATTTCGAAAAGGAGGATTTTCACATCGATATATTCGGGGCGAACTACACCATGCGGCACAATGCCGAGGGACGCCTGACTGCTGAGGCCGAACGCTACGATGAATTCAAGGAAAAGTTCCCGGGCCGACTGCTCATGGCGAGTGAAAGCGGAGGATCTGCCTCCACGCGCGGGCTTTACGGGCAGGAGTTTTATGAGGGTGAAGCCTTGAAGCCGCACCCCGAGGCGATCGGAGCGGATGCACCGGTGTATTTGAATCCCAAGCGGGCGGGGCAGGTAACTGCTTACGGCGAAACCTTGACGCCTTGGGGTCGCTCTATTGAGGACACTTGGGAGGACTGCGCCACCCGCGATTATCTCATGGGCACTTTCTTGTGGACCGGTTTTGATTATCGCGGAGAGACCTATCCCTTTTCCTGGCCTGCGGTAATTACCCGTTACGGTCTCATGGATTTGTGCGGTTTTCCAAAGGACAGTTATTATTACTACCAAGCTGAATGGACTCAGGAACCCGTACTGCATTTATTCCCCCATTGGAATTTGGACTGCGCCGATGGTGCGTCCGTCGATTTGTGGGCCTACACCAATTGTGCTGAGGTGGAGCTGTGGCTCAACGGTGAATCACAGGGCAAACGCGTGCGCGAGCCCTATCGCAAGGTGCAATGGGAAGTTCCCTATGCCGTCGGTACGGTCGAAGCAGTGGGCTATGACGCCGAGGGCAATGAACAAATTCGCACGACCCTCAAAACCGCCGGAGCGGCGGCAAAAATTGAACTGACCCTTGCGCATGTTGGAGTGGAAGCCGACGGTCATTGCCTCGCCATCATCAACGTGAGCGCGCTCGATGCCGAGGGGCAAGCGGTGCCCACGGCGAGCAACGCCGTTGATTTTGAAATATCCGACTCCGCTTCTTTATTGGGAGTGGGCAACGGGAACCCGACCAGTCACGAGCCCGAGCAAGCACCACACCGCCAGCTTTTCAACGGCGCCGCGCAATTAATACTGCGCAGTGGGCTAGCGGCGGGATCGATTTCCGTTCAGGCACATGCCTCCGATCTCGAATCCGGTACGCTGGAGATTGAGATTCCAAAGACCCAAGCAAAACTTAAGCGCATCGACGCATCTCAGGCCGAGTCCTCGGGGCAGGGGAAATTGAACCCCGTCGACGGCTCGCTCTAACCCATGAAAGGCACGATTATGAAAAAACTGTTACAACTGGCCTTACTCTTATGCTGCGGCGGCTACGCCCTCCAGGGAACCACTCAGCCCAATGTCGTTTTTATTCTCATCGACGACATCTCGCACTACGGGATCTCCGCCTACGGTGCCAAGCAGCTGAATTCGGAGCAGGGATTTTTTGACTCCGTTCCCGTGGCGACCCCGCAAATCGACCGACTGGCGAACGAGGGTCTTTTGGCGGAACACGCCTTCACTTATCCGATTTGTGAACCCACCCGCGTGGCTTTGATGTCGGGCATGAACAACGCCCGGAATTTCATTCAAGCCAAGGCCTTGCACGAATCGCAAATCACCTTTGGGGATATTTTCAAGCGGGCGGGTTACGTAACCGGAATCACCGGAAAATGGAAACAATCCCGCGGCACCGCTGCCGTACCCGGCGAGCATTATGTCGAGCAATTCGGTTGGGACGAGGTGCATTGCTTTGACCTGCTTTACGAAGGCGCGCGCCACATTGATCCGAATTTCGTTATCAACGGGAAAATTTCGTGGTTCAACAAGGGCGTGGATCCCGAGACCGGACGCCGCTATTTCGGCCCGGATCTGGCGAACCGTTTCGCTCTGGATTTTATTGAACGTCACCGCGACGAGCCCTTCTTCCTGTATTACCCCATGTTATTGGTGCACGACGAGCACACGCCCACTCCCGACACCCAGCCCGAAGCGCCTTACGACAACTTTGAAGTGATGACGCACACGGGAGTACGCGCCGAGAATCAATACGGTGCCTTTAAAGGTGATGACCGCCGTTACTTCCCCGACATGATGGCCTACATGGACAAGCTCATCGGAGCAGTGACCGGCAAGCTGGATGCCCTCGGGCTTCGCGAAAAGACCCTCATCGTCGTGATGGGTGACAACGGTACCAAAGGCTGTTTCTCCTATACCCTTGAAGACGGCAGCCGGTTCATGGGAGGCAAGGGACACACCACCGCCAACGGATTGCAAGTACCGCTGATTCTCTCCATGCCTGGCACGATCGCCGAAGGTTCCCGTTATGGCGGCCTTGTGAATTTGACCGATCTTTATCCGACCTTGTGTGAATTTGCCGGTTTGGAGATTCCCAATCCCGACGACCTCGACGGCATCAGCTTTTGGTCACAGGCCAGTGGTCGTCATTCGGGGATCCACCGCGAGCATATCTACACTTGGTATAATGCCAACAAAGCCATGACGGACACGAAGCAGTTGGTTCGCTTCGCGCAGGAGCGGGATTTCAAACGCTACGCTCCCGATGCCGGACACCCCGAGGGCCGCTTTTTTGATTTGCGTACCGATCCCTACGAAAAAGCCAACGACTACAACAAGCGGGTTCACAAGCATTTGGATATCTACCACAACTCCGGAATCCATCGCGGCAACTTGGACGCCCAACAACAAGCGGCCTACGATCGTTTGGGAACCGTCCTAACGGCGCATGAATACGTTCCCGTTCGTTCGGCAAAGATCGCACCAGTTCCTTCGCGGGTCAGGGTAGGGGACCACCTGCAGTTAAGCGCCCAGATCTTACCGCAAGACGCGACCCTTCGCAATGTGGTATGGGAAAGCAGCGATCCCGACATTGCCACCGTTGATAAATTCGGTCAGCTCCATGCCGAGCAATCCGGCGAAGTTGAAATCCTGCTTTATTCTTGGGATCAAGTGCGACCATTGGCAGCCGGAAAAACCTCTGCTATTGCCGAGGGCAGTCATGCCGATACCATAAAGATTCAAGTTTACCGCTAAACCGTTCCCTATATGGCCATTTCACGCATCGATCTTTCTTCAAAGCGCCTCTGTGCCGGGGTGCTGTCGGCTCTTTGCCTCGCTATGTATTCACTCAGCGGTGCTGAACTGAGCGACATCGAGCGCGCGCAGCAAATGCATGAAACCTTTTGGGGGAAGCTCGTGAAGCAATATCCCGTGGAATCACGCACCCAGGCAAATTCCCGTGAACAAGTCTTAACGGTTTTAACCCTATTCGAGGGTCGCAAGGAGATCAACGGCGCAAGCCCCATTGCGGTGGAAGCGAAAATCGCGCCCTATTTTCGCAACTTCTCATATCTGGAAATCGAAGGAGAGGGTTTGGATCAAATCGAATCGGCAGCTTATAAAGCCACCGAAGGAGGTGCCATTTACACCAACCCGCAATTCCAGTCTGCCCGTTTCATTCGCATTCCGGGCGGGCATTACGCCGATTGGGATCTTCAGGCCCAAACGATGGTCATTGAAGGGAAGGGCGTCATTACGGCGCTGCGCTTGGTTTCCCTCGAGGGCATCACATCGACTTTTGACGCCAGTTCCTTTGTTCTGGCAAAGGCCACCCAGCCACCGATCCATGCCGAGCTCGAGGTCGATCCCCGGCGCGGCCTTTCGATTGACGGCGTGACGACTCTGCCGAGGGAAAGATTCTTTCGTTATTACAGCAGTCCCGGCAGTGACCGTTCGGGCATGGAACCCTACTTTGCGGAAAAGGGCTTTCTTCCCGGTCGTCAAATGACAAAGCTGGCGCACGAACTCGAAACCCGTCACGGAACCTTCCGCCCGCCCTTGTTGAAAGAGGACAGCGAACGCAAGGGCTACGCCGACCTTTCCATTTTCGAGGAGCGAAACTTTAATCACTACCGGGGCATTGGTCCCGATTTGACCTTCGCGCAATGCCTGAATATCTGGCCGAGTTTCATGGATGTGAAAATCGACGGGCACAAGAATGTATTGGGGACCCCTGCGATAGAGCATTTCGATGCCGCTGCCGAACTGGCGGCTGCCTACATCGCCGATGAAATCGCTGACAGTGGACGCACCGCCAGTTACTGGGAGGTCAAAAACGAGTCCGACATCACGCATGAATGGACCTACCACGGTGTCAGCGGTTACGATAGCTGGACCCTTTTAGGCGAATTCCACAATGCCGTGGCGCAGGCAATCAAGACCGTAGATCCCGAAATTCAAGTGGGTGGACCTGCCTCGGCATGGCCCCGGATGGAGATGGGTAAAATTGATTTCAAGGTGTGGTATTTCCACCGCAAGTTTATGGAGGTCACTCGCGACGACCTCGATTTCTACTCACACCATTTCTATGACGTCGGGGTCAATTCCAGTTTTGATGCCCGCAATGCGGGCTACGAGGATTGGCTGCAGGGTCGTTTGGATTGCGTGCTGGATATGCTCGCGGCGGAAATGCGGAACACCGATAACCTCAAACCCCTGCTTGTGACCGAGTACGGCACCTTGCAGGGTGGCGTTCGGGAAATCGACTATTGGTTGCGAATCAGCAACTACACCAGCTTCATGATGCAATTCATGGAACGACCTGGGGATTTTGAATTAACCGTTCCGTTTTTACTGGGTTTCATGCATTGGGAGCCGGATTCCGGCTACGCTCTGGTACGCAAGGATAACGAGGGGGCTTACCAATTGACCAAGAATGCCTACTTCCTCGATTTATGGGAAGGCGTGGGCGGGGACTATCTTCATTTGAAACCCATTCATCCCAAGGTGCATGCCCTCGGCTGGAAAAAGGGCGAACAGATCTTTTTGGCTGTGAACAATCAATCCGGAGCGGATGTGAACCTCCGACCGGAGTGCCTGCTGCCGGAGGGCAACAAAGTCGCTTCCATTCAATACCGCCATCCAACTTATGCGGACGGGCAATTTCAAATGCGGCGGGGAGTGTTGGAAGCCGGACAAAGCCTAACCATCCACAATGCCGAAAGTGCAATTATTGAAATACACACCGAACAGGCCCTGGCGACCGAGTCCGTCATTGCGCAGCGCAACTTTTATGCCGATCAAACGGCGGTGCTGCTTTCCTACGACACCGAGCTGGAAATTGTTTTACCGGCGGCAGCGCTCGAGCAAGTGCAGTCGGTCACCCTTCGTATGGGTCTGCGCGATGCCAATGGACCCAGTGGATTGATTGAAGGGCAGTTCAACGCGCATCCCTTCACGGTAGCGCTCGATGCCTATACCGGAATGCAAAACTTTTTTGAATATGTAGACATCAAAGTACCAGCGCAGCAGCTCAAGGAAAATAACCTGCTCAGCCTGAATTTGCCCCATTCAAGCACCCTTATTTCCCATGCAAAGCTCATTGTTGAGGGCCTGGAGTAGCAAAAAATACAATTTTTTAGGAATTGTAAGTCATTCAAAGCAAACGGCTTGTGGTATACACAGTGTATAGATACCGTATATAGGTGAAAAAGTGCGACAAATCCCTTGACTTAGGGTGCAGCTTGTCTACTTTACACGAGTAACACAGCTTATATTTACAACTTTACTCTCATGGTGCATTTCAAACTACCTCTCTTTGTATTTCTTGCTACAGCAACAGCTGCCAGCGCATACGACTTCGACTTCACTTCTTCCGAAGGCTTTACCAGTCCCGGCGCTGTAGCGCTTAATGGTCAAAAGGGCTGGACGGCAACAAGCGGAATTTTGGCCAACACCGATGCAGGTAAAGAGTTTCTTTTTCTCGGAGGTACTGGACAAAGCGCGACTAACAGCGAATCTTTTGACCCCAACGCCGGCACCATGACCATGACGGCCGATTTCCGTTTTAACGCAAATCCCACCGCAAATTCAGATATTTTCAATATTTTCAAGCTGTATGATACTTCTGGTGCTGGCGGTGACATCTCGCGCGTTTACTTCAGATATGGCACAGCCAACGATGATTACAGAATTCGCTATTCAACCGGCAATGGTTTTGATCGTGATCTGCTCAATACAAATGTTTTTACCAAAGCTCAAATTGGCTTGGATGACAACAATACTACCGACGATCTCCGCCTAACTTGGACCTTCACCAAGGGCGCTGACGCCGCTTCATGGGGCACTACAATTAGTCTCTACAATATTACTACTAGTACTGACATTGATCTTAGTTATGTTGCAGGCAATACCTACGAAAATAACAGCACCACTGTTACGACCGCTTTTCATGGTTATGACAGCGTAGAGTCTGGATTTGTGACCACAAACTTAAGTTCAGGCAATATCTTGTCATACTCAACCACGGTCGTGCCGGAGGCATCCACATATGCGCTTATCTTCGGCAGCGTAATGCTTGGTTACGTCATGATTCGTCGCCGCAAAGCATAGTAAGCAGTTCAGTTTATTGATTTTCCAAAACCGCCTGCAAATGCAGGCGGGTTTTTTATCCGAATTGGAAAATGGTTTGCCCATTAGCGCGGTATCTTTATTAGTGTATAGCTAAGCAGGTTTACTTTTAAACTGTGATACTAGCTGTCACTAAACCACGAAGGTATTGAGATGAAAAAAACATTTATCAGCATCGTTACATTTGTATGGGTTGCGGTATTGTTTGCTGAGAATCGACCCAATTTCCTTTTCATCGTCGCGGATGATCTCGGCTATTCGGATGCGGGCTTTAATGGTTCCACGGTAGTGGATACGCCCAACCTTGATCGCTTGGCACAGGATGGGATCATTTTCAAAAACGGTTACGTCACCCATCCTTATTGCGGACCTTCTCGCGCGGGCCTGATCACCGGACGTTATCAGGCGCGTTTCGGAATGGAGATCAATCTGAGCTATTCGCCGTATGACCTGCATCAGGGTCTGCCCCTCGACGAGAAGACTTTTGCCGAGCGCTTAAAGCCAGCGGGTTATCGCACCGGCATGATCGGAAAATGGCATCTGGGAGCTGCCGAGCCCTACCACCCGAACAATCGCGGCTTTGATTATTTCTACGGCTTCCTTTCCGGGGGGCACGATTACTTTCCCTCCATGGTCACCACGCACCCCAAGCTCGTTACCGAAAGTGGACAACCGCACTACAGCAACAACGAAGGCGGTACCTTGCCGCTCTTGCGCAATATGAACACTGCTGAATTCGAGGAGTATTTAACGACCGCTCTCAGTAAGGACGCCGCACGCTTTGTTCAGGAAGGAGAAGCGCCTTTCTGTTTATATCTTGCCTACAATGCCCCGCATGGCCCCCTGCATGCGCCCAAGGTATTGGTTGATAAATACCGCAAGCGCGAACCGAATCTCCTACGGGCCACCTATCTCGCCATGATTGATTCCATGGATCAGGGCATCGGTCTCGTGGTGGATGCCCTTGAGGCATCCGGTAAACTCGACAATACCCTTATCTTCTTTCTTTCCGATAACGGCGGTGTTTATGGAAAAGTAGGCTACGCGCATGAAACCTGGGCGGATAACAGTCCCTTTCGTGACGGAAAAGGCAGTATGCGCGAGGGCGGGAGCCATGTTCCCTTTATCGCGCACTGGCCCCGGGGCTTCCCTAAAGGCATCCTTTATCCACACCTCGTGTCCTCGCTCGACCTTGCCGCCACCGCGGTTGCCTTGGCAGAGGGCGATGCGTCCGGAAAACCCATGGATGGCGTGAATCTCGAGCCCTACCTGAATGATCGAGTCGAAGGCATTCCGCACAAGGCGCTCTTTTGGCGTGCGGTCAACGGCGCGACCTGGTGTGTGCGTACCCCGGAAGCCAAGCTCTTTCCCGCGGAATATGGATCCAGCGATCTGGAGCTGTATGATATGGTGATGGACCCTTACGAAAGCACCAATCGAATTGACGAGCGACCGGAACAACGCCGTGAGTTGGCCGCGCTCTGGAATGAGTGGAATGCAGGCAACGAAGCCTGTTATTTCTTGCAGGCTTACGATTATCAGAAAGAGCGTTTAAAAATGTATCGGAATCTCCACGATAGCCTGAAAGAGAAAGTTAAGCATCTACAACCTAAAGTTGTTGAATAAATCCCGCACAGCCCAAACCGCGCACCCTTTATATGGAACAGAAATCTGCATCACCCCTTACCCCTGAGGCGGATCGTATTCCGCTCATTCAAAAAATCTCCTATTCCATGGGAGTGGTGTCTGATCATTACGCCAATGTATGTTTGGCGTGGATTTTCATCACGCCCTTCTTTGTGGATTTTCTTGGAGTAGGGGCCTCGGTCGTGGGCTTGGCACTTGCGGCAGCCCGTTGTTGGGATGCCTTTACCGACCCGATGGTGGGGCGCATTTCGGATGCCTGTAAAAGCAAGTACGGACGGCGCAAACCGTTCATCTTTGTCGGCGCTATTTTAACCGGTTTGCTCTTTCCCGTTATTTGGATGGTGCCCGACAGTTGGTCGACGGCCTCCACCACGATTTACCTCTTCGTGGTGCTGATGGTTTTCTACTCGGTATACTCCATCTTTTCAGTGCCCTACGAAGCCCTCGGAGCAGAGCTCACCCCCGACTACAGCGAACGGAGCAAAATCTTCGTGGTGCGAAAATACGTACAGGAAACCTTCAATCTTGGGATCGTGTGGGTTTTTCCGTTGGCGGCCTGGTTGGGGACGCTCAGTTGGGTGGGCAGTGAGACCGGCGGGGTGCGTTTGGTGAGTTGGGTGATCGCGCTGGTCATTATCTGCGCGGGTGTATTGCCCGCTATTTTCAACGTTGAGCGCTATAAGCATATTGCGGTTAAGGAGGGTGCGGGTAGTCTCATGGACGCTTTCCGTGCCATTGGTCGCAACAAGCCCCTGCTCATCGTGGTTGGGGTCATCGGGACCTATCTTTTCGCGATTATGGCGACCGCAAACCTGGCTTACTTCGTGAATGTCTACTACATCTACGAAGGCGATATCATCAAGGGTGCCAGTCTTGGCGGGATCGATGGTACCCTGAGACTTTCCTTTGCGCGTGGGGCAGCGGCCCTCATTGGAAAATTATCGGACAGGGTAGACAAGCATAAGATCATGATCGCGTCTGTGGTCATTCTTATCTTCGCCTACGTGGGCGTGTACTTCACCACCATTCCCGGCCGTCCCTGGCTTGCTTTGAGTATGAAACCACTGGTTGCAGTGGGTGAATGCGGTTTCTGGGTTTTGATTCTTTCCATGCGGGCGGATGTCTGTGACTGGGACGAATACCAAACCGGTACGCGCAGCGAGGGCTTGATCGCCGCTATTACTAATTGGTGCAATAAAATCGCCATGACGCTCGCCATTGCGATTTCCGGTTTCGTGCTCCAATACGCCATTCAATTTGACAGCAAACTCCCCGAAGCGACCCAGGCCGCAGTGATCCAACAGGCAGAGCTTGAATACGGGCAGCTGAGCGATCTCGAGAAACAAATTTCCGAGGATGCCGAGCCCCTTACGCTGGATACGTATACTGAAAATGCGAAGCGCAAGGCCATCATCGACAATCAGAGCCCCGGAACGATGGAGCGCATGCGCCTGCTCTACACTTTGCCTCAAGCCTTTGCCCTCCTTATCTGTCTCCTGCTCTTACGACGCTATCCACTCACCAAAGCGAAAATGATGGAAATTCGCACCGAACTGGAAGCACGACGTGGTAAAACCACCGATGTCTAATGTTAACAGCTTAAAACCAAATCACTCATGAAACGCACACTTAAGTCCTTTCTCGCAGTCGGGTTTGCCTGCCTCTCACTGGCTGCAAATGCCAACAAGCCGAATATCATTCTTATTCTCGCCGACGATCTCGGCCCGGGTGATATTGGTCGTCAGCACAGCGAGCGCACGGGGCAACCCGCGCTGGCACCGACTCCAACACTCGACGCGCTCGCCAACGAAGGGATGTGGTTCACCGATGCCCACTCGCCGACTTCGCTTTGCTCGCCGAGTCGTTATGCCATCATGACGGGCAACTATAACTACCGCAGTTATGCTCCCTGGGGCGTATGGGGAACCTTTCGTGAAAGTGCCGTCACCGACGAGGATATTACTTTAGGGCGGGTTGCCAAAGCGGCTGGATATCGCACGGGATTCATTGGTAAGTGGCATCTGGGCGGGGACTTCTACCACAAGAACAGCACAACGATTTACCGGGGTAATGATCGCGGTAACGTGCCCCTCGATGTGGACATGACCCGCTGGATTGCGGCCGGTCCGCGCGACATGGGTTTTGATTATGATTACACCTTGCCGACGGGTGTACAAGGCGCGATCTACCTCGCCCTTGGGAATGGCGCGTGGGCTCCGATGAATGAAAAGTCCGAGCTCATCCACCTCGACAAAACCACTGCCAAGGATCCGCTTTTTGTTTCGGACAAAGGCCCGGGTCCCGGCGACTCCGAATGGGATTGTTACGAGGTCAACAAAATCCTCGCCTCCAAGGCTGCCGGTTTCATCAAAGACAGCGCCCGCAGTAAAGAACCCTTCTTTCTTTGCTACTGGTCTCCCGCAGTCCACATTCCGCACACCCCGCCCGTTGAACTCGACGGAAAGCAAATTCGCGGCACCACGCCTTCCTTACACACGGACATGAACCGCGTCATTGACTGGGAGGTTGAGAAAATCGTGGAGGCCCTCAAGCAAACGGGGGAATACGAGGACACCCTCATTATATTTACTTCTGACAACGGCGGTCTCTCCGACGGTGAAGCGGCGAAGCAAGGACACTTCTCCAATGGCGGCTACGTCAATGGAACGAAGAACAATCCGACAGAAGGCGGTCATCTCGTTCCCTTAATTGTCAGCTATCCCGGTAAAATTAAAGCGGGCAGCCGCAGTGATGCGCTTATTAATGGGACCGACATTATTGCCACCATGGCCGCGATCTGCGGAGTGCGGCTCAATGAGAATCAAGCAATGGATTCGGAGAGTTTTCTCGGTGCCTTGACGGGTAGGGGAGATTACCAGCCGCGCCATGAGTTGATGCAACAGTCCGGTAGCACATGCGAGGTCATGCTTCGGCAGGGCAAGTGGAAGCTTATCCTGCAGAGCGATTGGCAGCTTTCCAAATGGGAACCGATTGGCTTGTACAATCTCGAGGCAAACCTGAGAGAGAGTCCGGAACCCAATCTCCTCAAGGATCCCGCGCATGCCGAGCGCTTGGCGGTCATGATCGACCGCTACCACTCTATGCGCAATGATCCCAAACGGACTGCGGATCTTTAATTCAGATTGCTCCTAGGGCGCTACAACGACGTCCATGATGTAGAATGCCTTGGCGGTTGCCTGTGTTGAAAACAGCGAGCGTTCAACGACATTTTCGACGGTATTATCGTTGCTGTCGTCGGTGACGGAGATCACTTGCGTTGTTCCAAGCTCCCAGTTTGGGTTGGCTAAATCAGTGGTTCGCCAAATTCGCAGGGCGGAAAAGTTATTGGCACTCTTGCGACGGCTGTACTGAACCTCCATATACTTGCTACCGCTATTCTCAATGATTTGAGTGCTGACGTTGCGGGCTGAGCTACTGTTGGTAGGGTCGGAGCCCAAGGCATATTCCAGTACGTTTGACAGGGAGTCTCCGTCATCGTCGCTTGTTTTTGACCCACTGAGGCTGTTGTCATTTGCAAATTCCTGGTAGCCGGCCGAGGTCGTTTGAGTGAGGGTGATGTTATCCAGTTGTATCACGTTCAAATCCGTACCGTTACCGTTGGGGCCTTCGGTATCAAAATTGGATGCGATGCCTTCAATGGGAATCCAGAAATAGAGATCGCTCGCATTTGCCATGTCAGAATCGACATCAACAGTCCATGAGAATGATACCGTGTCGCCGATCGTTGCGCCGGTAAGCTCAGTAAAGGTGCGGGATTTTTTAGTGGCCCCGGTCATCCGCAATTCGATATTCACAAAATCTGTGGTCGCGGGCACTGCTTGGACCAGCATGTCAAAAGCAAGGGTCACTTTGTCGCCCACATTTAATGTGACGGGTAGGGCGCTGTTTTTGTTGGAAATAGACCCAAAGCCTTGCGTTAGGACTGAGGTGGGCCCGGTGCTTGCCTGCAAAACGTTTCCATCGCCAAATGCAACATTGGTGGTGATGGCAGCAACAGCATGATTACTGGTATCCAGGTCAGTGTCATAGCCGGTATTCTTGACGGGGCTGTTTATGTTGACGGTGTCACCATTTGTCATGCTGGAAAAATCTTCGCTAAACAGAGTGGAGCTGGTGTTAATGGTTGCTCCATAGCTGGGTGCCGTGCGGTCGGTACTTCCGCGAATCTCCCAATAACGATTATACATCGAGGTAACGCGGCTGGCCTGAGCGGGGTCATTGATGAGATTTGAGCCATCAGCCTCGTTTGGATTGTCACTCAAGTTGAAGAGCTTTCTTGCAGTGGTATCAGCTTGAGTCAGGCTGTTATGGTTGGCGGTTGATTGGATGATCAACTTCCAGTCGCCCTGGCGAAACATCAATTCGTTACCATTGCCACCCTGTTGCATCAGTTCCGTCCTCGGCGTAAAGGAACTGTTGCCGAGGAAGAGCGGAAAAATACTTTGAGAATCCAATGCCTGGGTATCGGGGAAACTGGCTTCCATGGTTTCGGCAATGGTAGCGAGGATGTCGGTTCCGTTGACCAGTGCGTTGCTGGTCGTATTTGCGTCGATAACAGAGGGCCACACCGCAATGAATGGGACACGCTGACCGCCCTCAAAGGCCGTGTTTTTAGTGCCGCGATATCCGCCGCTCGAGTTGTGCCCTGCGGATAGCGCAGTCGTATCATACAAACCTCCATTGTCGGAGGTAAAAAGAATCAAAGTGTTTTCATATTCCCCGGCAGCCTTCAGGGCATCCACGATCTTTTTGACCTCCAAGTCCAGAACCCGATTCATATCCAAGTGGGCGGATGGCGTGGTGCCCGCGATGGTCTCGCCATCAATCGAAACGGGCGGGGTGTGGGGAAGGTGCACCGCCGGGCTGCAGTAGTACAACATAAAGGGTGCGCTTCCTGAGGCACTACTGGCGATGAATGCGGCAGCCTTGTCCGCAAGTAACATATTCAGCTCGGTCGCATCCCAGTTGGAATCACCGATGCCGGGACCTTTTTCAACAAAATTCGCGTTGTTGTAAAAGACGAGGGTGGATCCCGCTTCCCAAGGGTACCAGGAACCGTTTTCATGGGCAACGTAAGTGGGTCCCTGCACGCCACAGGCTACCGTGAAATCATAGTCGAACCCAAGGTTCTGTGGGCCTCGGCCGACCCAAGTCGTCATGTCCACTTGTGCCGGAGTGGAATTTTCATCCACTTGACGCGTTATATTGGTTGTTCCGGTGGCGTAAAAATCACCGCCCAAATGCCACTTCCCGACAAATCCAGTCGTGTAGCCTGCAGATTTTGCCAAAGAGCCAAGTGTTGTGTCTGTTGTGGCAATGGCATTGAGGTCAAAGGTTCCCCAAACACCTCCGGGTTGGTAGGAGCGGTAATTATATTTACCCGTCATGACCGCAAAACGCGTTGGAGCGCACAAGGCCGCAGGTGAGTGGGCATCGGTAAACCAGAGCCCTTCATTTGCGAGCGCGTCAATGTTCGGCGTGGGCGCTAAAGGCGCAGTACCGGTCCGCGCGGTGTGTTCGCGCCCCACATCGCCCAAGCCGAGGTCATCGGCTAAAATAACGACTATGTTTGGTTTTTCTATTCCCACCAGCGAACTGACCCAGCAAAGCAAGGAGATAAAAATTACGTTAAAGTGAGGAATTTTTGGGCGCATTATTAAGAGGGAACGAGGATAGTAGTAATAGAAATTCACTCAAACTAGCCAATGGCTTTTCACGTGTAAAGTTCATATCTTCATTGAAGCAATTAATACAGACAACGAGCCCGAATGTTCGTTCCTAAGCCACATATAAACCCTGATTCGGCTTCTAAGGCTAAATTTCCCTGCACTGAGTCAGCGGGGATCCGCTTTCAACGCGGTTTTTATAATTTGCCTATTATTACTAGCTTAAAAAAGTTTGGTTAATCGTTGTCATTAAATAAGCTAATCTTCCAAATAAGAACCTATGACTGCATCCCCTGATCCCATTGAAACTGTCTCGCATGAAAACCGTAGCTTTGCGCCGCCAAAAGCCTTTGCTGACGGTGCGCGAATAGGTAGCGAGGCCGCTTATCAGGAGTTGTATCAACGCAGCATTGCGGACCCGGAGGGCTTTTGGGCGGAAGCCGCACAGGACTTGCATTGGTTTAAGCCATGGGATTCCGTTTTGGATTCAAGCGAAGCGCCCTTTTATAAATGGTTTTCCGGCAGTCGTACCAATATTAGTTACAATTGCCTCGATCGCCATCTGGAGAACGGTCTCGGTGACCGGGTCGCGCTTCATTGGGAGGGCGAACCCGGCGACCAGAAGACTCTGACTTTCCGTGATCTGCATGCGGAGGTTTGCCGCTTCGCCAATGTGCTGAAAAAAATGGGCGTTCAGAAAGGGGATCGCGTGGCGGTTTATCTTCCCATGATTCCCGAGTTGGCTGTTTCGGTCCTCGCTTGTGCGCGTATTGGAGCCGTGCATTCCGTGATCTTTGGCGGCTTCTCGGCGGATTCCATTCGCGACCGTGTATTGGACAGCGAGACGCGGATGGTAATCACCGCCGATGGCGGCTACCGTCGCGGTAAAATTCTGGAGCTTAAAAAGATCGTCGACGAAGGCGTTGCGCAATGTGACTGCGTAAAGGATGTACTCGTGATTAAGCGTGGCGGGCATCACGAGATAGACTGTCCCATGTTGGAGGGTCGCGATGTTTGGTACGAGGATCTTGCGGGTGGGGTTGAGGTTGACTGCCCCGCCGAGCACATGGAGGCCGAAGATTTGCTGTTCTTGCTCTATACCAGCGGAACGACCGGCAAGCCCAAGGGCATCATGCACACCACCGCAGGCTATCAGGTCTTCACTTATCTAACCTCAAAGTATGTTTTTGATCTTAAGCCCGAGGATGTTTATTGGTGTACCGCCGATGTGGGTTGGGTCACCGGACACAGCTATATTGTTTACGGTATCCTGCAAAACGGAGTGACACAGGTCATGTATGAGGGTGCCCCCGATTTCCCGGATCAAGGTCGCTTCTGGGAGATCATCGAACGTTACAAAGTATCGACTTGTTATACCGCACCCACTGCCATTCGAGCCTTCATGAAATGGGGCGACGCTTGGCTGGCGGAGAAGGATTTGAGCTCCTTGCGTTTGCTGGGAACGGTTGGAGAACCGATTAATCCCGAGGCTTGGATGTGGTACCACAAACAGGTAGGCGCGGAGCGTTGCCCCATTGTGGACACCTGGTGGCAAACTGAAACGGGAGGCCACATGCTCACCCCCATGCCCGGTGCGACTGCTACCAAGCCCGGTTGCGCGACCGTTCCGTTCTTTGGAATCGAGCCGGATATCTTAACCGACGAAGGCGAATCGGTTGAGGCGGGCATCCTGGCCATCAAGCAGCCCTGGCCGGGAATGCTACGCGGAATTTATGGGGATCCCCAGCGCTTTAAAGATACGTATTGGTGCAAGTGGGGCGGGAAATATTATTTTCCCGGAGATGGAGCCAGACGAGATGAGGACGGCTACTACTGGATACTTGGACGAGTCGATGACGTGGTGAATGTCTCGGGTCACCGTATTGGCACTGCCGAACTGGAAAGTGTTTTTGTGGAGCATGCCGACGTAGCGGAGTCTGCCGTGATTGGCATTCCTCACGAAATCAAAGGGCAGGGACTCATTGCTTTTGTGACGGTCATTGATGGTCGTGCGCATGATGATCATTTACGCAAGGAATTGGTTGCCATGATTGACAAGAGCATCGGCAAATTTGCCCGACCTGAGCGTATTGTTTTTTCCCATGATCTGCCCAAAACCCGCTCCGGTAAAATCATGCGCCGCCTCTTGCGCGATATCGCAGAGGGACGGGAACTTGGAAATACGACCACCCTTGCCGACCCGGGGGTTGTTGAGAATCTCCAAATTCAATTTGATAAGTAGTGCATTCACGCTGCGCCCGAGCGCGACCAAGCGTATAGCGCATCCCCAAACGAATCGAACCATCGTCACAACCCATGAAAGATAAAAACCCCAAATCTCACTGGCGCGCCAGCTTACGCCTTACCGGCATTCTGCTCACGAGCTGGTTTGTCCTCGGCTATGTCGGGCCCATCCTGTGTCGCGACTGGCTCGATGCAAATTTCCCGACAATCGGTACCGCGCCCTTTGGTTTCTGGCTTGCCCAGCAAGGTTCCATTATCGGCTTTGTACTGATTCTCATTATCTACGCGGTTTGCATGAACCGTGCCGATAAAAAATATGGTTACAACGAGGAGGACTAAACCATGGACATTTCTCAAAGTACCCTGAACCTTATTTTTATCTCCGCTACGTTTGCGGTCTACATCGTCATTGCTGCGCGATCACGGGCGGCTTCAACGAAAGAATACTATGTCGCCGGTGGCGGTGTTTCACCCCTGGCGAATGGTATGGCAACTGCCGCGGACTGGATGTCTGCCGCGACCTTTATTTCAATGGCAGGAGCGGTTGCCATCAGCGGTTTTGATGCCTCGCGTTTCTTGATGGGTTGGACAGGGGGATTCGTTCTTTTGACGATGCTCATGGTTCCCTTCCTGCGCAAATGCAACAAGGCGACTGTACCGGATTTTATTGGCGATCGCTACTATTCCCGTACCGCTCGCGCGGTGGCGGTAATTTGTGCGATTTTCATTTGCATGACCTACATTATGGGTCAAATGCGCGGAGTGGGGGTTGTCTTTTCGCAACTCTTCGGAATCAGCATTCCCGCCGGGGTGATCAGCGGGGCGGCTATCGTCTTTATTTACGCAGGCATGGGTGGGATGAAAGGGATTACCTACACCCAGGTGGCGCAGTATAGCGTGATGGCATTCTCCTACACCATCCCCGCCGTATTCATTGCCATGGCGCTGACGGGTAATGTTGTGCCGCAACTGGGCTTGATTGGTAATTACACCGCCGATGGGACCGCCGTTCCATTTCTTACGAAACTGAATGCCATCAATACAGAACTTGGCTTTGCGGAATACACCTCCGGTAAACTTTCCACGATAAACTTGTTCTGTATCACGGCTGCCTTGATGTGCGGCACTGCGGGCCTGCCTCACGTTATCGTGCGCTTTTTTACCGTTAAAGATGTCAAGGCCGTGCGTAAATCAGCTTGCTGGACCCTCGGTTTTATTGCGGTGATTTATTTGACCGCGCCGACCATCGGAGCGTTTTCCCGTGTCAACCTCATTGAAACGCTCCACACCACCAGCTACAGCGAAGCTCCTTATTGGTTCAAGGAATTTGAAAAGACCGGTCAAATGGCATGGGTCGACAAAAACAACGACGGACGCATCCAATACTTTGGGCCCGGTAAGTCCGAAGCGGGCACTTTTACGGTGTTTCAGGGCAAGGGTCCGCAATATCCTGAATACGATGCCCCCGAGGAACAACGCATCGGTATTCACGGGCAACGCCTGATCGCTAACAAAGCCGACTTTTCCAATCCCAACGAACTTTACTCTGGCAACGACATCATGGTGATGGCGAATCCCTACATGGCGGGTCTGCCGCCTTGGGTCATTGCCTTGTTGATGGCAGGTTGTATTGCAGCGGCGCTCTCCACGGCAGCGGGTCTCCTCTTGGTCTTATCCACTTCCATCTCGCATGACTTGATGAAGAAAATCATCAAACCCGATCTGACCGATAAGGAAGAGGTCAATTTTGCACGCTTTGCGTCTTTCGCGGCACTGGTTGTGGCTGCTTATTTCGGAGTCAATCCGCCTTCCGCCTTTATTGCAAAAACGGTGGCCTTTGCCTTCGGCCTGGCGGCGTCCTCTTTTTTCCCGACACTCTTAATGGGCATCTTTTCCTCGCGTGTGAACCGTGAAGGGGGGATTGCCGGTATGATTTGCGGGATTGCTTTCACGAGTAGTTATATCGTTTATTTCCAATTCCTGGGTGGAACCAAGGAACAGCTTTTCCTCGGGATTACGCCGGAGGGCATCGGCTTTGTGGGCATGCTCATTAATTTCATGGTCGCCTTTGCGGTCAGTAGCATGACCAAGCCCCCGCCTCAGCATATCACGGAAATGGTTGCCAATATCCGAACCCCCAGTGGCTCGCCAAAGACGCCGCCCGAGGACTTCGAAATCTAGCCGCGGTTGCTCCTTAATTCAGCAGACGCTTGAAGTTCTCGCCCATGAGTGCTTCAAGCGTTTTTGCATCCAGGGTTGTATCCCGCTTGATGTAATCAAGGTAGTGCCTGAAGTCGGCCTGTTTCTGATGGCGCGGGAAGAGACGCAAGGGGTAGTCACTTCCAAAGAGTAATTTATCCGGCCCTGCACGCTTGAAGGCTTGCTCGAAAACATCTGCCGAATGGAGCAGGGGACTTGCCGAGCAATCGAAGTATACGTTTTGCGGGAGATCGATTGGGCCTGTTTCCGGTGGGTGAAGCAGGAGATCACCGCCCCAATGCGCGAGCACCAGAGAAAGCTCAGGAGCGCTTTCAGCGAGCGCAATGATTTCATCGTGCGGGGTAGCGACAGCGTCGGGGTGTTGTCGTCCGATGGTGCCGGTAACATGCAGGTTGACGGGCCAGTTATTTTTAGAACACCAATCCGCTAATTCCAGCCAGCCTTCACTGCGGGCATTGAATCCCTGCACACCGTGATGTAATTCGCCCACGCCGCGAAGTCCCAACTCAGCCGCCGCCTCCAGTTGTTGGCCAAGCGCTTCGCCGGGGTGAATGGCGGCAAATCCGATGAAACGATCCGGGGCAGTTTTTACCCAATCGGCAATCGTTTGGTTGTGCCAGCAACAGGTAGCGGCATGTTCCCAGTACCAGCCCAGTAGTACCGCTTGATCGATACCCGCAGCATCCATATCAGCGAGCATACGTTCAGGAGTCGCCCAGTCCTGAATCGAAGGGCGATCGGAAGGCGCTACCAGTTTTGCCCAATGTGCTTCGTCATGTATAGATGTCCACGCAAGTGGATCCGCGCTCAGTTCCTGCGGGTAAGCATGCGTATGGCAGTCGATGACGGTAGCGGGCATAAGTTCAAGGATGCCGTCCGGCTTTGTGCGGGCAACCGCAATTTATACTAGAGGCGCACGGGAATGCCCGCTTCCTGCAGGGCTGCTTTAGCCTGCGCAATGGTATAAGTGCCAAAGTGAAAAATCGAGGCCGCCAGTACCGCGCTTGCCCGACCTTCTGTAAAAGCTGCTTCCAGATGGTCCAGGGTTCCTGCGCCGCCTGAAGCGATGACCGGTATACTGACTGCTTCACTCACCGCCCGCGTCAGGGGGAGATCATAACCGTCTTTTGTACCGTCGGCATCCATACTGGTAAGGAGGATTTCCCCCGCGCCGAGTTCGGTTACCCGTTGCGCCCATTCAAGCGCGTCGATTCCGGTGGGGTTGCGGCCGCCATGCGTATAAACCTCCCATTTGCCCGCTGCGGTTTGTTTCGCGTCCATCGCTACCACGATGCATTGGTTACCGAACTTTAAAGCCGCATCCGAAACCAGCGAGGGATCCTTAAGGGCGGCCGTATTGAGGCTCACCTTGTCTGCGCCGGCGTTCAGCATGACGCGGATGTCTTCAAGGGTGCGAATCCCACCGCCTACGGTAAGTGGCATGAAGCATTCTGAAGCAGTGCGCTCAACGACGTCGTGCATGATAGCGCGTTCGTCACTCGATGCCGTGATGTCGAGAAAGACCAACTCGTCTGCACCTTGCGCCTCGTAAGCCTTGGCTTGTTCAACTGGGTCACCTGCATCGACGAGGTTGACGAAATTGACGCCTTTTACCACACGGCCACCATGCACATCCAAACAGGGAATGATACGGTTGGAAAGCATGGGGTAGGTCGGGCTTGGATTATTCGTCCGCGAAAGTAATGTCCGGCTCGAAGGAAAGTGCGAGGCGGTATTGCACTCCCGGTCGCATCACGAGTTTGTGGTCGCGCTCAAGGATTTGCAGGTAGTGCATGTTGCCGTAATGGGTGCGGTACTTGGGATTGTTGGTAACGGTCTCAAGGGTTTTCCATTCTGCCTGAAAATCGTCGCGGATGACATTGGCGCGTTGACCTTCTGCGCCCAGCGTAAAGGCAGTCCCCACGCGATGAGTGCTGTGGGGCGCACTGATGGCCAGAACATAGCGAAGGCGATCAAGGGTGACTTGTTGTTTAACACTGAAGCTGTATTCGCAGCTGATCTTGCCTTTTAAGAAAGTCCATACGACTTTGCAGCTACCCAATCCGTTGACGAAAGTTTCATCGGTGGTGATCAATTCGGGTTGATCATATTTAAAGACCAAGGCGTTGCGGGTCCCGATGCTGGTGGTGCAATTCTTACCATAGAAGGCGGGCACAATGACTTTGTCGCCAAAGGTAAGTTCCGGTGTCATGATGGGCAAGTAGGTGTCCGAGGGCCAATCAAAGATTCCGGGTGAATGAGGAAAGGGCAGGGAGGAACTGGTATGGCGTGCTTCGGGAATGTTGCCTACCAATGGCAATTGAAAAGCGAGCCCACTTTCCGGATCCTGGTAGAGGAAGAGCCCTTGCTCTTTCCGGTGGGATTTATCGAAATTTACAAAGCGCGCGACTTTGCGTGAAGGCACGGGCGTGGCGGGAGCGGCACTGCCGCCAATGGCCCGGGCGAGTCGCGCCCACTGGCAAAGATAACGGGCCGCATCAAAATTTGCCATGCGGGTCGTGTGATAGCCCACAGTGTCGCGCTCGGCATCACGAATAACCAGGTCGCCGTTCTCCTGATCCAGGTAGGTTGCGAAAAAGTTCATGAAAAGGCGACGGACGGTATCGAGGTAAAGGTCGCGTTGATTCGCAGTAATCCAATCGTCACGTAATGCCTGCATGATTAAGCTAATGCAGTGCATCTGACCGTAGGCACCAATCGAGCGTCCGTATGCCCAGCCAATGCCATCCTGACGCACGAGGTCCGGAATCAACTTAAGGTATTTTTCGCTGTGGCTCCGCAGGCTGGGAAGTTTCCGTTCGCGCAAATTTATATTGGCGTGCAATTGGAGTGCCTGACGAATGAAAACAAAGGACATAACGCCGTAGATATCAAAGGCTCCGCCGATGCTTACGCTCGTGCCAGCGGCATCATCCGCAAAGCCTCCGCTGGAGTTGCTTTCAATCCGATCGGTGAAGCGATCAATCAGGCGACCGGTTTCATCTTTTTTGGAGAGACCGAGGCTGAAACGGGTCACTGCTTTGGCAATGTTGAAACTTTGAAAATGGTTGTCGTAGTCGCTGCGTTCGAGAAGTTGGCTATCCAGTTGCTCGCGGGTGGGGTCGAGCAGTCGTTCCCATACCGGGTTGCGTTCTTTGGAGGGTCCGAAGGATAGCAGACCGAGGGAGGAATAGGCCAAACCATTATCAAAGTCTTCTATGGTAAAGGCTTGGGCAGTCACGCAACGCGCCACCAAATCGATTAGATCGTGATCATCCAACTTGGTCTCGTTGGTTGCGCGATAGTACTCACCGATTGCCAAGGCTGCGTGCCCCGGCTCGTCCAGACGACTCGCTTCGCCGGCAACGGGGGTGATGGAACCCTGTTCGCTAATAGAATTTAAATTATGACCCAGAATCGAACGGGCCATATCCAGGCATTGGTCAGCAAAATTTTCCATATTTCTTGAGGCAACAAACAATAGCCACGAAACTTTAGAATTGGATTTCACCGAAAGCTTTGTCAACTGGAATCAAATCCAATTTGTAAAACCAATAGCTAGAGGCAAAAAATGGCTGGGTGGGCCTGCTGGGTAGGGTTATTTTGGGAGAAATTAGAGAACGATTAAAGCGGCACTTGAAGACTAGACAAACGGTTTTGTTGAGGCATCATAATGGCCTCTATGAAAATCTACATGAATGATGGGTTGGTTGATCGCGAGGATGCCAAGGTTTCGGTTTTTGATCATGGTCTCTTGTATGGGGACGGTATCTTTGAGGGCATTCGTCTTTACGATGGCTGTGTCTTTAAACTGGAAGCGCACCTTGAACGGCTAGAGTTCTCAGCCAAGGCGATTATGCTGAACCTGCCCTGGAGCCGGGAGGAGCTTACCGAGGCAATCTGCGAGACTTGCCGTGCAAATGGCTTACGGGACGGCTATATCCGCTTGGTGGTTACACGCGGAGAGGGTAGCTTGGGTCTTTCCATCAAGAATTGTGACAGCCCGCGCTTGATCATTATTGCGGATTCCATCCAGCTTTACCCCGAAGAATTCTATGAGAATGGCCTGAAGATCATCACCGTGCCTACCCGGCGCTGCAATCCTTCAGCGCTGCCTCCGGCAGTAAAGTCTTTGAATTATCTCAACAACATCCTTGCAAAAATCGAGGCACAACACCTTGGCTACCACGAGGCGATCATGTTGAATGATCAAGGCTATGTTGCGGAGTGCACCGGTGATAACATTTTTGTGATCCACAAGGGCAAACTCATCACCCCGGCAGCCAGTGCGGGTGCCCTCAAGGGAATCACCCGTGATACCGCCCTCGAAATTGCAGATAAGCTCAACATCCCATGGGAAGAGGCGAATTTGACTCGCTACGACATCTGGGTTGCCGACGAGCTGTTCCTGACTGGAACTGCGGCAGAGATCATCCCAATCGTGGAGGTCGATGCCCGCCCGATCGGAACAGGCAAGCCTGGAGCCATCACGGCGCAATTCCTCGAAGCTTTCCGACAAGTTGTTACTCAAGACGGTACCAAGCTGTAAGTATGTGCCCGAAAACCGAAGCGGGCGGGAATTGGCACGGTTGATGCAATTTGCATATGTTAATTATTGATGTTTCGCATTCTATAATTGCGAACAATCGCTTTTATTTTGCTAATTTTTAAAAAGGAACCAAACTAAATTCATGGATGATAGTTTAAAATGTAAGTTCTGCGATCAAGCTGCTACTGTTCATCTGACACAGATCATCAACAATAAGATTCACAAGGTGGACCTTTGCGAAAACTGCGCCCAGCAAAAGGGTGTTTCCGATCCGGAGGGTTACTCCCTGGCGGAAATGTTGATGCAGCACAGTTCCGATTTTGAAGCAGAAGCGGGCAGACTGCAATGTGGCACCTGTGGATGCACTACCGGTGACTTTAAACGAACGGGACGGATGGGCTGTGCGGACTGCTATATTGCTTTTGAGCCGCTACTGGAGCCGATCCTGGAGGATATGCACGCAGGCTTGAGGCATGTTGGTAAGGTTCCCATTTTCGCCCAAAGCCGCCAAAGCTTCAACGCTCGATTACACAGTTTGAAGGCTTCCCTTACCCGTGCGGTAGAGGAGGAGGCTTACGAGAAAGCCGCTCAATATCGGGATGAAATCCAAGCCTTGGAGGAAAGCACTGAGGAACCAATCGCAAACGAGGCAAGTAATGATTGAAGCACTCATAGAGAGTAATAATTCCGAGCTCATGCAGGGCTCCAAACGAACTGCCCCGGTCGTCCTGAGCACGCGGATTCGTCTTGCACGCAATCTCGCGGGCACCCCATTTCCTCAACGTGTCAATCTGTCCCAGCGCCGGGACGTTTTGTCAGACTGTGTCTCACGTATCAGTCGCATAGACGAAATGGATTCCGGTAATTTCTTCGAACTGGATAAACTTTCTGATCTGGAGAAACAGGTCTTACTGGAGCGGCATTTGATAAGTAAGGAATTGATCGAGGGCTCTGAGGGTTGCGGGGTCTACATCAACGCCAAACAGACCTGTTCGGTCATGATTAACGAGGAAGACCATTTGCGGATTCAATTCCTCAAGACCGGATTTAATCTCAAGTCGCTCTGGAAACGGATCAATTTCTTTGATGATGCCATAGACGAGCACCTGTCGCTCGCGTATTCGCAGGATTTGGGTTACCTGACTGCATGTCCCACTAATTTGGGAACAGGTTTGCGTGCCTCGGTTATGATGCATCTTCCCGGGTTGGTGCTCACGGAAAATATGGAAAAAGTCACCCGCGCAGTTGCGCAGCTAGGTATCACGGTGCGCGGTCATTTTGGCGAGGGTTCCGATGCGACCGGACATATCTTTCAGATTTCCAATCAGCAGACCCTCGGCGAATGCGAAGTCGATATTTTAGATCGTTTGGGTAATGTTCTGAAAAGTATTATCGATCAGGAATTGAACGCGCGTTTTAAATTTTATGAGGACCAGCCTGCCGGTCTTCGCGATCAAATCGGCCGTGCTTATGGCGTCATTCAAAATGCCTATGTCCTTAGTTCCAATGAGGCCATGCATTTACTTTCCTTTCTGCGTCTGGCGGTCGACTTCGATTTTCTTCCTGAAACGTGCCGGGCAGAAGTAGACCGTATGTTTATTGAGTGCCAACCCGGACATATTCAATACGAGGTGAAATCCGACATAACTCCGGAACTGCGCGACACTGCTCGCGCTGCCAAGCTTCGTGCCGCACTCTTGAAACTTCCGCCCTTGTCCTTTGACAATTCGAGTGAATCAAAATAGCCTATATGTAACATGGAACCATTAAATAATTTTACTCCCCGTGCTCAGCAGGTTTTGGCGCTTTCCCGAAAGGAGGCTGACCGCTTCCACCATAATTACATTGGCACGGAGCACCTGCTTCTGGGGTTAATCAATCTCGGCCAGGGTGTGGCGGTGAATGTCCTACAAAAGATGGGTCTCGATTTGCAGACGGTTCGCACGGCAGTGGAAAAGCAAGTGGGTACTGGTCCCGAAAGTAAACCTTCTGGAAACATTCCCTACACACCACGCGTGAAGAAGGTGCTGGCTCTCGCTCGCAAGGAGGCCAAGGGTTTGAATCATTCCTACATTGGCACGGAGCATTTGTTACTCGGATTATTGCGTGAAGGGGAAGGTGTCGCGGCAAGGGTATTGAAATCCCTCGATGTTGATATTGAGCGTTGCCGCAATGAAATTTTATCAGAACTGGACCCGAATTTCACCGGTGAGCAGGAAGAGGCTGCCGCGAGTGGTGGGGGTGGTTCGCCGGAAGATCGCAAAGAATCAAAAACGCCTGCTCTCAAGGCATTTGGTCGCGACCTAACCGAGTTGGCGCAGGGTGGTGAAATGGATCCGGTGGTGGGTCGCAAAGACGAAATCCGCCGTGTGATTCAAATCCTTTGCCGCCGTACGAAAAACAACCCCGTCTTGATTGGCGAAGCTGGGGTGGGCAAGACTGCTATCGTAGAGGGACTCGCTCAGGAAATCGCTGCGGGTGCGGTTCCGGAGATCCTGCAAGAGAAGCGGGTGATTACCCTCGACCTCGCACTTATGGTTGCGGGTACAAAATACCGCGGTCAATTCGAAGAGCGCATCAAAGCAGTGATGGATGAAATTCGTCGTGCCAAGAATGTCATTATATTTATCGATGAATTGCACACCATCGTTGGTGCAGGTGCAGCCGAGGGGGCAATGGATGCTTCCAATATCTTTAAACCTGCGCTCAGTCGCGGCGAATTGCAGTGTATCGGTGCCACCACCCTAGGCGAATACCGTAAGTACATTGAGAAGGATAGCGCACTCGATCGCCGCTTCCAGTCAGTGAAGGTAGAGGCTCCTTCCGTTGACGATACTATTTTAATCCTGAAAGGCATTCGCAGTCAATATGAGGACCATCACAAGTGTAATTTCACCGATGAGGCACTTGAGTCAGCGGCTCGGCTTTCCGAGCGTTACATCACTTCGCGCTTTCTCCCTGATAAAGCCATTGATGTGATTGACGAAGCCGGTGCCCGCGCGCGTATCGAGTCCTTGAAACGTCCTCCCGAAATCGAGGAAATGAACGGTAAGATTGAATCCGTTTGAGAGGCAAAGGAGAATGCCATCGGTAAGCAGCAATTTGAGGAGGCGGCCAAATTCCGTGACGAGGAAAAGAAACTGCGCAAGGAACAATCCGATGCCGTTGACGCTTGGAAGCAGTCGCGGGAAGAAAACCGTATCACTGTGGGTGCCGATGAATTGCTGCACGTGATTTCAGCCTGGACGGGTATTCCGCTCTCACGCATGGAGCAGGAAGAAACTAAGAAATTACTGGAGTTGGAGGCAAAGCTCCAAACTGAAGTCATTGGTCAGGAACGCGCTACCGAAGTGATTGCCCGCGCCTTGCGCCGTTCCCGAGCCGACTTAAAAGATCCCAAGCGTCCCATTGGTTCCTTCATGTTCCTCGGGCCGACAGGGGTGGGTAAGACTCTACTGGCCAAGGTGCTTGCGGAGGAAATGTTCGGTGAAAAAGATGCCATCATTCAAATCGACATGTCGGAATACATGGAGAAATTTTCAGTTTCCCGTCTGGTGGGTTCGCCTCCGGGGTATGTCGGTTACGAAGAAGGAGGTCAGTTGACCGAGGCGGTACGCCGCAAGCCTTACAGTGTTGTGCTCTTTGATGAAATTGAGAAGGCACACCCCGATGTTGTGCAACTGTTGTTGCAGGTTCTTGAGGAAGGTCGCTTAACCGATAGTCTGGGTCGGAAGGTTGATTTCCGGAACACCATTTTAATCATGACTTCAAATGTGGGTGCTGAGATTCTCCAGCGCAACACCTCCATGGGTTTTGGAATCGAACATAGTTCAGAAAACGAATACGATAAGATTCGCGATAAAATTCTGGATGAGACCAAGCGGGTCTTTAAACCTGAATTCCTGAATCGCCTCAACGATCTCGTTATCTTCAAATCGCTGGGACCCGAAGATATGCAAGCGATCGTTACCCTGGAATTGCGCAATCTCGCGAATCGCCTAAAAGAACGCGAATTGATTTTTGAATTCGAGGACTCCGCAAAAACCTTCCTGATTGAAAAGGGTTATGATGAGAAATACGGGGCGCGTCCATTGAGACGTGCGGTAGAACGTCACCTTGAGGATGCCCTGGCCGAGGCCATTCTAGGAGGCGACATCAAGCCCGGGGAAACCATCAAGGTGGGAGTGAACGAGTCGAAAGAGGGTCTGGAGTTCACTCAGGGTCACGCAGTCGGTTAAACGGCTACAGTGACTAATCCTTGGGGAGGAAAAATCCCTGTTGCTGTTCGCTGATCTCAAGCTTGGTTTTGCGCATGACTTCAAGCATGTCCTCCCAGACCATACGCTTGGTTTTCATGGTGTCGTTGCGAAGCAGGTATGCCGGGTGAAAGGTGATCATGAGGTCGATGCCTTCGTAGTCGTGCCATTTTCCGCGCACCTGCCCCATGCGGCGTTTGGGGTCGTGCCCTAAAAGTCCCGTCACGGCGATGTTGCCGAGGGCAATGAGCACCTTTGGTTTTATGATTTCAATTTGTGCCTTGAGGTAGGGCATGCAAAAACGCATTTCCTCGAGCGTTGGGGGTCGGTTTCCATACGGTTTTTCGTGTTCAGGACGCCACTTGAGAATGTTGGCGATATAAACCGATTCGCGATCCAGTCCCATCGCGGAAATGATTTTTGTTAATAATTGCCCGGCTGCACCGATAAAAGGCTCACCGACTTTGGCTTCGTCTGCGCCGGGGGCCTCGCCGCAAAAGAAGATATCGGCTTGGGCGGAACCAGTCCCAAAGACAACTTTACCATCGCCACTTAGATGCGCCTTGCAGGTTTCGCAGGCGTTGACCATCGCGCGAAGGGCTTCCAGTTGTTCCGCTGCAGTACCTTCGGGTAAATCAATTACCGGAGGTTCGGGGAAGGCGGGTGCTGGAGGGTCCGGTTCGGGCGCGGGTGCAACCGGCTTTTCTGGCGTTTTGCTTACAGGGATTGCTTCGGTCGCCTCCGGCTGGAGGACTTCAACCTTTGATGCTTTGGGCGAGTCCTTTGGGAGGAGTGCCTCCACCATTTCCAGGGTTTCTGGAGCGATTGCAACTCGTTCGAGCCCCGCCTCTTTCAAGCGGTTTAACTCTTCGTAGACTGCGGCCAGTTCCTCCTTCATATTCCCATCCTCAAAGCGCCTGCCCGTCGGGTCGAGCGGAATTTACTTTTTCTAACTTATTCATTCCCTGCGCTGAGACGATAGGGCGCTACTGCTGATTCTAAGCGATCGGGGATTGCGCTGATAAGATAAGTGCCCTCGTCCCGGCTTTCTTCCTTGCGCACGGTCCCTTCGCGGTGGAGTCGTGCCACGTGATCGTAGCGTACGTGCGGGATCAAGAGGCGAATTTGTGCGAATTCGGCTTCAATGATAGACTGCATTTGCTCGAGAAGCCCATCGATCCCTTCACCGCTATGGGCGCTTATGAATAAGGCCCCCGGGTATTGCATCTTGAGATCCTGCACACGGTCGGGATCCCAAAGGTCGTCGATTTTATTAAAAACCGTGAGGGTTTGCTTATCCTTTACGCCGAGCTCAGCGAGCACCTTGAGGGTTGTCTCGGCATGCGCCTCTATTTCCGGACTATTGATGTCGAGAACGTGAATGAGGAAGTTTGAAACCACTGCTTCCTCGAGCGTGGCCTTGAAAGCATCGACGAGACGGTGGGGCAGGTTTCGGACAAAACCAACGGTGTCGGTCATCACCAGGGGTTGACCGTTGGGAAGTTCACAACGCCGGGAAGTTGGGTCAAGGGTCGCAAAAAGTTTATCCTCGGCCAGAATATCGGCTTGGGTGAGGTGGTTGAGGAGGGAGGATTTTCCGGCGTTGGTGTAACCGACAATGGCACAGGTCGGTACGGGAACGGTCATACGTTTTTTGCGTTGTAAGTGGCGATGCTGGATGACGGTTTCCAGTTCCTTCCGAACCCGCGAAATTTGGGTACGCACCATGCGTTGGTCCATCTCCAGCTGCGTTTCACCCGCGTCCCGTTGAATGGCGCCACCTCCGCGCTGACGATTGAGGTGTGTCCAGGCGCGTTTCAGGCGTGGTAGGTTATATTCAAGGCGCGCCAATTCGACTTGAAGAACCGCTTCTTTGGTGCGGGCACGCTTGCCAAAGATATCGAGAATGACCTCCTGACGATCAATCACGAGGATCTTGTCCTTAGCGACGGCTTCCCAATTCCTTTGCTGCGCAGGGGTCAGTTCATTATCAAAGACGATGACATCGCAATCCTGAGCCTGTGCTTCCTCTACCAATTCCTCTGCCTTTCCGGATCCCACCAACAGTTTTGCCTGCGGTTTGCGAACGGTGAGCATGCGCTCGTGACAAATCCCAATATCCAGGGTGGTGACGAGTTCGCGCAATTCATCGAGTAAACTTCGGGTTTCTGCGACATTCGTGCCGGGCAGGGTGATGCCGATGAGCATGGCCCGTTCGACCATTTTGGGTTTTTCTTTTACGTCGTGCACAAATTTCTTGGTCGCTTTACCGATATTCGATTGAGCTAAGCGGACTATAAAAACACTCCCTGCGTGGATGGCAATTTTTGAATGGCGTGTTTCGCCGGCTTGGTTTTTGTTTAAGACATGCAGGCCAGTGAATTATACGAATTTCCCCAAACTCTTCCCTTTCAGTCCTCTTTTAACCCGGAGGCCGCTCCGTGGGAGTGGGTAAAGCAGATTAAACCGGCATTGGAGGCCTTCGATTTTTCTGCTTCATTGCCCGAAGTCCCGGCGGGTCTTCATATAGAAGGTCCGGTCTTTATTGCGGAAGGGGTTAAGCTACCATCACACGGAACCATTCTTGGACCTGCCTATATCGGGGAAGGCTGTGAATTGCGTCCGGGGGTGTATATACGCGGTAATGTTATCGCAGGTGCAAATTGCGTGTTGGGTAATTCCTGTGAGTTCAAAAACTGTCTGCTCCTGGACGGCGTTCAGGTGCCGCACTATAGCTATGTTGGAGATTCGGTACTTGGTAATAAAGCTCATTTGGGGGCGGGTGCCATTTGCTCGAACCTGCGACTCGATCAGGCGGAAGTTATCGTAAAGGATTTTGACGGTGTGGGTCATGAAACCGGAATGCGCAAACTGGGTGCCCTTATCGGCGATGGTGGGGAGGCGGGTTGTAACGCAGTACTCAATCCGGGTTCCCTGCTTGGTAAACGTGCCTTAATCGCACCGACTTTATCCTTTCGGGGTACCTTGAAGGCCAATGAGATGGCCTTTGACGACACCAAGATTAAGACGGCACCGCGATTGGACTGAACCTAGTCTATAAAGTCAGACAGGAGCGCCCCGAGTGTGGGGTAGGTGGCGTTCGCGCCTGCAGCCTGAAGCTCGGCTTCACTGTGTGCTCCGGTTGCAACAGCATAGCAGGGAATGCCTACAGCTTGAGCGGTTTCCACATCAGTGGGAGAATCGCCAATTAAAATCGCACCGGAGGTTTTTGCGTCTAAACCTGCCAAGGCAGCGTGGGTAAGTTCAGGGGCGGGTTTGCTCCATTCGCTATCACCGTTGCCGAAGCAGACTTTGGTAAAAGCATCGAAGCCGCAGTGGTGACTCACCGCTCGGGCAGTGTCCCCGTGCTTATTGGTTAAAATAGCCTGTGGGATGTCGCGATGAGCAAAGTATTCCATGCAGGGGAGTGCGCCGGATAGGATTTCCAGACCGTCGTACATACTTTTCGGGAAACGGTCGCGGAAGGCCTTGCAGGCTAGCTCGAGTTGAGAATCCTCAACAAAGAGTGTCATGGTGCTCGCCATAGGTCCGCCAAGGCTGCGACGAATGGCTTGAGGATCGGGTGCGCTGTGACCCAGTTCGCTGATGACGGCCTCATAACAGCGAACAATGGCAACGGTTTGGTCAATGAGGGTACCGTCCATGTCCCAAAGGACAGCGCTGGGTTGTGGGAGGGATGGCATGGTTCAGGAATGGTTGGGTTGCTGAAGCTTGAAGACAGATGCGCCCAAATCAAAGAGATTATGAAAAACTGCCTCTGCTTGCGTTTCTGATTCCAGTGCCTGAACCGTGTGCGAGCCTGTTGCCACGAGATAGCTTTTCAGCTTACCCACTTCCGCGGCGGCGGCATCAAAGGGAGAATCGCCCACCAAACAACAGCTCTCAGGATTCGCGCCCAACTGTTCCATAACCAGCGCAGTGAATTGCGGTTCGGGTTTGCGGTAGGGACTGTCATCCGTTCCGAGAGTCACCGCTAGGAAACGGTCGAGCTGGAGGTGTTCCAGCACTGCACGGGCGTGTTCGCCGTATTTATTTGTAAAGACTGCCAGTTGGTAGCTTTTGGCATGCAGGGTCTCCAGTAACCACTTCGCGCCCGGCAGGATGCTTACGTCCTGTAGCATGACGCGATTGAAATGTTCGTTAAAGTAGGGCAGTGCTGCTTCGACCTTATCGCTGCCGATTAACTTTCCCATGGTAACAGGAAGGGAGCCGCCAACGGTGGTCTTGACCAATTCATAGCTGGACTCCGGCAGACCCAATGACCTTTGAGCATAGGCAATGCTCGAATGAATCGCCGAGAAATGGTCGATCAGGGTGCCGTCGAGGTCAAAGAGAACCGTTTGCATAAAACGTGTTTGAACACTCTTCGGTCTTAAGGCAAGAATGACCCTTCTGTTATGAAATACCTCTGTACTGCCTTTTTTACCCTTTGCTCGCTGCTTGTTCTTTCGACGCAAGCGCTAGCGCAGACAGTGCCGCAATTCAAAGACGGCGACCGCGTCTGTTTTATCGGCGACAGTATCACGCATGGCGGTTCCTATCATGCGAATGTCTATCTCTATTACCTCACCCGTTTCCCCGAGCGGGAGTTCCGCATCTGGAATAAAGGCATCAGCGGCAATCAAGCTTCGCATGTTTTGGAACGGTTTGATACCGATATTGCCAGCGAGTCACCTACGGTTGCGACCCTCATGCTCGGGATGAATGACGTTGGCCGTTGGCTTTATGGAGCTGACAAGACCGATCCCACTTCCCGTGCAAACCAGGCAGCGCAACTCAATGCCTATTACGCCAATATGCTAAAAGTGGTTGCAGGTCTTGAAGCCATTGGCAGCGAAGTTATCTTCATCACCCCTTCTATTTATGATCAAACGGCAGAACTGAAGCAGGCTAACAATTTCGGCGCGAACGATGCGCTCGGTCAATGTGCGGACTTCCTAGAGAAAACCGCTGGAGAGAGCGGGCAGGGCGTGGTTGATTTCTATGATGCCATGTGCGCCATCAATGCTGAAGTCCAAGGCGCAAACCCCAACGCCACTATCGTCGGTAAAGATCGCGTGCATCCGGACTGGGATCCCGGGCATTTCATCATGGCCTATCAATTCTTGAAAGCGCAGGCAGTTCCGCAATTGGTTTCTAAAGTGGTACTCGATGCCCGACGGGGAAAATTACTTGAGGCGGAACAGGCCACGGTCACCGACATAAAATCGCGTCGCGGTATGTTTGCTTTTACGATTGCGGAAACGGCTTTGCCTTTCCCGCAAACTGAATCCATCGCCAAGGGCCTTGCCCTCGTTCCCTTTGAAGCCGAGTTCAATCAACAAATTCTAACAATTCAGAGTTTACCGGCGGGTGACTATACCCTCACGATTGACGGCATTAAAGTTGGCGCTTGGTCGGCCAGTGCATTTAAAGCGGGCATCAACCTCGCCCCGGTTACAACAACCCCGCAACACCAACAGGCGTTAAGGGTCAAAGCGCTCAACGATGAACGCGTTAAAGGATCCGGACGTCTTCGCAACGCCGCCTTGGTTTTTTACGGTAGCGGTCTCTTTAGTTCCGGGGTGGATATGGATGATGCAGACGCGGTTCAGGCGGTCTTGGATAAAAGATTGCAAGGATTCGAGGGTGAGCCCTGGCATGGCTACATGAAGCAACAGTATGACGCATATCCCGCAATCAAAGCGGAAGAGCGAGCCATTCGCGCTAAGCTTGAAACATTACATCAACAGCTTTATCAGGCGAATCAGCCGGTAGCCCATCACTACGAACTCACGCGCAAAGAGTGACGCAACAGGCAGGTAAGGCCACTTTCAAAGGGTGATTGACAATTGAAGGCAGATTCGTGACATTGCACGGCTCTAATATGGTGGCTGTAGCTCAGTTGGTTAGAGCACCGGATTGTGATTCCGGGGGTCGCGGGTTCGAGTCCCGTTAGCCACCCCATTTTTGCTCAGGCAAAATGCATTCTGGATTATGCGGGACGAGAATCCGCGAAAAGAGCGGGTTTGACGCAATGTTTTCAGGCACGGACGTGCCGCCCGGAAAACATGAAGCTGGCGGAGCCGTGCCGATTCCTTCCAGAGGTCCCAAGTTGCTCGAAGGTGAAGGGCCTTTTGCTTCTGACTGCTACACCCAAACCAGCTTCGATCATTACGAAGCACTCACCGGAAACGGTCTTGCTGTGGATATTGTTTCGACCCAATCAGATTTCAATAACTACAAGCTCTTGATTCTCCCTGCTTTATACTTAGTTGATGTTTCGCTCGCGGAGCGCATTCGCAGTTTTGTAAAAAAAGGCGGGCATGTAGTGGGCACCTATCTCACCGGCTATGTCGATCAAAGCAATCGCTGTCACCTCGGTGGTTTCCCGGGCGGGGGACTTCGAGAACTCTTTGGTCTTTGGAACGAAGAGCTGGACAGTATGCATGATGAAACCGAAGTTGTGGTGGAAGGTGAGGTTTCAGGAAAAGCCATTGATCTGGTTGAGCGAATTCATGCGGAAGGCGCTGACACCATTGCACAGGCAGGGTCGGAATTCTATAAAGGGCATCCGCTCATAACACGTAACGAGTTCAATAGTGGCGCAGCATACTACCTTGCCGCACGCTTAGGCCTTCCTACCTTAACTAATTTTTACCAGCAGACGATTCTGTCGCTTGGACTGCGACCTTCGATTCGTTTGGATTTACCAAAGGGCATTGTTTATCGAGAGCGAAAGTCTGCCACTGGAACACTCGGCTTCCTCTTTAACTATACCAAGCATACGCACTCCATTGATTTGGGTGACATCGCATGGACCTCGTTCAGCTCTCCCAAAATAAAATATCGGGATACTTTGGAATTACCGCCGTACGCGAGCCTGACTCTAAGGTTGTAGGGGCTAGGCTTTTGGGTCTTGCTAGGCTCAAACTCTAACATCCCTATGAAACTTTTTAAGCACCCTCAGGCCTTTCTTTTTCAAGGACTAGTACTTGGTCTCGCATTGTCTGCTGTCGCTTCCCTGGTAACCGCCAAGCCCAATATCATCGTTATTTTTGCGGATGATATGGGCTATGGCGATATGAGTAATAACGGGCACCCGACGATCCGCACACCGCATCTGGATAAAATGACGGCAGAGGGTCAGAAATGGACAAGTTTTTACTCAGCTTCTCCAGTTTGTACTCCGAGCAGGGCGGCGCTCCTTACGGGACGCTATGCGGTTCGCAGTGGTATGGAGTCGGCAGTATACGGTGTTCTTTTTCCGGAATCCACCGGGGGCATGCCTGCCACCGAAATTACCCTCCCGGAAATGCTTAAAAAAGCGGGTTATGCCACGGGCATGGTGGGGAAGTGGCACCTCGGGCATCTACCGGAATTTCTACCGACCCGTCATGGCTTTGATTCCTGGTATGGTATTCCCTACAGTAACGACATGAATCTCGATCGCCCAAGGGTCACGGAGCTCAACGGGGGACAACTGGGCGAATGGCACACCGGGGTCCACTGGGATGATCCCAAGTCGGAATACTGGCAAGTGCCGCTCATGGAAGGGGAGACCATCCTCGAACACGCCCCAGACCAAACCCAGCTCACAAAATCCTACACCGAAAAGGCCATCGATTTTATTGAGTCCCACAAAAAACAACCCTTCTTCCTCTATCTTGCGCATAGCATGCCCCACGTTCCGCTCTTTCGCTCAGAGGAATATGAGCGCATAAGTACTGCCGGTCTTTACGGTGACGTCATTGAGGAAATCGATGGCTCGGTGGGGCAAATCCTAGCGAGCTTGCGCGAACTGGGAATCGCAGAAAACACCTTGGTGGTATTTACTTCCGACAACGGCCCTTGGTTGCAGTTCAAGACGCAGGGTGGTATCGCAGGACCCCTGCGCGGTGGAAAGTTTGATACCTATGAAGGCGGTATGCGGGAACCCGGGATCTTCTGGTGGCCCGGCACGGTGCAACCCGCGATCATTCACGACATCGGCTGCACCCTCGACTTTATGGCAACTTTTGCCGCCCTTGCAGGCGTTACTCCGCCTGAGGCCGCAGTTGATAGCTGCGACCTTACCGACACCTTGCTAAAAGGAGAGGGCAGTCCGCGTAAAGAACTCTTCTATTATAAAAGTACGCATATTGAGGCGCTCCGCATCGGCAGCCATAAAGTGCATTTTGAACCCAAGAGTGATTCAGCCGAGCCTGTCGTCACGGCCTGCTTTAACCTCGATCACGACCCGGGCGAAAACTACGATCTCCGCGAAACGAATCCAAGCTTACTGCCGCAATTTGTCCAGCGCTACCAGCAGCACCGTGCCACCCTCGAACCCGTAGAGGATCAACTGGCGAAACGGTAGGGTGCTCTGATTAACGAGCCTTTACTGGCTACTTTGTTTCAGCTTTTGAGCTCAAAGCGTGTAGATTAAACAGGTCGTAGTTGCCGCCTTCGCTGATTGAACCGGAGCTAACATAAGCGTGGAGATCCTTATTGTAGAGCTTTGGCACGTTTAAGTCGCCACTCAAGGTGACCACCGTAGTTCCTTTGTCCACATTGCTAAGGGTGGCTACGAAGCTCAGTACGCCTGCTTTGGATGACTTTGTGACGGTGAATTCAATCGCAAGCTTGTCAGTCAAATCATCTGCATCGGAAGCGTCATCGCCAATGGCAAGGTAATCGACATTTTTTGAGAAGAATCCACCCCCGCCTTGGCCGAAGACATAAAACTGATAGCTTTCGCTTTGTTGAGGGGCCTTCTGGATGCCGACATAAATCAGTTCAGAAACCTCGCTTTTCGAATTGGTAAAACCAAGACCACCGAGCATGGTCGGCATCTTGCCGCCCATCACCATTGCCGGAAGCCCTTCAAAGGAGTACTCGATGCGTGTCGACCAAGTGCTGCCGGGTTTAAAACCCGCGCCCGCTCCTTTTTGGAGAATAGCCCTCGCGCCCTTACTGGTGGGGTTGCGTCTTAATACGCCGTAATCAGGTCCCTGAGATTTAGGGAAGTAAAGTCCGCCCTGGGCAGCAGCAGTCTCCGAGAAAGTAGGATTGGCCTGTTGGTTCTTTTTATCGATGGCACCATTCACATAACCCTCTGAGCCGGAGAAATTTGTGGAATAGGCCAAGTCCGCATGCGCGGTCACCCAGCAGGCTAGGGATAGAAAAAGAGAAATTAAAGTTTTTGAGATATTCATTCTTTTAACAATTTAGGTCATGGGCTGGGTTTACACGAATAAATCAATGCCTGATCGTGCTTTTGTCAAAGCTATATGGGGAGCAGTGGGATTAGAGGGGCAGTTATGCAGCACCGGAAAGAATCAGGCTCGATACAATGAAGCCCGTTCCTTTCGTGTGACAGCTTCGATGGATTTCTAGGCAATCCTAGTTGGCAGACTTAGGGCGTCGTTGCTCGGCGAGGATGTCCATGACCGCGGCAGGGGGTTGTTGCTGGCGGTAGAGGTCGGCCATGATTTTCATGGCGGGGTCGATGTGTTTGAAGAATTGTTTGTAAGCGGGGCAAAGGTAGTTGAGTCCCCATTCGCCGTCAGGGGTATAGGTGAAGCGGTGTTTGGGGCATTCGCCATTACAGGCAAAACGAACACTGCAGTCGCGGCAGTATTGGGGGAGGCGGTCGCGCTTGGCGTCCCCAAAGGCTTTGGCCTTCGGACTGTCGGCAATTTCACCGAGGGTATTGTTCATTAAATTACCCAGTTTGTATGTGGGATAAACATAATGGTCGCAGGTTTAGAGATCCCCGTCGTGTTCCATGGCAAGGGCGCGACCACAGGTCTCGGAAAAATAACAAAGACCTCCTTTTACCCCAAGCCATTTACTGAGGGCGACATCGAAGAGCTGAACATAAATCTTACCGACGTCACGCCTGACCCAGTTATCGAAAATTTTGCAGAGGAAATCGCCGTAGGCTTGGGCGGGAACGGCATGGGCAGACATGCGAGGAGCCTCACCATCAGCGGGCGGGGTTTCAAGGTCGGGTGGGGCGGCAAAGTCGAGTCCCAGCTTGGCGGCGGCGGTATCGACCTCGCGCTCAACAATGGGAATGAATTGAATGTATTTCGAGCCGATGCTCTTGAGAAATTTATAGATTCTTACGGGGTGCTGAACGGTGACGCTGTTGACGCATGTAAGGGTGTTGAATTCGACCTCGTGTTTACGAAGGATGTTCAATCCGCGCATGACTTCTTTATAAGAATCACGGCCCTTTTTATCCACGCGGTTGGCATTGTGAAGGTCTTCCGGGCCGTCGATGGAAAGCCCTACCAGGAAATTATTTTCAGCGAAGAAGGCACCCCATGCATCGTCGAGCAGGGTGCCGTTGGTTCGAAACGCGTTGGCTATGGTTTTACCCTGGGCGTATTTTTTTTGGAAGGCGACGACTTTACGGAAGTAATCGACGCCGAGGAGGGTGGGTTCTCCACCTTGAAAAGCGAAAGTGACCTCCGGTCCCGGCTGGGCGGCAATGTAGTCGCGGACGAAGACCTCGAGTCGTTCGTCGGACATTTTCCACTTTTCATTTTCGAGGTAAAACTGTTCCTTCTCGAGATAGAAACAATATTTACAGTCCAGATTACAAATAGGGCCAATGGCCTTTGCCATTACATGAAAACTGTCGCTAGCTGGCTTGGAAGTCTCAGGCAACATGCAGCATTCAGCTTAGTCTTTAATTTGGGCAAAGCCCCATTCGAGCCATGGGAGCAGCGCTTCGATATCGGCAGTGTCGACGGTGGCACCGCCCCAGATTCGAATGCCCGCAGGGGCGTCACGATAGCTTCCAAAATCGAACCCTACGCCTGCTTCGTCGAGAAGTTTAACCCATAGCTTTGCCTTGGCGGCTTGTTCTTCGGCAGGTAATGCCTCGTACCAATCGGCGGTGATTTTCAAGCAAATGGAGGTGTTGGAACGAGTGGCGGGATCTTCAGCGAGAAAGTCAATCCAGTCAGTTTTTTCAACCCAATCGGCGATAGCCTTAAGATTGTTGGCAGAGCGCTCCAAGAGAGCGGGCAGGCCACCAATGGATTCCGCCCAACGCAATCCGTCGAGAGCGTCCTCGATGCAAAGCATGGAAATGGTATTGATAGTCGCGCCGTCAAAAATGCCCTTAATGAGTTTACCGCCCTTGGTAAGGCGGAAGATTTTGGGCAAAGGCCAGGCAGGGGTATAGGATTCCAGACGGGCAACGGCGCGTGGACCCAGCACGATCATACCGTGTGCACCCTCGCCACCCATCACTTTTTGCCAGGACCAGGTGACCACGTCCAATTTCGAGTAATCCAGATCCATGGCAAAGACCGCGGAGGTGGCATCGCAAATAGTGAGGCCTTCACGGTCATCTGGAATCCAGTCGAGGTTGGGCACGCGCACACCGGAAGTGGTCCCGTTGTAAGTGAAGACCAGATCGTTGGAAAAGTTGATTTTTCCGAGGTCGGGGAGTTTGCCGTAGTCGGCCTCATGCAGAGTCGTGTTTTCAAGCTTCAGTTGCTTGAGAGCATCGGTGACCCAGCCGGAGCCAAAGGACTCCCAGGCGCAGAGGTCGGCGCCGCGTTCTCCCAGCAAAGTCCACACTGCCATTTCAACCGCTCCGGTATCGGAGGCGGGGACAATTCCGCAGAGGTAATCCTCTGGGATTCCGAGAACAGATTTTGATTTTTCGATGACCGCTTGGATGCGTGCCTTGGCAGGTTTTGCGCGGTGGGAACGTCCTACCAGCGCATTCTCAAGGACTGCATGTGACCATCCCGGGCGTTTTGCACAGGGACCGGATGAGAAAAACGGACGGCTTGGTTTGCTTTCAGGCTTCATGAACAATTCAAGAGATAGCTAAATGTATGCGGTGGCAATCCGAAGCTACGCTTACTTTTTCTTAGCGGCTTTTTTCTTGGGCGCACGTGGAGCGAACTCAAAGCCAATTTCGCCGGATTCAAAATCCAGGGTCAGGTGTGCCTTGAAAGGCCGCTTGGTGCGTCGTGATACAAAGCCTTCAAGCAGTGGCGTTTTGCCCTTGGTAAAAAGCGCCTCAATATCTTCGGGTTGTAATTCTTTCTGAAGGATGGTTTTACCCAGGCGAAAGCCTTCGGGAGCGTCTTTAGTTTTAAGCGCGGGCAGGTGGTAAGCTTTTTCAGTGGCATGCAGTTCGGCTGCTGTGCCGTCCGGAAGGGTAACCGATTTCAAGAGGGTCTTTTCGTCGAGGGGTTCCGTAAGCTCGAGCTCGTCCTCAAAAACAAATTCCGTTTTCCATTTACCGATCTTTCCGGTTTTACTGACGGACTGCGCAATTTTGAGACCGGCACTGAATGGACGATTGAAACGCGAGAGGAAACCTTCCATTTCAGGGAGGGCTTTCTCAGTAAAGAGGGTGATGGCCTCGCTTTCGCTCAATTGACGCCCTGCGATGTATTTTGAAATCTTAAAGCTGCAATCGACATCGCGGCATTCAAAGGTGGCGTCCGTTTGTTTCAGGCGTGGGGCGGCGCACTCGGGGCAGGGGCACTCGAGGTCGGGGAAAACACGGTTCACGGCAGCCTGCATGTGGGTGCGTGCCTTATCGACGACCTGAATGGTGAAATCGTTGATCTCCTTCATGAACTGCGTGCGTTCAATTTCACCTTGTTGCATCTTGTTGAGTTTGGCTTCCCAGTCGCCCGTCATAGAAGGCGAGGTCAGGGCATCCAGTTCCATTTCGTCACAAAGCTCAATGAGTCGCAGGCCCTTGCCGGTGACGTTGAGTTCCCGACCTTCCCGAGCAATATATTTTTGACGGAGGAGTCCCTCAATGGTGGCAGCACGGGTGGCGGGGGTACCCAGCCCACGTTCAAGCATGGCCTCCCGCAATTCCTCGTCGTCAATCAATTTACCCGCACCTTCCATGGCGGAAAGGAGGGTTGATTCGGTGTATCGCGCGGGTGGTTGCGTCTCTTTGCCCAAGGCATCAACCGCGTCTGCCATAGCATCCTCGCCTGTCTGTACTGCTACAAGATCGTCTTTATCGCTGGCAACACCGGCTGTGCGTCCATAGACCGCCAACCAACCCGGAACCACGAGGGTCTTACCCCGAGTCAGGAATTGATCCTTTTCAGCCCCGTGGTCGATGGTGGTAATTCGAGTGGTGTTCTCAAATTCGGCATGGGGGTAGAAGACTGCGACAAACCGCTTGAGGATCATGTCGTAGAGTTTCGCCTCTACATCGCTCAGTTTCACGACGCGTCCGGTGGGAATGATGGCAAAGTGATCCGAGACTTTAGCGTTATTAAAGATGCGCTTACTGAATTGAATGAGGCCGTTTTCAATGGACTTCGCCGCCCATTGAGCGGTGGGGTGATTTGAGGCGGCCAATTCGCGGGTGGTCTCGTGTACCTTGGAGAGGTAATCCTCAGGCAAATACCGCGAATCGGTACGCGGATAGGTGATCATCTTGTGGCGCTCGTAGAGAGATTGCGCGATGGAGAGGGTATTTTTAGCGGTAAAGGGTGCCTCACGCTGAAGGGTGGTAAGGTCGTAGAGTTGGGGCGCGATTTGCTTGGCGGGTTTCTTCTCCTCACTGACGCTGCCGGTCTTACCTTTGCAACGCGCTTCAATGGTTTTGGCAGTTGCCTCATCCCAGAGGCGTTCGGCGCGTCCATGTGGTTGGGCGGGATTCTTTTTGAAATCGGGATCAAACCAGCGACTGGGATAGCTGCCATTGGTAACCGAAAAGTCGGCATGCACTTCCCAGTAATCTTCCGGTTTGAAGGCTTGGATCTCTTTTTCGCGGCGGGCTAGAATTGCAAGGGTAGGAGTTTGACCCCGTCCGGCGGCAGTAATATTAAAGCCCCCGTGGCGGGAACGGAAACAGGTAAGCGCACGGGTAGAATTGAGGCCAACCAACCAGTCCGATTCAGAGCGACATTTGGCGGCGTCGGCAAGAGGAGCCATTTTTTCGCCGTCTATGAGGCTACCCCAGGCCTCTTCAATGGCATTGGCAGTCATCGATTGCATCCAAAGTCGCTTAACGGGTTTGTTAATTTTGCCAATATCCATGATGTATTGGAAAATCAGCTCACCTTCGCGTCCTGCGTCACAGGCATTAATAATGACGTCAAACTCCGACGTTTTGGCTAGAGCCAGCACGTGTTTTAGGCGAGCGGCGGTTGGCTCAATGGGCTGAAGCTCAAAGTTCTTCGGAATAGCGGGCAGAACGTCAAATTTCCAGGGGAGATTCTTACCGTTTGGTCCGGTGGGCATCTTTAATTCAACGAGGTGACCGACCGCAGAGGTAATTGCGGCAGAGTCATTTAGGAAATATTGTGCATCGCGTGATTTCCCCTTTTTATCAAACTTTCCCAGTTGCTTGGACAAAGCCTTGGAGAGGTCAGTCGCAACGGACGGTTTTTCGGCAATTATGAGATATTTCATGGAGATTGTTCGCGCACCGTGAGGGTGTTGAGGCAAAGAAAAATAAAGGTATAAATGGCCTTCTGTGTCGTTAAACTCACAAGGTAGTCATCAAGAAAGTCTGCATGTTCCTTGGGACAGGAACGTCTCATTGTCAAGACGTGGCGCGGATAAAGGTGGTTTGGGGAGTGATGAATCGACACCTTTTCGGGTAAAAAAATGATGACTTGGGGTGTAATTGAAACTGGCATCCTCTAGGAATGTGGGGCAAACACATAAGAGTTCCGTCACCAACGATGCCATTAAAAGACAAGATTCATGAATTCCGGGAAGACCTCGTAGCACGGGGCAATGCCTTTGTGCAATTCCTGGTAGATGTGGTCTATGACCGCCGCCGCAATGGACGCGCAGCAGAGGTCACGGCAACCATTCTTTCGGTCCTTTCCCATTTTTTTCATGGGATCGTTCGAGTGCGGTGGTATTTGTATGAGAATCGTATTCTTCGAAACACCCCATTGGGATGCTTGGTGGTAGTTGTGGGAAATCTAACGGTCGGAGGTACCGGCAAAACTCCGGTCGTGGAAAAATTTGCACGCACCCTGCGGGATCGGGGCCGAAAGGTCGCCATTCTCAGTCGTGGCTATAAGAGTAAGCGGGAAAGCCTCCCGAGAAAGCTTTGGCGGAAATTTACACACGGGGAACAATTGCCTCCGAAAATTGTGAGTGACGGGGAAACCGTCTTTCTTGATTCAGAGGTGGCGGGTGACGAGCCGTACATGCTGGCGCGCAATTTACCCGGGGTAGTGGTGCTCTGCGACAAGAACCGCGTGAAGGCCGGTTCTTTTGCCATTCGGGAGTTTGGTTGTGATACCCTTATTCTCGATGACGGCTTTCAATATTTACCGCTAAAGGGGCGCCTGAACCTTCTTTTGGTCGATAAGACCAATCCTTTTGGCAACCAACACCTGCTTCCTCGTGGTATTTTGCGTGAACCGATCCAGCATCTCTCGCGGGCAAGCTATATCCTACTGACCAAATCCGATGGAAAAAGGGACGAGAACTTGCTGGAATTAATACGGGAGCACAATTCCAATGCCGAAATCATTGAATGTGCGCACAAGCCACAATACCTACAGGCTCTGGGATCTGACGAACAATTACCCCTTGAGGCTCTCAAGGGTGCTTCAATCGCTGCTTTCAGTGGTATCGCAACGCCTGAGACCTTTGAGGCGATGTTACGCCGTCATGGCGCTGAGATTCGCTATAATAAACGTTTCCTCGATCACCACCGGTTTAGCACCCATGAAATCGACGAGATTTTCCAGGATGTTGCCGCGCTTGAGGCGGTTAGTATGATCATCACGACTGAAAAGGATGCGGTTCGCCTTGCTGAAGACCTGAATCCACCGGTTCCGATCTATTTCATGCGTCTGGAGATTGATATCCTATCCGGACAAGAGGATTTCGAGGCGGCGGTCGGGCGTATTTGTTTTCCGCGTCAGGGGTTGAGTGAAGATGGAATGAGTCCCAAACATTCTTAAAATTTATTACTTTAGGATTTACCCAGCTCATAATTTAATGAGTATTTCACTTGCAACATGAATAAAATCACCGCGTCCAAAAATAAATCCGCAACACCCACATCCAGTCATGACCTCGAGGTCAAAGACGGACAGATTATCTTCAACTCGGTTTGGAACAAATTAGTGGAGGAAATAGGTGAGGAGAACCTGCGTTTTCCAAAGGAAATATTCTGGCTGAATGGTGCGCCAGGAGCTGGTAAAGGTACCAACACGGATTTTATAATGCGCTATCGCGATTTGACTGCTCCGCCGCTGGTGGTCAGTTCCGAACTTCAAAGCCCCGATGCCCGAGCCCGCATTGATGCCGGTCAACTGGTTGGCGACCGCGAGGTTGCAGAAATCATTTTACGGCGTCTGCTCAACCCGGAATTTCAATTTGGTGCGGTGGTGGACGGCTTTCCGCGTACTAAGGTTCAAGTGGAATGCCTGAAACATCTGCACCACAAACTATCCGAGATGCACTTAAAATACCGGGAATCCCTATACAGTGACTATTTCAAGAAACCGCATTTCCACATCGTGGTTTTGTTCGTCGATGAAAAGGAGAGCGTTCGCCGCCAGTTGTACCGTGGCGAACAGGCTCAGGCCCACAATGCCGAAGTCGATGAATCCGGAGTGGGGGAATTAATGGAAGTTCGTCCCACGGACCTCAGTCCTGAGGCCGCGCATAATCGTTACCGTACCTTTAAGGAAAAGACCTACGATGCCCTTCAGGATTTGCGGCAAATTTTCTTTTATCACTTTATTAATGCGCACGGCACGATCGAAGAGGTGCGCAAGCGGATTTTCGACGAGTTGCGTTATCAGGGTTCGCTTGAATTGGACGAGTCTACTTACGAGCGACTTTCTTCCGTACCGGTTGCCAGTAGTCTTTCGTTACATGCCCGTCAGGATTTGGTCGATCGTTTGGATGCTTATGAGAAACGTGAAACAGATCTCTTTAAGGAAGTGGTTGATGTCATTCTAAGCGAATTCATGCCTATCGTGAAACTCCACGCTATCTCAGGCACAGCCGTGATTAATTCCGAAAATGCGGTTTTCACCAAACCCAAGGCCCTGGAAATGCTGATCGATATCTTCTCGGAGCGCGGCTATCACGCAATTGTAGATGTTAACAAACTTGAACTGGCTGACAGTATCGACCCGAAAACCTTCAAGATTAGTAATACTATGAAGCGGGTCTTTCGTGTGCGTATCCGGTTTGAGGGTTCAGAAATACGCCGTGGTCGATAGGGCGCTATGACTGCGGCTTGTTTGATTTGCCTCGACCCTGACTCAATAGATCGGGGGCGTGACATTGCACAAGCCTTGGGTTTGGATTTTGAAACACCCGATTTCAATCTTCAATCGGCACCCCTACGTGAGCAATGCCGCTTTTACGGAGATTATTTAAAGACCTATGTCAGGCTGTTGCTTTACAAAGAGACAGGGTTGAGTCTGCTCACTGAAATCAACGGTGCTCCCGTAGAGATTCAAGCGGACTTCTGCGATGCCACTACAGATTATCGACGTACGCGTGGCGGCGGGAAAAGTCAGATGATTGCTAAGGCAGTTGGTCTCAAAGATTCGACGCGACCCCGGGTGCTGGACGGCACGGCAGGCCTTGGGGCGGATGGCTTTGTTTTGGCGAGTTTAGGTTGTGAAGTGCATCTCTTGGAACGAAATCCCTTGGTACACGCTTTGCTCGCGGACGGCATAGAGCGCGGGAAGGCATCTGATTTGCAGGAAATCAGCGAAATAATGAATCGTATGCACCTATTAACGGTAGCGGATGCCCTTGAATGCTTAGCGTCCACCAATGCGACGCCTGAAGCCGATGTCATATATTTGGACCCCATGTTTCCCGAACGCGACAAGTCCGCGCTGGTTAAAAAGTCCATGCGGGTCTTTCATGATTTTGTTGGCTCGGACTCTGACTCCGATGCACTCCTTCCACTCGCGCTGGAGCGGGCGGGTTCCAGGGTTGTGGTCAAACGTCCACGACATGCCCCTCCACTGGCAGGAGTCACGCCTTCGCATGTTTTAA
>JAACDB010000083.1 GCA_009937095.1 Verrucomicrobiota bacterium
ATATGTAAATTATATGACGGCTGGGTATTTTAAGGGTTTATTGCGACAGCATTTCAAATGATAAAGAGTTTGAGTTTTTTCCGCTCAGAAGAATGGTAGAGGGTTTGACCGCGCCATGCCTGATTTAGAACACACCCGCAATTTTTGCATCATCGCTCATGTCGACCATGGTAAGACCACGCTGTCTGATCGCATACTGGAATTGACGCGGACGGTGGAGCTACGGGACATGAAGGATCAATTGCTGGATTCCATGGATTTGGAGCGAGAGCGGGGAATTACCATCAAAAGTCATCCAGTCTCCATGGTTTACCAAGCTCCCGACGGGCAGGACTATACTTTTAATTTGATTGATACCCCCGGGCACGTGGATTTTTCGTATGAGGTTTCGCGGAGTTTGGCAGCTTGTGAAGGTGCGATGCTTTTGATTGATGCCGCGCAGGGAATAGAAGCGCAAACGGTGGCCAATGCGCATCTTGCGCTTGAGCAGGGCTTGGAAATTATTCCGGTGATCAACAAGGTGGATTTGCCGAGTGCAGACGTGCCGGCGATACAGGCGCAATTGGAAGATGTCCTGGCGATTCCGGCGGATGAAGCGGTTTTGACGAGTGGAAAGACAGGATTAGGGATAGACGCTCTCATGGCGGCAGCGGTAAACCGGGTGCCCAGGCCCCGTTGGGCTGAGGTCGAGGGCTTGCGGGTTTTGATTTTCGACTGCGTTTACGATGCCTTTAAGGGGGTCATTTGCTACGTACGTGTTTTTTCGGGCAAGGTCACTGCCGGGGAGTCGATTATTACCATGAGTGATGGCTTGAAGGCTCAGGTCAAAGAGGTGGGTAAGTTTTCGCCTGCCATGACGAAGCAGGATATTTTGCAGGCCGGCGATGTCGGTTATATTGTCACCAACATTCGGGATGTCGCAGAAATCAAACTGGGCGACACCATTACCCACAGCAACGCGCCGACTAAGGAAATGTTGCCCGGTTACAAGGCAGTCAGCCCGATGGTCTTCAGCGGGATATATCCTATTGATACCAATGATTACAATAAATTGAAGGCCTCCATGGGTAAGCTGCGTCTCAATGACGCTGCCTTTGTGTATCAATCCGAAAACTCTGTTGCGCTTGGCTTTGGCTTTCGCTGTGGGTTCCTCGGTTTGCTCCACATGGAGATTATTCAGGAGCGCATTCGCCGAGAGTATGACCTTGATGTGATTTCCACCTACCCGAGTGTGGTCTATCACGTCACTCGAACCGACGGAACGATGATTGAGGTGCATAATCCTGTACACCTGCCTGATCCGGCAGAGATTGACTTTATTGAGGAACCGATGATCAAGGCCTCGGTCCACTTGCCGAGCGATTCCATTGGTGATGTCCTGGCTTTGATGAGCGAAAAACGCGGTATTTGCGAACATACCGAGACTATCGACAGTTCCCGTGTGATGCTGGTTTGCTTGCTGCCGCTCAATGAGATCCTCATCGATTTCAATGACCGCCTTAAAAGTATTACACACGGCTATGGGTCAATGGATTACGAAATGAGTGGCTATCAACGCGCCAAATTGTGCCGTCTCGATATTATGGTGAACCAGGAGCAGGTGGATGCCTTTTCCTCAATTGTACACTTTGACAAAGGAGAGGGTCGCGGTCGCGCTTTATGTAAGCGACTCAAGGAAATCCTGCCCCGCTCCATGTTTAAAATTGCCATACAGGCGGCCATTGGTGGCAAGGTCGTTGCGCGTGAAACCATCAGTGCCTATCGTAAGGACGTGACTGCAAAGTGTTACGGCGGAGACATCTCCCGTAAGCGCAAACTCCTCGAAAAACAAAAGGAGGGTAAGAAACGAATGAAGAATATCGGCAGTGTCTCCATTCCCCAGGACGCCTTTATTAAAATTCTCAAGACCTCCGACGGCGGTTAAGGTTTACAAAGCTCACCGCTGCACTCTTGATATAGGCATTGATATGAAAAAGCTTCACAAACAAGCACGGGAGCTCTTGCAGGCTGCAAGCAAGGTTTATGATTATCGACGCGACCAAATCGTTTCGGAGGATCTTGCAGAATTGGAACGGCTTGCTGAAAACCTGAAAACCGTTATCAAAGAGAAAGGTGCCTTAGAAGCAAGTTGCAGTGCGGCCATGGAACCGCTTCACGCACATTTGGTGAAAATTGGCGGCAAGATTTATCCGAAGACTTTTCTCAGTGATAATATCGAGGTCATTTTAGTTGCGGCTATCGTGGTGATCGGCATTCGTTCCTTCTTTTTTCAGCCCTTCATTATTCCCACAAATTCCATGTACCCGACCTACAGCGGAATGAAAGAGCGGATTTATGCTGCGGATGAAACACCCACCGCTCCCCGCAAGGTTTTCAATTTTCTAACCCAGGGAGCCCGGCACCACAATTTGGTCGCCACTGCCTCTGGCGAGCTTTCCATCGAGAAAGCTCGTACCCAGAGTGGGACTCGGGTTCCTTTTTATGAAGTAGTCAAGGGTCGTAAATGGTTTGGTTTGTTCCCCGCTCAATTCAAGGAGTACACTCTTTATGTCGGCAATACGCCACATTACTTGCAAGTGCCTGCAGAATTCCAAATGGACGCGGTTCTGGAAAGCCTTCAACCGGTGGAGGGCTTGAGACAAATTCCAAGTTCTGACCGCCGCTTGGAGCGTTGGGCAACGGGGCGTAAAATTAAAGCAGGAGAACCGATTCTCGCTTTTGATATTCGCTTAGGTGATGCCCTTTTTGTCGATCGCCTTACGTATCATTTTCGCAAGCCCAAAGTTGGCGACCCCTTTGTTTTTCGCACCAATCAAATTTTGGATGCGGTCGGAAAAGCAACCGGCGACTACACCCCCAAATATTACATCAAGCGACTTGCCGGAAAAGAAGGGGAGACTTTGGAAATCAAAGACCACACCTTGATGGTGGACGGACGCCCCCGCGATGAGGTCGCCGCCTTTGAGCGCAACGCCGCGCAGGAGGGTGAATATGTGGGGTATAAGAATGTTCGCCGCATGGCGGATGGCGCGACAATGAAGGTGCCAGAAGGCAGTTTTGTGGCATTAGGCGACAATTCCGCCAACTCTGCGGATAGTCGCTACTGGGGCTATGTGCCGCAGGAATCCGTGGTGGGTCGTGCAATCTTTATCTACTATCCTTTCACCCAGCGCTGGGGACCCTCCGAATAAAACCTTTCATTCCATGACTGACCAAGCCCATCTTGATATTGATTACGTTGCCCGCCTGGCGCGCCTCGATTTGACTGCTGCTGAAAAAGAAAAGCTCGGCACGCAACTCGACGCTATTCTCGAGCATTTCGAAGCCCTCAAGGCGGTGGATGTCTCCGGAGTCGAACCCACTGCCCACGCCCACGCGGTGGAAAACGTTTGGCGCGAAGGCGACAGTGCGGGGCCGGTTTATGGGCCGGAGATCCTTGCCGCTATGGCACCGGAATCACGCGACAATCAGGTGGTGGTTCCCAAAGTGGTGGAATAGTTTTTTAGGAAGAGCCTGCTATGCCCGAGTTGTATCATCAAACAATTGCCGAACTTTCCGCCGCGCTGGAGGCGGGTTCCCTCAGTTCCGTAGCACTGACCGAAGCCGTCATTGCGCGTACCGATTCGGTTGAGCCAAAAGTGCAGGCTTTTCTTCACCGCGACGCAGAGGATGCGCTCGAGCAGGCGCGCGCTTCGGACGAACGCCGCGCTGCCGGAAAGACCCGTGGCCCTCTTGACGGCATTCCCGTAGGCATTAAGGACATTCTTGCGGTTGAGGGTCAGCCCCTGCGGTGTGCCTCAAAGATGCTTGATAATTTTGTATCGCCCTACGACGCCACGGTCATTGCCAAGCTCAAAGCAGCCGGTGCGGTGCTTTGGGGTCGTCTCAATATGGATGAATTTGCAATGGGTTCTTCCACTGAGAATTCCGCCTACGCTGCCACCGCCAACCCCTGGGACTTGGAGCGCATTCCCGGTGGTTCTTCGGGAGGTAGTGCCGCTGCCCTCGCGGCGGGCGAGGCCATCGCCACCATCGGCACCGATACCGGCGGATCCATTCGTCAACCCGCGGCCCTCTGCGGGGTTGTTGGCATGAAACCTACCTATGGCCTGGTTTCTCGTTATGGTCTCGTCGCTTTTGCTTCTTCCTTGGATCAAGCGGGGCCGATGTCCCGTACGGTTGAAGACGCCGCAATTCTTTTACAGGCCATGCTAGGTAAAGACCCTTTGGATTCCACTTCCATTGCTATGCCGGAAGTCCCCGATTTTCGCGCTGAATTAAAAACCCGCAAGGGACCTTGGAGACTTGGTGTGCCCCGTGAGTTTCTTGCCGAGGGTATCGACCCGGAGGTGAAAGCCAATATCGAGGCCGCCATCGACTGGTATCGCCAACAGGGCTCAGAAATTGTCGATATTTCCCTGCCGCATGCGCACCTCTCCGTGCCGGTTTACTATATCGTTGCTACGGCAGAGGCGTCATCAAACCTCGCGCGTTTCGACGGCGTGCGCTACGGACACCGCAGTGCTGTCGCCGATGATGCCATCAGTCTTTTCACAAAGAGCAGAGGGGAGGGTTTTGGCGATGAGGTGAAGCGCCGTATCATTCTCGGTACCTACGTCTTGAGCTCAGGTTATTACGATGCCTATTACCTCCGCGCGCAAAAAGTCCGTACGCTGATCCGGCGCGATTTCGAAACTGCCTTCGAGCAGGTGGATGCCATTCTTTCACCCACATCGCCTACGCCCGCCTTCAAGCGCGGCGAACGCAGCGACGACCCGCTCGCCATGTATTTGAGCGATATTTACACCATTGCAGTCAATCTAGCGGGCCTCCCTGCGCTTTCGCTCCCCAGTGGCTTTACGAGCGACGGTTTACCGATCGGTCTACAGGTCATCGGCAAAGCTTTTGGCGAGGCGGATCTCTTTGCGGTGGCACACGCCTTTGAACAAGGTCACGATTTTCACCTGGCAGCCGCAAAACTTTAGGAATCATGGAATACGACGTCGTCATCGGTTTGGAAATCCACGTGCAGCTAAAAACGCGCACCAAAATGTTTACCGCCGCGCCCTATGCCTACGGAGCGGAACCGAATACCCTAACCGATCCCGTGGTGCTGGGTTTGCCGGGAACCTTACCCGTTCTCAATCATCGTGCCATTGAAGCCTGTGCGAAGTTGGGACTTATGCTGGGTTGTGAAATTGCGGAGGTCTGTAAGTGGGACCGCAAAAACTATTTTTATCCCTACTCGCCAAAGAATTACCAGCTCACCCAGAATGAGGAACCGCTTTGTCTCGGCGGCTTGGTCGAGATCGAAATGCCCGGTGCCTCGCGGAACGTTCAGGGCGAACACCGTCAGGTGATGCTCAACCGCATTCACCTTGAAGAGGATCCCGGTAAGCTCAGTCACGAAGCATTTGATACGGTCATTGATTTCAATCGTGCCGGCGTGCCGCTTGCCGAGATCGTAACGGAACCGGACCTACATTCCTCTGAGGAGGCGGTTGCTTTCCTGAATGCCCTGATTCAATTGATCCACTATGCCGGAGTTTCTGATTGCGATATGGAAAAGGGTCAGTTGCGTTGCGATGCCAACGTATCACTCAAGCCTGCAGGCAGCGAAAAACTCGGTACTCGCACCGAGATGAAAAACCTCAATTCTATTTCCAACGTGCGCGCCGCGATCGAATACGAGATTGTGCGACAGACGCACTTACTCGACGCCGGTGAATCCATCACGCAAGAGACCCGCCGCTGGAATGCCGAAACCGGAAGCAGTAGTTCTCTTCGAAGCAAAGAAGAAGCTCATGATTATCGCTACTTTCCCGATCCCGATCTTATGCCCGTACGTATGGACCGTGCACGGGTTGCAGGATTGAAGACAGAACTTCCCGAACGTCCTTACGATAAACAACGACGTTTTCAGGAGGAACTGAGTCTGCCTTTCACGATCACCTCCGTGCTGTGTCCCGATCCGGAGTTAAGTGCTTTTTTCGAGGAGGCGCTTACCGTGCACAATTCCCCCAAGGCTATTGCCAACTACATCGCCAACGACCTCCTACGAGAGCTATCTGCCAGTGCGGGCCACGGGGAAAGCGCGCTTTCAATCACGGATTGCCCGCTGACCCCGGCTCATATTGCTGAACTTGCCAAGTTGGTTGAGGGCGGTGTGATCACCAAGCAAATCGGCAAGGAGGTTTTTGCAATGATGTATACCAACGGGGAGATGCCCGCCACTATCGTAGAAAAGGAAGGCCTGGAACAAAGCGATAACTCCGACGAAGTCGAAGCGCTGTGCCGTGAAGCCATCGCGGGTAACGCCAAGGCCGTGGCGCAGTTCAAGGAGGGCAATACCAAAGCACTCAACGCCCTTAAAGGCCCTGTTATGAAAGCCACCAAGGGCAAAGCCAACCCTGCCACCCTCGACGAAATTCTGCGCAAGTTAATCGAAGCTGAGGCTTAGCAGCCTAATCCTTTTGCTTGAGGATGATGTCGTCCGCGTGCATTGCCACCGTGATCTCTCGTCCGAGAAAATCCAGTAGAATTTCCACACGTTTTTGAGCGGGTAGGGATGCGAGCACCTTGCCATCCATGCCTTTCAGGGAGCCCGTTAAGATTTCAACGGAGGCACCCGTTTCTAGGCTTAGGTCGGGCGCTTCGATAATTGCATCCGGAAGGCTTTCTTTGAGCGTTTCGATAACTGGCTCAGGTACAACGCGACGGTCGCCATTTGAAACAATGTGGAGTACGCCCTGAGTGTGCATGATGTGACGGAATTGCGTGGAGTAATGAAAACGCGCAAAAATGTAACCGGGGAACAAAGCTTCAGTGAACCGCTTCTTTCCGGTGCGGGTCTTTTTCACCTGACTCACGCGCGGGCAAAAGACTTCCACATCGCAATGACGGCTCAACATGTTCGCGGCAATGTGCTCCCGTTTCGTTTGGGTGCGCAAGCAATGCCAGTCAAGGTTCTCGATTGTTTCGGTCATGCCGGGGTTCAATTAGTTTTCGGTGATCCACACGAGGTCTTCAGTCGCTACCGCCTCGAATAGTTGAATGATAGTATCATTTTGCAGTTCGATGCAACCTCCGCTGAAAGGCTCGCCGATTCGGTCTTCGTGATTTGTGCCGTGCAAGTAGATGTAACGCGCATAGGAATCACAACCGGGTCCGCTGTTCTTTTCGGGTTCGAGTCCCCGCAGACGCAGGATGCGCGAGGTGATCAAATTTTGTGCCTGCTCCTCGGGTGGTAAATCGCGGTAGTGCCCTTGGGCAACCCGCCCCTTAAACACCGTCCCTGCTGCTTCGCCCTCACCAATGTGGTCTGCGATGGCGTGCAAGCCAAGCGGTGTGCCATAGGATTCCGCCTTGCAGGAAGGTGGGTTTTTTGAGGTCGAAATAGGGATGACTGCCTCTATCGCCTCGCCGAAAAGGACATAGAGCTTTTGTTCTCCAATGCTAACTACTAAAACCCGTTGGGTGGGGATGATTGACAAGGCCTCACAGCTTTGCTCTAGGTTAGCTTTCTCCTGATTTAAATCGAATGGCATATTCCATAGGCATCCTCGGCGCGACCGGTGCAGTCGGTCAAGAACTCATTAGGTTGTTGCATGAACGCAACTTCCCTGTGGCGGACTTGCGTCTGCTTGCCTCGGCCCGATCCGCAGGCAAAAGCATCACTTACGAGGGCCGTAGCTGGACGATTGAGGAGGCTACCGAAGGCAGCTTTAAGGATCTCGATATTTGTATTTTCAGCGCGGGTGGTTCGCAATCTGAAGCCTTTGCAAAAGCCGCAGTCGCCAGTGGTTGTATCGTGATCGACAACAGTTCCGCTTTTCGGGGCGACCCGGAAGTGCCACTCGTTGTGCCGGAAATCAATCCCGAGGCTGTGGAAGCGCACAAGGGCATCATTGCTAATCCCAATTGCTCGACCGCGATTGCCTTGATGGGGCTTTACCCATTGCATCAGGCCTTTGGCTTGAAGCGTTTCATTGCATCTACCTATCGAGCGGTTTCCGGCAGCGGGGCGGGCGGCATCATCGAGCTCGAGCAACAGACCCGCGCCTGGGCCGCAGGCGAAGCCTTGCAAAAGGAAGTCTATCCGCATCAAATCGCCTTCAATCTCATTCCGCATGTCGATTCCTTTCAAGAGGACGGCTACACCCGTGAGGAGATGAAAATGCTCCATGAGGGGCGCAAGATTCTTGGTTTGGATGAGCTTGTGGTGACCTGCACCTGCGTACGGGTTCCGGTCTTTCGTGCCCACAGTATATCCATCAGCGCGGAATTCGAGCGTCCGGTTTCGGTGGCGGAAGCACGGGAAGCGATTGCGGGTTTTGAGGGCGCGGAATTAGTGGACGATCCGGAAAAGGCGCGTTACCCCATGCCACTCGATTATTCGGAGGTGGTGCCTTGCGGAGTGGGGCGCATTCGCCGCGACCAGGTACTCGCCAATGGTTTGGCCTTTTGGGTGACCGGTGATCAGATTTGGAAGGGCGCCGCTCTCAACGCCGTGCAAATAGCGGAGCTGCTGCACGAGCGCGGTCTTGTGAAAGGCTAGCCTCATGGAAAACGACTGGCTCAATCATCTCGACGCCATCCGGCATTGCGTTGATTTGGGTATGCTTGTCCTCATCTGGTTGGTACAACTCACGATTTACCCCGGCTTTGCGCAAATGCGACCCGAGACCTTTCCGGCTTGGCACGAATCCTACATGAACCGCATGGGTTTTATTGTGGGGCCGCTCATGTTGACGCAGCCGCTCTTGATAGGGCTTCAGCTTTGGCTTCAGTTCAACCTGCTACATCTTTTCTCGGCGGCCTTGGTTGGGCTGGCATGGATCGCAACCGCTGTGTTTTCCGTTCCCGCGCACCACAGCCTACAAAAGTCCGGTTTTGATGCTTCAGTCATTCATCGACTTGTAGTGACCAATTGGATCCGCACGGTCGCATGGACGGCAGTCTGTCTCTTGGGCTTATGGTCTTGATTCCGGCAGACGCCCGTAGAGCGCATTCAGCTCCTTAATGTAGGCACTGCTTTCTTTCTGGAATTGGAGCAGTTGCTCGGGTTGCACGCGCCATTGCCAGTTGCCTTCTGCTTTACCGGGGGTGTTGAGTCGCGCCTCAGAACCGAGACTGAGAAGATCCTGTAGCGGCACAACCGCGAGATTTGCACTGGAGGGAAGAGCAGAGCGAATGAGATCCCAACCAATGTTTTCACCGGAGATGCCGTAGTAGCACCGCACGTGGTCGCGGGTCTTTGAGTCGGTCTCGGCATACCAACCGATGCTGGTGTCATTGTCGTGAGTGCCGGAATAAAGCACGGTGTTGTGCTTGAGGTTGTGCGGCAGGTAGGCGTTGTCGGCCTCCCCGCCAAAGGCGAATTGTAGCACCGCCATGCCCGGCAATCCGGTGGACGTCATTAAAGCTTCTACCTCCGGCGTGATGACCCCAAGGTCTTCTGCAATAATTTTGGCGTCTGGAAAAGCCTTGGCGATGGCATTGAAGAGCGCCAAGCCCGGTGATGGTTCCCATGTGCCTTCGCGGGCAGTCGCGGCCTCTGCCGGAACCGCCCAGTAGGATTCAAAGCCGCGGAAGTGATCCAGTCGCAGGGTGTCGTAAAGTTCAAGATTCGCCTCTACGCGTTTGAGCCACCAAGCAAAGTTTGTCTTTTGATGTGCCTTCCATTCATAGAGCGGGTTACCCCAAAGTTGTCCATCCGCGGCAAAATAATCCGGCGGCACCCCAGCCACTGCGCGGGGGTTGCCGTCTTTTTTAAGTTGGAAGAGTTCGCGGTTGGCCCAGACATCCGCGCTGTCCAGAGCTACAAAGATGGGAAGGTCACCCAGGATGCGGACGCTTTGCTTGGCAGCGTAGGCGCGAAACTTTTTATACTGTGCGCTGAAAAGGTATTGCGCGAAGGCGTGCAGTTGCTTGGCGGCTTCGGCCTCGGCGGGCAGTTTGAGTTTCTTATTGGCTTTGGCGTCGCGGAATGCCTCGGGCCAATCCAACCAACAGCATCCCCCGAAATGCGCCTTCAGTCCCATGAAGGTCGTGTAATCCTCCAGCCAGGCTGCCTCTTTGGAGCAGAATGTAGCAAAGGAACCGTAGTCTGCAAGGCCCTCGGCGGCACTTTCATTGAAGCGGGAATGGGCTTTTTCCAAGACCGGCCAAAAGGCTTCATACAGCCCGCCGTAGTCACAGCCTTGCGCGGGGAGTTCGCATAAGTCTCGCAAATCTTCAGATTCCAACAAACCCGCCTCAAGCAGTGGTTCAAAATCAATCAAATAGGGATTTCCTGCGAAGGCCGAAAAACATTGGTAGGGAGAATCACCAAAGCCGGTCGGCCCGAGTGGGCACATTTGCCAGACAGTCATGCCGCTCTCGCTCAGTAAATCGACAAACTGGTAGGCATGCTTCCCAAAGTTACCGATACCGGTAACCGAGGGCAGGGAGGTAGGGTGCAAGAGCACGCCCGCAGCGCGATCCGTCAGCCCATCGTAAAGTGGATTTTCACTCATACCTTTTATCTTTGCTTTTTATTTTTCGTTGGTCGAGCTGGATTCAACTTCAACCGTTGATTAATCTCTTAAATTGTTATTGCCAAACGAGGTTACAGCTTCATTTTTCTACGTTTCATCCGTTTAACCTTCAGCCGATACCATACTTTGAGAGACGACTACCTACACCAAGCACAGCAGGTGATCACCGATCCCATGATCCTGATCAATGTTGTTTCGCGCCGTGCCAAACAACTCAAAAGCGGTTACAAACCCCTGATTGAGTCATTGGAGCGCCTGTCTGCCGAGGACATGGCCCTGCGCGAAATCATCGAGGGCAAGATCACCTACCAGCTCGACGAGTCGGAAGACGAGGCGACGGTCTAATCCGCAAAACGGTTCCCGGGCAATCCGGGCGTTAACGAAGGCTCCCGAGCGGCGTGTGTGTGCTTGCGGTTTTGAACGTGCTACGCTTAGCTTGGCTCATCCCCTGACACCGTGCCTGCCAAAAAAAAGTCCACCGATTCCCGTTACCGGGAAGTCCGCAACGCCAAAGCGAACCACAACTACTTTGTGGGCGATCGTTTTGAAGCAGGTGTCGCCTTGCTCGGTACGGAAGTCAAAGCCATCCGCGAGGGCAACGCCCAGATCGGGGAATCCTTTTGCCGTATTGAAAAGGGGCAGGTCTGGTTGTTTAACGCACACATCGGGGAGTATAAATTTGGGAATCTTCAAAACCACGAACCCCGCCGCAAGCGCAAACTCCTCCTGCATCGCCGCGAGATCGACAAACTTATCGGTGCGATGGAGCAGGGTGGGAAAACACTGGTGCCCCTGCGGGTTTTCATGAAACACGGCCTCATCAAGGTAGAGATCGCCCTGTGTACCGGTAAGAAGCTCCACGACAAACGCGAGACCCTCAAGCGCAAGGTCGCCCTGCGTGAAGCCGAGCGCGACATGCGGAGCCGTTAGGCGGGGTCAAAGGTCTGCAGAACTTCGTTGAGCTTACCGTTGTCCGGTGCGCCGCCCATGGCGAAGTTCGGTTTCCCGCCGCCTTTGCCGCCAAGTTGACCGGTGAGTTCGCGGATAATGGCGCCTGCTTCATGACCCGCTGCCACTGCCTGAGGGCTGGCTTGGGCGCAGAGGCTTATTTTGCCATCCATGGCGGCACCGAGGACTACAAGGGATTCGCCCAGTTGTCCGGCCAGTGAGCCCGCCATGGAGCGCAAGGCGTTGGGGTCGGGTGCTTCGACTGCCGTCACAAGGACTTTGAGACCGTTATCGAGCGTGCGGGCAGTATCGAGGAGGGCGTTCGCCTGACCCGCCGCGGCGGAGGACTGTGCCTTCTTCAGTGCTTTCTCGGCCTCAACGGCAAGCGACTTGAGCGCTTGGGCGTTTGCATCGGCTGGAATTTCGATGGGATGAACGTCCAGCCCCTTGAGGGCGGCGTTCATTTTTTCAAGTTTCTCGAGTTGTTGGGTTTGGGCTTCCGCCTCGAGTGCTTCCTGTTCTTTCAGGTAAGCTTCTGCCGCCTTACCACAGAATGCTTCGATGCGGCGAATGCCTGCCGCAATCGCGCCCTCCGATTTTATTTTGAAAAGCCCGATTTCAGCGGTGTTGCGCACATGGGTTCCACCGCAGAGTTCCATGGAGTAACCGTCCAGTGCCTGGGCTTGTCCGCCGATTTGCACCACCCGTACCTGCTCGCCGTATTTATCTCCAAAGAACTGCATGACATCGGCGCGGTCCTTGACCTCGGCGTGAGGCACCTCGCTCCAGGAAACGGACTCTGCTTTTTGGATGCATGCGTTGACGCGATCTTCGAGGGCCGCAATTTGGGATGCCTCGAGGGCTTTGGAGTTGAAGTCGAAGCGGAGGCGTTCAGTTGAAACGCTCGAACCCTGCTGGGTGGCGTCGGGCGAGACCACTTCGTGCAGCGCCCAGTGGAGGAGGTGCGTGGCGGTGTGGTGCGCCTCAATGGGATCGCGGCGTTCGCGGTCGAGCGCAAGCGTGACGGTATCGCCAACTTTGAAATTCAATTTCGAATCGTCCTCTAAAATGTGGGCTACGGCATTGCCGACCTTTTGGGTCGCGAGGATGGTGTAGCTTTCGCCGTCGTGCTCAAGGCTTCCCCGGTCGCCTTCTTGTCCGCCCATCTCGGTGAAAAGCACGGTTTGGCCGGTGATGAGGAGCACTTGATCGTCTTGTTGATGGACTTCGAGAATCTGCGTCTCGCAACGGTCCTGTTCAAAGCCGAGGAATGTGGTCTCGGCATTGGAATCGAGATCGAGGGCTTTCACGACGGTCTTCTTTTGCGCGGCGCGGGCACGGTTGCGCTGTTGCTCCATACAGACTTCAAAAGCGGCGACATCGACCTTGAGACCGCGCTCACGGGCGAGTAGTTCGGTGAGGTCGAGCGGGAAGCCGTAGGTGTCGTAAAGGGTGAAGGCTTCCTCACCGCTGATGGCTCCATCGGCGCATTGCTTTTCAAAGAGTTGCAGCCCGCGGTCGAGGGTCTTGTTGAAGCTGGCCTCCTCGTTGGCAAGGGTTTCCTTAACCGCAGCGGCGCGGGTTTTGATTTCCGGAAAGACTGAAGCGAACTGCTCGACGAGAGTGTCGACGAGTTTTGGAAGGAAGGGTTCGGAGCCGTCGAAGCCGAGATTGCGTCCGTATTTGACTGCGCGGCGAAGGATGCGGCGCAGGACGTAGTTGCGTCCGTTATTGCCGGGGAGGATGCCGTCGGCGATGGAGAAGGCGAGGGTACGCAAATGGTCGGCAACCACGCGGAATGCAATGGCCTCCTTGAGGGTCTCGGATTGCTCAACGCCTTCTTCGGGGTAAATATCTTGGTAGGTTTTCCCGCTCAGGGATTCGAGGGAGCGGAAAAGGGGCTGGAAAACATCGGTGGCGTAATTGGTGGGTTTCTCCGAGAAATCGGTCAGGCCTTTGGTGTTTTGAATAATGGAGCAGGCGCGTTCGAAGCCCATTCCGGTGTCCACGTGTTTGGCGGGCAAGTCGGAGAAGGTACCGTCGGCATTGGCGTTGAACTGGATGAAGACCAGGTTCCAGATTTCGATGCAAAGGTCGGAGTCTTGATTGACGAGACTGCCCTTGCTGTCGCCGGCAGGGGTGAGGTCGACGTGGAGTTCCGAGCAGGGACCGCAGGGGCCGGTTTCGCCCATCATCCAGAAGTTGTCCTGCTTGTTGCCGTTAATGATGTGGACGGCAGGATCGAGTCCGGCTTTTTCAAAGATCGCTTTCCAAAGGTCGTAGGCTTCCTGGTCAAACTGGGCGGGGTCGCCGGATTCGGGTGAGTAAACGGTGGCGTAGAGGCGTTCGGGTGGGAATCCCCAAACTTGGGTTAATAATTCCCAACCCCACTCAATCGCTTCGGCTTTGAAGTAATCACCAAAGGACCAGTTGCCCAACATTTCGAAGAAGGTGTGGTGATAAGTGTCGTAGCCGACATCTTCGAGGTCGTTGTGTTTACCACCTGCACGGATGCACTTCTGGGTGTCGGCGGCACGGGGCGGGTCATAGGGCGCTTTCTCGGTGCCGAGGAAGTAGGGCACGAACTGATTCATCCCCGCGTTCGTGAAGAGCAGATTCGGGGAAGTGGGCATCAGCGAAGCCGAGGGAACGGCGGTGTGCCCTTTGGAAGCAAAGAAATCGAGGAAGGACTGGCGGATCTCGGCGGAGGTCATCTGGGATAAATTAAAACCACGAATGGACCGTCTAGAGATTGGCGAGCACGGCGGCGCCCATTGCCTTTGTACTAACAGATTCCAGGCCGAAGGCGATGTCGCCGGTGCGGACGCCGGAGGTGACCGCATTTTTGACGGCGGTTTCAATGGCATCCGCAGCTTCTTTCTCGCCGAAGCTGTAACGAAGCATCATGGCGCCGGAGAGGATTTGGGCGCAGGGGTTTGCAATGCCTTGGCCGGCGATGTCGGGGGCGGTACCGCCGGAGGGTTCGTAGAGGCCAAAGGGGAAACCGAGGGAATTGTTTTGCGCGCCGAGACTGGCGGAGGCGAGCATCCCGAGTGAGCCGCAGATCACGCCCATTTCATCGGAGAGGATATCGCCGAACATGTTCTCGGTGAAGAGGACGTCGAATTGGTTGGGGTCGCGGGCCAGTTGCATGGCGGCGTTGTCGACATACATATGGCTGAGTTCGATTTCGGGGGCGTTTTTGGCGAAGTATTCGGTCACGACTTTGCGCCAAAGGACGGAGGTTTCGAGAACGTTGGCTTTATCGACGGAGCAGACCTTGCCGCCGCGGGCTTTGGCGGTATCGATGGCGACCTGGGCAATACGCTCAATTTCGCTGGTTTGATAAACCATGGTGTCGATGGCCCTTTCCTCGCCGTTTTCAAGCGTGGTGGTGGCCTTGGGTTCACCGAAGTAAATCCCGCCGGTGAGTTCGCGGATGCAGACGATGTCGATTCCGCTGGGAATGCGTTCCGCCTTCAGCGGGGAGGCGTCGGTCAATTCGGAATAGAGGAGTCCGGGGCGCACGTTGGCGTATAGTTTGTAGGCCTGACGGATGGGGAGGAGGGCGGCGCGTTCGGGTTGCTCGACCGGGGGTAGGGATTCCCATTTGGGACCACCGACGGATCCGAAAAGAATGGCCTCGCTGCGGTCGCAGACCTCGCGGGTGGAGTCGGGGAAGGCGACTCCATGGTTGTCGATGGCGATCCCGCCGATATCGGCGTTTTCGTAAGACAGCTCAAAGCCGAATTGCTGACCAGCGGCCTTGAGGACATCCAGTGCCACGTCCATCACTTCCGGGCCGATGCCGTCGCCGGGTAAAACTGCAAATTTAAGGGTTTTCATAGTTGGTGTTGAAAACCTTGCAGAGTGAATTCCTCAGCGTCTGCTTCAAGCCTTTTCCATTCGGGGACTAAGGTTCAATGGTTGCCACGAGGGCGCCGAGAAAGACCAATTCGGTTTCGCCGGTGTTGCGGATTGCCTGTGTTTCGCCGTCACGGGTGATTTGCAGGGTGCCGGGGTTGAAGGGGTGCTCTGCGCCGTTGTCGACTACCACGCCTTGTCCGGAGAGGCAGTAATAGAAATCCTCCTCCCCGTGGTGGGAATGGGATCCCACACTGGCTCCCGGTTCGAGGCGCACCAGCCCCACGCTTTTGATGGCGCTGCCGGGGAACATATCCAGTAACTTGTGCGCGCTGACGGTTCCTTGGCCTTCACGCACGTTTTCCGCGACCTCGGGTATAACGCTATCTACTTTTATAATCATAACAAAAGCTTAAGCACTCCCAGCGGAGAGGCTATAAAAAACGCATCCTGCGATGGGCTAGGCGTGATTACTTTGAAGCCTTGCTGGGCTTTGTGCGGTAAAGCTTAGGGTCAACCGCTTTGACCATTGCTTTGATATCTGCCTGCTGCATGGCAAACGCCGCAACCTCTCGTGCCACCGCCTCGGGGTCCTTGAGGACTTCGTGGTAATGGACGGGAAGGACTTCGATGTTGTCATTTTGGCTGACGCTCTCGTTGAAGTCCTTCAAGTAATCGGCGTAAATTGCGGACATGCGGTCATCCTCGGTCGTCGAGCCGACCTTGCCGTCCCTTTTGAGCATCGCACGTTGAGACCGCACCACTTCTTCGGCCGGGCGTTCCATGAAGATAATCTTTTGGGGTAGTTCGGGCGGTACGCCGCTGATAATGGGCATTACGATTTTGATGGCCTGTCCCCTGCAATCGTTGAGCCAGCTTTTGTCTGCGTTTGATTTCAGGCCTTTGACGCGTTCGTCCTCATGGTAGCCCTTGGGGTTGGAGTCGTTGGCTTCACGGACGGCATCGCTGACTACATCGAGTCCGCCTGCAGCCAGCATTTGCATCATGAGCGAGGTGCCGGAACGCGGTAGTCCGGAAACGATGATGAGCGGCGCTGCTCCCTTTTTGGGTGCATCAGGCGTTTTAAATTTACGGATGATGTCAGGGAATTCCGTCCATTGGATGTCCTTGTTGGCGTCTGTTTTGCGAACCGTGCGGGTGATTTCCAGAAGGCGTTTTTCGGCTGCTTCGGCCTCGGCTTTGTAGCGGGTTGCGGCATCAGAATCCTTTTTATGGAGCTGGCTCAATTCAAGCCAAGCCATTGGAAAGTTGGGGTTTTGCTCGACGGCATTTAAAAGCGCTTTCTTGGCGAGTTTTGGTTTGCGGAGATTGCGGAGGGCTTGTCCATAAACGAATTGCGCCTTGGGGTTATTGAAATTGACTTCGAGCGATTTCAGCGCGGCAGCCGCCGCCTCAAAGGGTTGCTTGCGGGCGGTGTAAACCTGTGCGAGACCGAGGTGTGCCGCGCTGTCCAAGGGGGCAATCGAGAGGGTCTGCCGGTAGGAAGCTTCTGCGGCATCCCAATCTTCCAAATCGAAGTGGGCGTCGCCGGTTTTATTGCAAAGGCTGGGTTTCAGGAATTCCTGCGCTGCTTTGCATTTATTGAAGCTGTCCAGGGCACCTTTAGGGTCATCTTCTAGATTCAGCACACAGCCTTCAAAGAAGGCAAAGGCTTGGGGGTTGGGATTGGCCTGACCCCGCAGGCGGCGCATTTTTTGGATAACTTTGCGCTCGGGTGTATAATCTTTGACAGGTCCGCCCTTTGCTTCCGACTCCTGGCGCGCGGTTTCCTTTGCTGCTTCAATTTCTCTCTTAAGCGCCTCAAGTTCAGCCTGGGCAAGCGGGATCGCCTCTTTTTTGCGAGCGACTATTTTATTGAAGGTTTCCCGAGCCATCAGGGGATCGCGAAGCGAAAGGTAGCAATGTAAGAGCTTGGTTCCGAAACGGCCCTCCCGGGGGTTGCGGTCCCATTCTTTGCGGAGGATCTGAATCGCTTCAGTGAGGTAACTTCCATCAATGTAGGCTTGGGCCAGGTTGTAGTTCAATTCGCGCAAGGTGTTGTCGATGGCGACCGCAATGTTTTCGTCGGGCTCGTCAATATAACCGAGTTCGACCAATTGTTTTATTTCCTCTCGGGATTCGACGATGTCAACGGAGTCGGCGTCCTTGGAGTGTTGCCCATCCTCACCTTCGACGGCATCCCAACTGGGGATAAATTTTACCTCCGGTTCTTTTTCGAAAATATCCTCCAGTACGCGACCGTCCATATCTTCGCCGACGGGTAATCCTTTAATTTGAAGCAGGGTGGGAGTGATATCCAGAAGGCAAGCGCTTTGGATTTCGTGGTTTTTTTTGATACCGGGGCCACGGGCGCAGAAGATCCCCAGGGGGCTGTGCTCGGCTGCGGGACCCGCTGGTTCGTTGGGCGTACTTCGGGGCCGGAGATTGCCGGGTTCGAATCCGTGATCTGAAATCAAGAGAACAGTGGTGTCTTCGCCTGCGAGTTGCAGGAGGACCTCCAGCATCATGTCGTGGTAACGGTAGGCGGCTTCAATAACATCCTTGTATTTTTCAAAATCAGCTGCATCTACCCAAGGAAGGCGCGGGGGATGGTAACGCATAAAACCATGCCCAAAGTGATCGATGCCATCATAGTAAACCGCCATGAAGTCCCAGGGTTCACGTTGCATCACCGCTGTGGCGGCGGCGTGTATGCTGGCATTTTCTGCCAGGATTTTCATGCAACTGCCCATGGCATTGTCTTTTTCCTGATCAATTTCTGCCGCTTTGGGAATGAAAGGAAGGACGTGCTCGTTCTGAAGTTCAGCGGGGTGTACTCGGAATTCCTTCAAGGCCGCTTCCAAATGTTTAGGATGCACCGTGCCGGGTCGCATCGGCCATTCGTCCTGAAGGCCTTTTGCCGGATGCTGGTAATGATTGGAAATCATGACCCCGTTAATCGGTTCTGCGGGGTGAGAGGGCCACCAACCGATGACGTTGCTCTTTAAGCCCTCTTGATTAAAAATATTCCAAACGGCTTTAGTTTTGCGGGAAAGGTTGGAAATGGGTCGAATGCTTCCGGTCTTGGGGCAGGGCTCTGTAAAACCGTGAATGCCGTGTTTCCAGGCGCGTTTACCGGTGGCGATGCTGGTCCAGAGCATGGGTGAAAGTATGGGCTGGATGGTGGCAAGATTACCCCAGGAACCCTCCTCAGTGAGGCGCTTCAAGGCGGGCATTTTGCCGGCATCCATTAATGGGCGTGCTACTTTCCAGTCTGCGGCGTCCCAGCCGATTAAAAGTGTTTTGTGCTGCATACTATAAAAATCCCCTGCCGCCGGGTGGCAGACAGGGGACGGTTGAGAAAGAGTGATTGGAGACAGACTATGCTACCTTGCGGTTTTGGCGCATACGGCGCAGACCGGCGGCACCGAGGGCGAGCACACCGAGACCGAGACCGACCTCAGCGGGTTCCGGGA
>JAACDB010000084.1 GCA_009937095.1 Verrucomicrobiota bacterium
CGTTCCAATATGCGGAACTATATTTAAGGTGGGGGCCAAGTGCCTGCAGGAAATAGTCGGTGGGGACTTCGTAGTGTTGTTCGTTGGCGGCGGCGGTTTCGGTGGCAAGCGGGGTTGAGCTAAGCGTTTCGATCCAGTCAGCTGGCGAGCGGGGATTGGCCTTGAGTTGGCGCAATTTGCGGCTCAGGCGCTTACGGATGCCAAAGCGAATGAGGCAATCGGGTAGGAGTCCTTTTTCAGCGAGTTGGATGCCGATCTTTGGCATAGGGAGTAGCGGGTTAGGTTTTAGGGTTGAGAGATGTTATCCCTCAGTAAGGTAGTAGAAGACTATGCGATATTTTATAATTGTCCATGTTGAAGCTACTAAACCTCAATCTCAGCCTGCTGCTTATGACGTTGCTCTCAGGTTGCTCCCATAACCAACCGATGCATACGCAAACTGTTCCTGATGCCCGCTACCGTACTGCCTTGGCAGAAAGTGATCCTTCGAGCTTTAATGTGCCAGTTGCGGGTTCCGCTGAAGAGGGCGCGATGCTTGGAGCTCTGGAGGACTTATTTACAATCTATACGTACGCCAATTTGGAGGCGAATGTCACTCGAGTTTATGCGGAGCAAATCTATTTCCGCGATGCCTTTAAGCAACTGGACAGTGCGACGGCAGTTCGGGATTATTTCCTGCATGGCCTAGAGCCAGTGAGCGGGGTGCGTTTTGTTTTTAATCGCGTCATTCGGAGCGGTGGGGAGTTTTATGTGGATTGGACTATGGCGATTGATTTCAAGAAGACCCCGCCGGACACCTGGGAAGAATCCATGGGAGTATCACACTTTCGTTTCAATAGTGAGGGGCTGGTCATTTTTCATCAGGACTACTGGGATCCGACGGATATCGTTTATAAGCGTATACCTCTGGTGAAACAGTTGATTGCCTACGTTAAACGAAAGCTCTAGCAGTTTTGCATGCCGGAATTAGCTGAAGTAGAATTATCGCGTCGGGTATGGTCGGTGGCCGAGGGCCTTAGGCTGACAGGAATGTCCGGGCACGCGAGGACTCGTATTTATCGCGATTGTAGTTTGGCTTGCTTGAAGCGTGATTTAAGGGGTGCGGTTTTATTGAGCAGTCGAGCCCATGGGAAGAAAATGTTTTTTGAATTTAGCGGTGGTGCAACCGGGGCGGGTCGATGGTTGGAATTACACCTTGGGATGACAGGTCGTCTCGCACGCAGCCAGATGGATGGGCAGGCACACAAACACGATCACTTTGTTTTAAAGACGCGGGATTGGAAGCTAGCGTTTAATGATTACCGCCAATTCGGTCGTTTATTTTTGCATAGTGAAGGGGTAGATCCGGCGGCGGGTCTGCCGCTGGAGGTGCTCTCGAAGGGTTTCAGTCTAGGGCATATGGAAACGATTCAGCTGCGGCGGAGTAAGCGTGCGCTCAAGGCGGTCTTACTGGATCAGGCATTTTTCCCGGGGGTGGGCAATTGGATGGCAGATGAGATTTGTTGGCGGCTGGGTCGGCATCCGGCGGTGCCGCTCGGCGAAGTTGATGCTGCGTTGCTGCGGCGGGTGAGTCGTATGGTTTGTCGGGGTGCGATGAAGCACGTGGCAGATGGTAATGCCGGGCAATACGCGGAAGATGAGGGGTTTAGTCCTGGCAATTATGTGAAGCGCACACCACCGGCAGACTGGCTCTTTCGACATCGTTGGAAAGCGGGCGGGCATTGCCCGAAATGTGGAACGGTGTTGGATCGAGGGGTAGTGGCAACGCGTACAACGGCTTGGTGCCCGTGCTGCCAAGCCTCCTAATAGTTGCTGGTACGTATGCGGGCCACTGGTAAATATTTACAAAAAAGATAAATTGCCTATTTAGAATAAATATATTTTAAATTTAGTCATGAAAAACAAGGACGGACAGGTTTTGATTTGGGACTGGTCGATACGGGTCTTTCATTGGCTTTTGCCATCAGTGTGGGTGGAGCCATAGCGATCGCATTCTTGGTGGATCACGATTCGGGGTGGTATGCGTATCACATGTTATTCGGGCTTTGTGCAGGATTTTTACTGGTGGTGCATGTTATTTTGGGAATTGTGGGAACGCGCCATGTTAATTTTGAGGCCATGGGTCACGGTCTGAGCAAGTTACCGGGTTATTTGTTTGGCATTTTCAAGCGGCAAGAAAAGCCCTGCCCGGGACACAACCCACTGGCTTGGTTTGTCTATGTAGTTATGTTTTCCATACTAACGCTATTGGTGCTTAGCGGGGTCTTCATGCTCAATCACAGCATTGAAGAGATCCATGAAATATTGGGCTGGGTCTTACTCGGGACGGTCGCAGCGCATTTGATAGGGATCTTGATTCATGGTCTGCGTTTTCGCGAAAATGTCGCGCTTTCAATGTTTTCCGGTCGCAAGCGTGCAACGCAGGAAGTTGCTCTGAGGCGAAGTCGCCCAGTGCTGGGTCTGATGCTTCTCCTGATAAGTTTGTCTTTTATGGTTCAATTATTTCAAAACTATGAACGCGGTGCCTCGGCGGTGCGTTTGCCTTGGTTGGGTATCAGCGTGCAACTCGGCGAGGATGAATCATACAAATATGAAAGTGGCTGCGAAAAGGAAGACTACCATGAGATGGATAGGGATGCCCATAATCACGACCATCCTATGCATCACTGAGGTGATTGAATACTTTATGTGTGACTAGCCTTGTAAGGAAGCCTCGGTACATACAGTTCTTTTAGGGTGCTGCACCGATTTAAGAAAACGCTGGGGAAACAACTTACACAGGGTCTGAGTGTTCAAGACTGTCAGCGTGCCATTGGTATGGCTCTCACAGTAGGGATTTTCCCAATTATGGGATTCGCAACCCCAGTGAATACTTTTGCTGCTTTCGTTTTTCGACTGAATCAGCCCGTTGTGTTGGCGGCAAATTTTTCTACGGCACCCCTTAAAGTGGCTTTGATTTATCCTTTTTTGCGCCTGGGGGAATGGATCTTTCGGGCGGAACCGCTGAGTTTGAGTCTGGTTGAATTAACGGAACGTTTTGTAGCGGATTGGTTGGGGATGTTGGTTGAATTCAGCTGGTCGTTTCTTCATGCCTTTGTTGGGTGGCTGATCTGTGTACCACTGATCTATTTATGTTTCTACTGGTTATCCAAACCTTTGATTCTGAGTGCGCAGGCGGCTTATCGAGTGGGTGCATCCCGCGTGAAAAAAGAAAACTGATTCAGTGAGAGCGCAGGAGCGCCTCTACTCGATCGAGGAGCTTGAAGTGGTGTTCAGGGTCATGGAAAGAGCCAGCACCGTGAGGAGAGGTTTCTCCGTTTTCTGATTTTACGCTCGTGTTGAGGGTGCGTCGACTGTTGCCCAGTTCATAGGTTATCTGATGGGATACTTTACCGGCCGTTTCCTTCTGATGAGCTTCGATGCGTCGCGCGTTGGGTTGCATGTTGTGTAGGGAAAGGATCCTCAGCGCGAAAGCAAATAGTAGGGTCACATTGTACCAAATTTATAAGTAGTGGTCGTGGTGTATATTGCTCCCTTTTCGAGTATGGTGGAAGGGAATGCCGGCTGGTTGGGCGCGTCGGGGAAGTGTTGGGTTTCAAGGCAGAAGCCGTAGTTTTTGTGGTAGGGCTTTCCGGATTTTCCATTTTTTTTGCCATCGAGGAAATTGCCTGAATAGAACTGCACACCCGGTGCATCGGTCAATACTTCCATGGTACGTCCGCTCTCGGGTTCTTCGACGCGAGCGATGCCGTGGGGTTTGCCGGGCTGGGTCTCAAGGACGAAGTTGTGATCGTAACCGCCGGCGAGTTGTAGTTGTGGGTGCGGCGCATCGATACGCGCCCCGATGGGTTGTAGGGAATTAAAATCGAAAGGGGTATCACTGGTTTCCGCAATTTCGCCGGTGGGGATCATGCCGGGGGTGACCGGAGTATAGTGCGTCGCGTTTAGTTGAATCCGGTGGCTCAAAATATCGCCGGATCCTTCGCCGCACAGGTTGAAGTAGGAGTGATTGGTAAGACTGACCGGAGTGGCTTGATCGCTGGTGGCGTAGTATTCAATGCGCAGGGCGTTGTCTTCAGTGAGCCAGTAATGAACGGTGACGGAGAGGTTGCCGGGGTAGCCCGCTTCGCCATCAGGGCTTTGGATACTTAGCTTTACTCCGGATTCATTGCCCTTACTGACAGGTTCTGCCTGCCAGACTTTTTGATGAAACCCCTCGGGGCCGCCATGTAGATGACAATCGGTTCCGTTGGTGTTGCTGTTTAGAGGCAGCGTAAAGCTGTTGTCGTGTAAGGTGAATTGACCATCGGCAATGCGGTTGCCGTAGCGCCCGATGAGGGCGCCATGAAAGGCGTTGTCCGATTCGTATGCTGCCAGGCTATTATAACCGAGGACGACATCGGTAAGTTCACCATCCCGCCCGGGAACGAGAAGGCGGGTAATGATTCCGCCGTAACTGGAAATTTCCACTTCCATGCCGGCGGCATTTTTAAGGACAAAATTCTCGACTACTTTACCGTTTTTAGTGTTTCCGAAAAATGACATTTTCTGAGCAATACGCTTAGTATGCGGTTTGACAATAAAAAGGCTACGCATTCACAAAAATAAAATTGACATATAGAATATAAACCTTAATAAAAAAGTAATTAATATACTAATTATGAATAAAAATAAAAAATTATTAATCTGTTTTTGTGTAGGCATGATCGCATCTTTTGCGTTGGCCCAATTTGTGGGTCCTTCATCGCAATTGCCGGTTTCGACAGTTTCGCAGGTATTAAAAGATGCGGGCTCCTTGGATCGGCGTGATGTGCAGGTCGCACTTCGCGGGAATATCATTTCCTATCTTAATGGAGATTATTACTATTTCAGGGATAATACCGGAACAATTTTAATGGAGTTGGAGCCGGAAGACATGCCTTATCAGCCTTTTGACGACAAGACGCCACTTATGGTGTACGGAGAGGTAGATGCCGAGTGGTTTGAAAAAACCAAGCTGGATGTTTCAAGGGTGGTCATTTTGGGTGGACCGGGCGCGGGTTCCGTGACTCCCCCTGCACCAAACATTCCCCGTGCATTCCCACACCGCGTTAATTAAATCTAACCATTGCGTAAAAGAGAAATCCCCATGCTCAAGGCGTGGGGATTTTTTCTTAAAAAATGTCTGGAGCCGAAGATCGGATTTGAACCGACGACCTACGCATTACGAATGCGTTGCTCTACCAGCTGAGCTACTTCGGCATGTTTCAGGCACGATAAGGTTAGGAAATTTGAAAGAATAGGCAAGTCTGCAAATCCCATTTGAACTTGGTTAGAGCGATTTGAATATTGCCATCTTAGGGCTTGAATAATCATTTTCTTTATATGAAGAGTTTCCTAATAAGTCTCTGCCTTTTTGCTTTGGCGGGTTACCTTATCGCTGTGCTTCTAGGAAAGGTAGAAGAGAGTGGTATCAAGGACTATATTCAGGAATTGATCGAGCCATCGCAGGCACGCTTTGAGGGCTTCGCGCCCGTCTCGAAAAAGGAGGAAGCATCCGATCCAGAGCTCAAATTCCTTGAAGCAGAAAACCCTTATCCTGTTAAGCTGAAGATTGAAAATATGAATGGGGAGACTTTGGATATTCGGCTGACGGGTCGAAGCGAAACCAATATCTCCTTCACGCGAGAGGACGATGGGCAGTCTTTTATTTATGCAATCAATGATTTGGACAGTGCCTCGCGAAAAAAAATTCGTGATTTTCCGGCATTGGGGATTAAGAATGCATCCAATTTTTTGAATAAGGGGCTCACTTTGGATGAGGTGCATGCCGAGCAGTTACGCTTGCGGGCGGAACGCCTCTCAGGGCAAATGCGCGAGGCTCAGGCCGAAGCTGCGATCTCCGGCAGTGAGGTGGACCGACGCACCTTGCTGCGGAAATATGAAAAGTATCGCGCGGAGCGGCTTGAGATCCTCAAGGATTTGAACCGGAGGGATTCGGGCGGGTAAGGGGTACAAGTTGCTTAAGCTTGGTTTCTTCTTCCAGCTTCTGCTTATCTGCTTTGCGTTTTTGCCTGAGTTGACTCAGGCGTTGTTCAGCGTCCTTTAGAAAGTGTGTCTGTGCGCAAAGAAGTTTTTTACCTTTGCGGTTGGGACTGCGGTAATAAGTTCCATCTGCTCTGAGGCGGCAGGCATTTTTATTATCGCTGAGGTAGATTTCCAGAATATTACTGATGCGATCGCGGATTTCTGGGTCCAGGATCGGGAAGACGCATTCGATGCGGCGGTAGAAATTGCGAGGCATCCAGTCGGCGCTGCCTGCCAGAATATAGGGCTCGTTGCCATGGTGGTGTTCGAAGTAGAAAATGCGACTGTGCTCAAGGTAGCGGCCAAGGATGCTTCGAACCCGAATGTTTTCGCTGAGACCTTTGACGTTGGGAACGAGGGTGCAGATGCCGCGGATAATAAGGTCAATCTTAACACCGGCTCGAGCGGCGCGGTAGAGATTATTAATGGTGCTTGGGTCGACAAGGCTGTTGGCTTGAATGATTATCCGGGCGGGGTTTCCGGCAAGTGCGTTGCGGGTTTCAGCCTTAATGTAGCGTTGGATGGTGGACTCGAGGTTAAAGGGAGCGACCAGTAGTTTTTTGAAGTTGGGGCTTAGGGAAAACCCGGTAAGGGAATTAAAGAGGTTGGCGACTTCGTTGGTAATTTCGCGGCGGGCAGTAAAGAGGCTGAGGTCGGTATAGAGACGAGCGGTTTTTGGGTTGTAGTTTCCGGTGCCCAGATGGGCGTAACGGCGGAGGCGGCCGCCTTCCCTGCGGACGATCATGCAGGTTTTACAATGGGTCTTCAGGCCAACCAATCCATATACGACATGGACACCCTCTTCTTCAAGTTGGCGGGCCCATTTGATATTGTTTGCTTCGTCGAAGCGGGCTTTCAGTTCCACCAGGACGGTGACTTGTTTGCCGTTTCGGGAAGCATCAATGAGCGCTTGTACGATAGGCGAATCGCCGGAGGTACGGTATAGGGTTTGCTTGATGGCAAAGACTGTGGGGTCGTGGGCAGCTTGACTAATGAAGTCGATAAAGGGCTGAAAACTATCGTAGGGTTGATGGAGGAGGTAATCGCGCTTGGCGATTTGCTGAAAAAGAGGCTGATGGTTCTCGAGATCGGGGTGGATATAAGGAGTGAAGGGTTTGAATTTGAGGTCGGGTCTGTCAATGAGGTCATAGGCGCTCATGAGGCGTGCCATGTTGAGCGGTCCATCAATGGTGTAGACATTGGCAGGGTTTAAATCGATGGATTTTAGGAGTTGTTCCTGGAGAATGGGTTCGGCGCCCTTGCCGATCTCAAGTCGTACCGCCGCACCCTTCTCGCGGTTGAGGAGTTCCTCTTCGATTTTGCTGAGGAGGTTTTCAACTTCTTCTTCGTTGAAATAGAGATCGCTATTACGGGTAATGCGGAAGGGGACCGCGGAGCGTACACGGTAGCCTGGGAAAAGTGTCTGCACATGCCGTTTAATGATATCACTGAGGGCAATATACACTTCAGGATTACCTTTTCGCGGCGCTCCAACGCGTACAATACGAGGAAGGATGCGCGGAACGGGAATGATTGCCATAAGGCGCTCAATGGCGCGGGTGTTAGGGTCATCAATGGAGGCAAGAAGATAAAGCGATTTGTTGATGAGGGTGGGAAAGGGGTGTGCCGGGTCGATGGCAAGCGGGGTAAGAACGGGATAGACTTGCTTTGAAAAATAATCACTGACCCATTTTTTTTCGTTACGGGTGAGGGCATTACAGCCGCAAAACTTGATCCCGGATTTATCGAGCCCGGGAACAATTTTTTTATGCCAGCATTCGCTTTGATCGACGACCAATTGACGCGCCTTTTCTTGAATGTGCCGCAGCTGCTCTTTGGGGCTAAGGCCGTCCGGGCCACATTCCTGACTGCCTGATTTCACCTGCTGCAGGATTCCCGCGACTCGAATTTCAAAGAATTCGTCGAGGTTGGAACTGACGAAGGCAAGAAATTTCATGCGCTCGAGCAGTGGGTATTCCAGGGATTCCGCTTGTTCGAGGACGCGCCGGTTGAATGCGAGCCAAGAGAGTTCGCGGTTAAAGTAGCGAAAGGGGGTGTGCTTGGTTGGCTTGGACATTGATACGAGAGGAAAAAATTCCTTCGTTAAACTAATTCAAGTTGGGAAAATCTCAAAGTGTATAATTCAAATAAAAATGCTGCCGATGAAGCGGGCAGCCTTATATGAACCGAGCTTAGCGTGCGCTAAGTTTTTCCATAAGCTCGTAGTTCCGCTGGAGCATGGCGGCGGGATCCTCAATGAGTCCAGCAGCCATCCGGGCGTTATCAAAAATCTGATGACTGATAAGCTTGGCAAGGTCGGCGTCATTTTCGCGTAGTGC
>JAACDB010000001.1 GCA_009937095.1 Verrucomicrobiota bacterium
GGAGGGGTTTTAGATACAATATAAAGAACCGAAAAAATCTTTTTATTAGATTAAAATGAAATAAGGTTTAAGTAATGTTGTTAAGCTTTTAGGACATCTTCTACCGTAAAGTCGTGACGCCTTTTTTGAGGAGGATGTTGCCGTATTTGGCGGTTTCTCCGGTCATGACAACGGCGAAGGATTCGCGGGCGGCGTCATAGAATTCAAAACGGTCGATGCGGGCAATGGCGGGGGCGTCGGGTGCGTGTTTGTCGATGGCGGCGCGGTAGTCGGATTCGACCTGTGGGTCGAGGGTATCGCCTTCGACGGCGGCCATCATGACGAGGGGGTCGGGTACGTAGGCGTCGAGCTCAAAGAGGGGCAGGATGCCGTCAAGGAGATCGGGGATGCGGAGGCCGTCGGCGCGGATGACGTATTCGTTGAAGCTTTCGCCGGGGAAGTGGGCGTCGGCAAGGATGATGCTGTCACCGTGCCCCATACGGGCGAGGGTAGCGAGGAGTTCGGGTGAGAGGAGGGGTGAGATTCCTTTGAGCATGGTGATTTAGAGGATTGATTTTAAATACGGTTCGATGGCTTGGGCGGCTTCGTTGTTAGAGACAAAGGCGTCCCGGTCGTTTGATTGAGCAAAGAGGTAGAGGGCATAGCCGCCGTAACCGCCGCCGCAATATTTCGCGGCGAGGGCGCTGGGCTCGGCGGGGAGGGCCTGCATGCCTTCGTCAAGTTGGGTTTGGTGGCTAATTTTGACGGCTTGGGCGAGTTGCTGGAGGTCGTTTTCGTTGACGGCTTGAGCGGCAAGCTTTCCTGCTTCTTCAATGCGGTCGTAATCGCGTGGGATATCGACGGTGCCGGGGGTGTCGTGATCGGAACCGGTATAAAGGAGCGCCATCTTTCCTTGCAGGAGGGCACCATCCCGTTTGAGGGCGAGCTCTGGGCGGGGGCCGCTTTTCCAGACGCAGAGTCCGGTTTCGGTAATGACGGCGGGATCCTGCCAGCCGACGCCGAGGTCGAGTTCGCTGTGAACGCCGCATTTTCCGTTAAGGAGGGCCCATGCTCCGCTGCCGCCAAGGCCGGCGCGTTTCTCGTATTGCCAGTCCTGTAGGGAAACGGTGGGTGAAACGGCACAGTTGACGACGAAGGCACCTTCGCGGGCAAAGCGGGGCACGTCGAGCCAGCCGCCGGCAAAGTCGACGCGGACGGGTGCGCGATCGGGTGCTTGAATCCATTTGACGATGCCTGAAGTGGAGACGGGTTCGAATTGAGGCGGGGTCTTGGGGAGTTTGATGTATTGGGCGCCGACTTCCTCACAGAGTGCTTTTTTGATAGCTTCGTGTTGGTCGTCTTCGGTGACGGCGAGGATGTCGGGCTGGATGCGGCGGAAGTGATCCTGGAAGTCGAGGCCGAGGGTTTCGTTTTCTCCAACGACGGCGTCGTCGACCACGGAGAGGTTGCGCAGGAGTTCGAGCTTGTGTTCCTGTGGAAGGGAGGAGCGTCGTTCTTTGTGGTGCCAGAGGACATCATCGGAGGCAAAGCACACGGTGAGGTGATCGCCGAGGGCGCGGGCTTCGCTGAAGAATTGGATATGACCCGCGTGGATGATATCGTAGCAGCCGGAAACGAATACTTTTTTCATAGGGTAGTTTAAATTAAGCGCATTTATGTTTCCATTCAAAGCCCATGCTGTCGAGGAAAGCTTTAGCGAGGATGGAGTGCCCGGTTGGGTTTGGGTGGACGCGGTCTTCGGCGAGGGTTTCGGCGGGTTGATGGTTTAAATAGGCATCGAATGCGGCTTGGGTATCGATGCAGTGGGTGCGGAATTCGCGGGCGAGGTTTTTGACGATCGCTCCGTAAGCATCCATCATGACACGCATGGGGTCGGCGGGGTCGGCTTGGATAAAGAAGGGGGTTGCGAGCAGGGTTGTGGTCTTCTCAGGGATGCGTTTAAGGAGTGCGCGGTAGGTCGTTTCAAACAGTTCCGGCGAGACAGGGGCGGGGTCGTCGGGGGTATCGAAATGGCGCCAGACATCATTGATGCCGATCATGACCGAGAGCCAGTCGGGCGCGTGATCGAGGATGTCGCTTTGCCAACGGTCGCGCAGGTCGGTGACGCGGTGTCCGTTGATACCGGTGTTGAGGACGCGGACGTGTGTTTGCGGGTAGCGCGCACGCAGGAGGGCGTCCACCTGGCAAACGTAGCCGTCGCCTATGGCGGAGCCTTCGCCCAGTGGATAGGCGCGACCGCAATCGGTGATGGAATCGCCGGTAAAGAGGAGGGTCTGTCCTGCCTGAATTTCGAGCACCCGTCTAGCGATACAAGGGGCCGTAGGTCTGGCAAGCGCGGAAGTCGGCGCCCTCGAGGTCGGCGGTACCGTAGGCGCGCCAGGCGCTGGGGCGGAAGACACGGGCTTCGTCGACATTGTACATATAGACAGGGATGCGAAGCATGGCGGCGAGACTGAGGTAGAGGTGTCCCACATGACCGGCGGTCATGACGCAGTGGTTGGCGCCCCAGTTGTTCATGACTTCGTAGGTGGAACGGAAGGCTCCGGAGCCGGTGAGGCGCGGGGCAAACCAGGTGGTGGGCCAGGTGGGATTAGTGCGTTGGTCGAGGGCATCGTGCACCTTGTCCGGAAGGTCAACGGTCCAGCCCTCGGCGATTTGGAGGCAGGGGCCGAGGCCGCCAGCGAGGTTGAGACGGATCATGGTGGCGTCCATGCCGCCCTTGGTGCGGTAACGCGTGCTCATGCCGCCGCCGGGGAAATACTCGGTAACAGAGGGGTACCAGGTGGTATTTTTAAGGCTGGCTTCCATTTCGTTATCCGTGATTTCCCAGTGGGGTTTCATGGTGGGCTTACCGTCTGCATCGCTTTGGTCGCCGGTACCGTCGAGGGCAGCAGGGCCGGAATTGATGAGGTGCAGCAGTCCGTCCTGGGCGGCGCCTTCAAGCTGGTAACCGTCTGTGACGCGAGCGACGGCGTTGGGACTCCAGTAGGTACGGAGGTCGGCGAAGATTTGAGCGCTGTTGGTGAGGAGTTGTCCGAAGAGCATACCAGCGCCGTTGAGGGCGTCGTTCTCGGTGGCGACGATGTAGGGGGCGCGTTTGCCGTTCCAGTCGAAGGAGGTGTTGAGGATAGCCTCCATGAAATCGCCGTTGGGGAAATGGTCGGTCCATTGGCGCTGACCCTGGAAACCCGAGGCGATGGCGTAGTGACCCTGGGCTTGTTCGCCCAGTCCCATCTCAGCGAGCTTGGGATTGCCGACCATGAGGTCGCGGGCGATGAGTGCCATTTTGACGGAGTCTTCCCATTCCTGATCGAGTTGTTCGCGGCTACGTTTTTGATCCTCGCTGTTGTAATCGTCACCTTCAGGGCAGTGTGCTTTGACCCATTCAAGGGCTTTTTTGAATTCTTCGGGATCGTAGGTACCCTTGCTCATGCGTCCGGCGAATTCAGTCATATCGATGGCTTCGACGCGCATGCCGAGGTAGTTTTCCCAGAAGGCGGGATCGACGACGGAACCGGCGATGCCCATGGAGGTGCCACCCATGGAGAGGTAGGCTTTGCCGCGCATGTAGGCAACCGCGAGACCCGCGCGGGCGAAGTTGAGGAGTTTATCGACGACATCTGCGGGGATGTTGGTGTCGCCGGCTTCCTGCACATCCTTGCCGTAAATGCCAAAGGCGGGAATGCCTTTTTGGGTGTGACCGGCGAGGGCGGCGGCGAGATAAACCGCGCCGGGGCGCTCGGTGCCGTTGAAACCCCAGACGGCCTTGGGGCGGTGGGGATCCATGTCCATGGTCTCGGAACCGTAGCACCAGCAGGGGGTAACGGTCACGCTGAGGCCCACGCCCTCGCGTTGGAATTTCTCTTCACAGGCAGCGGCTTCGCGTACGCCGCCGATGTTGGTGTCGGCGATGACGCATTCAACGGGGGAGCCGTCGAGGTTGCGGAGGTTTTGAGTGTAGAGATCGGCGAGGCTTTGCGCCATCGCCATGGTGCTGTCCTCGAGGGACTCGCGCACGCCGCCGAGGCGTCCGTCAATGGTCGGGCGAATGCCGATTTTAGGAAATTTAAAGGGATGGTTTTGCATGATTGTTTAACTTTGGAGTTAAATTTACTGGAGCATTTTGTGACGGGCGTGTCGCTGCATGGTGAAGAGGGCGTAGCCCGCAATGACGACAAAGCAAATGAAGGGGAGGAAGAAGGAACCGCGGACGCCGGTGGTGCCCATGAAGGTTTCCATGTCCATGATTCCACCTTGTAGCCGCGGCATGAAGGCTCCGCCGACGATGGCGAGGATGAGGCCGGCGGAGGCGATCTTGGCGTCAGGGCCGAGTCCGTCGAGGGCGATGCCGTAGATGGTGGGAAACATGAGGGACATGCAGGCGGAGATCGCCATGAGGCAGTAGAGTCCGTTCATCCCTTCGAGGTAGATAGCGCCAAGGGTAGCGGCCATAGCGGCGAAGGCGAGGGTGCCGAGGAGGGCACCGGGGCTAACGTATTTGAGGAAGAAGGTGCAGATGAAACGGCTGGAGAGGAAGATGACCATGGCGCCGATGTTGTGGTTTTGGGCGGTGGCTTTATCCATGCCAAGGTTCTCCTGCGCGTATTGGATGATAAAGGTCCAGCACATGATTTGCGCGCCTACGTAGAAAGTTTGGGCGATGACTCCACCCAGATAGAGGGGGTTCTTGGCAAGGCGCCCGAGGATTTCGCGGAGGGTTGAGTTTTCGCGCTCGTCATCGACGGCGGCGGTGTGGGGTAGTTTTTTGAGGAGAAAGAGGAAGAAGACTCCAATGACGATGAAGCCGATAATCATGTAGGGTGTGGCAACGATATTAAGGTCGTGCTGTTGCAACTCGCTGTGACTTTTGCCCATGAAAGAGGCGAGCTCGCCGTTTTTGTAATCGGCAAGGGCTTGGTCGAGGCCAACCTCGGGCTTGGCGGCGACATAGGCCGCGAGAACGGGATCGTTGACGCGTGCTTTGTGTTTAGCCTGAAAAATGGGAAGGACGTGGTGCTCGTTCTGGGCGATAGCGCTACCGTTATCATTTTGATGTCCGTTGAAGTCGGTGCGGAATTCCTCGACCTGAAGATTGGAGAGGATGATGAGACTGGCAACGGTCATGCCCGAAAGGGAACCGATGGGATTGAAGGCCTGGGCGAGGTTGAGACGGCGGGTGGCGGTTTCTGCCGGACCCATGGAGAGGATGTAGGGATTGGCGGTGGTTTCGAGAAAGGCGAGGCCGAAGGTGAGGATATAGAGAGCCACGAGGAAAAGGTTAAAACTCGCCATGGAAGCGGCGGGCACGCAGATCATGGCACCGGTGGCATAGAGGGCGAGTCCGAGGAGGATGCCGGCCTTATAGGAGAAGCGGCGGATGAAAAGCGCGGCAGGGATGGCCATGGTACCATAACCGCCGTAGAAAGCCATTTGTACCCAGCTGCTTTGGGCGTTGTTGATGACGAAGACGTCCTTGAAGGCGGCGACCAGTGGGTTGGTGATATCGTTGGCGAAACCCCAGAGGGCGAAGAGGGTGGTCACCAGAATGAAAGAGAGGAGGAACTTCCGTGGGATGACGGGGGTGGATGCAGGAGTAGACATGTTGGTGTGGGTTTGTGCCGATTTTAGGGCAAATTAAGAGGAAAAGATTACCAAAGATGCTACTTGTTAAACAGTACAATTCGTGACTTCATATGGATATTATTGAACAATTATTCTGAAAAACATGAAGCGTTTGGAAAACCGACTGGAATTATCGCCACAGATTCGACAGGGGCGCTACGCAAATTTTCCACGTTCGCGGCATTTGGGGTCGGAGATCTTCATGGCGGGGTATGAGGAATGCGCGCCGGATTATCGAATTGAGCGGGCGGAGTTTCCTTTTTGGATCATGGAGTTTATTTTGGGCGGGATGGGTAATTTTAGGGAGACCGGGGCAGCGCAAAGCCTGAGTCATGGATCGGTTTTCTGTTACGGACCCGGGATGCGTTTTGAGTTTTGGAACGAGCCCGAGCGTCCTTTTAAGAAGTACTTTCTGGTGGCTGGAGGTACGACTTGTCCAGTGGGATGGTTGGAGGCGGGACTCGCTTTGGGGAAGGTATGTCAAGTGCGGTCGGTAGCGCCTATTATTACAATTTTTGACCAGATTCTTAAAGAAGGGGATTTGCGCGACGGGCAGACGCACGCGGTGACTCAATCCCTGCACACGTTATTGATGGCATTGATTCAGCGCCATCAGGGCGAGGGAGACAAGGCAGCGACGGGTTCGCGTAAGGCTTATGAACTAACGATGGCGGTATTGCAGGAGGATTACCGGAAATTGAACAGCCTGTCGGATCTGGCGGAGCGCACAGGTTACAGCGCGGAATATCTGTGTCGTATTTTCAAAAAGTATCACGGCGACACACCCTACCGGGTGCTCACGCAACGTAAGATGACAGCGGCTTGGTTGCTCTTGCGCGACGGGCGCCTGCAGGTTGGATCTATAGCGCGGGAATTTGGCTATGAGGATCCCCTGCATTTTTCACGGGTTTTCCGCCGGGTGATGGGTTGTGCTCCGAGTTCAGTGGGGCAGGGTTAGTTTCAGCAGTCAGGCGTCAGAACCTGAGCATGGGCTTCGAGGGCGACGAGTGCATCGGTTTGCATGAGCAGGGCGGCGGTCGAGAAGGCGTCCGCGATGGCAGCGCACCGCCCAATAGGAAAGAACCAATGAATATGGATCTGTTATCCTCTTTCAAACTACCCAGCCTTGTTTTTATTGGTTCTGTGCCTTGCTGCCTCTAAATGAAAGTAACACACAGGCCAACCAATAGTATGTGTACCAGTGATGCCATTTATAAGGAAACGCCTGCAGGAGCTGCTTGGCTACCAAGCCTTCCAGCTTCGTCAAGGTTACGGCGGACAAGTCGCGGGCACACTCCTATTCGTGAAAATTCGTGTCTATTCGTGGTTTCTTTTTTGCATTAAATACTTCAAGTTAAGGGTATGCTCATGTTGCGCCAATGCCTTATTTTGACACTGCTGACGCTGGCGGGGTGTGTGGTTTCGCTGCTGATGGGTTGGTCGCCAATGCCGTGGTTCGCGGATAAATGGGTTGAGGATGGTGAGATCACGGTGAGGGAGGCGCGGGGGCAAGCGGTGCTGTGGGTGGATGCGCGTGCGGAGGCAGAGTATGCGGTGGGGCATGAACCGGGCGCCTTACATCTGACGGATGCGAATTGGGACAGTGGAATCATGGAATTAATGCTGGAATGGTTGGATGAGCCGAGGGTGATTGTGGTTTATTGTGGGGATGCGGGTTGCGGGACGAGTGAGCGCCTGGCGCTGCGTTTGCGCAGTGCGGTCACGGGTGCGGAAGTTTATGCTTTGAAGGGTGGTTGGGAGGCACTGCGGAAATGAGGGCGCGCTTTTATATTGCCTGGACATTGCGGGTTTTGCTGGGGATTTGTTTCGTGTGGGCGGCGGGTTCGAAGTTGCGTGATCCGCTGGGCTTTGCTGCGGCGGTGGAATCGTATCGGGTGGTGGGTTCGGAGCTGTCGCGCTGGGTGGCGCTGGGTTTGCCCTGGCTGGAATTATGGGCGGGAATAGGCTTGGCTTTGCCGTGGTTGCGGTGGGGCAGTAATTGGATTTTAGGGGTGCTTTTGCTGGGCTTTATGGGGCTGCATGCGAGCGCATGGATGCGTGGATTGAATGTGGATTGTGGTTGTTTTGGTTTTTCGGAGAGCGCGGCGAATTATGCGTTTTTGTTGATACGCAACGGGATGCTCCTGCTTGGGATTGTGGTGCTGATTTGTATGGAAATGGATGCATGGACTAATGAAAGGAGGGAGGGGTGAGGCTGGTTTGGATGATGGGTTTGATGGGCTTGTGCCTGGCTGGGATTGCTTCGGCTGTGCCGGAACTGAAATGGGATCGAACTGTTGCCAAGGTGGAGATGGGTCCGCGTGATTTGGAAGCGCAGGTGAGTTACCGGGTGACGAACAAGAGTGATGCAACGGTGCGTTTAAATCGGGTGGAGAGCAGTTGTGGTTGTACGGCAGCATTACCGGAGAAGCAGGTCTTGGGAGCGGGGGAATCGACGGTCGTAACAGCGGTTTTTGAAAAGGGTAAGCGGCGCGGGAAAAACGGGAGTGTGCTGCGGGTCTATCTTGAGGGGGTAGCGGAACCGGTAGCTCATTTAAGGCTGGAGGTGGACATCCTGGAAATCATGACCCTGCAACCGGAGATTTTGTATTGGAACGGTGGGAAGAGGGGGGCGCGCACGGTGGCCTTGCATTTGGATCGTACATTCGCGGATCGAATGGGGGCAATCCAATTCGACGAGGAACGCATGAAGGTGAGTCTGGTGACTGTCTCGGCAGAAAAAGGCTTTTATGAAATGACGGTCGAGCCGTTGGGGTATGATGTGAACTTAAGGGAAAAGCTACTGTTACAGGCCTTGAATGCGGCGGGCGCGGTGGTTGAGGAAAAGAGCGTGCATGTGTTTGTACGGCCCTGAGTGGCTTTGAATCGTTGCGGGATCTATCGGCGCTTGAAATCACTGCCAGATATATTACATAAAGAACCTATGAAAGTTTTCACACGTCGCAATTTCCTTAAATTTTCGGTCGGATCGGCAGCGGTTCTTAAGAGCAGCAGCGCCTGGGCAGAAGCTGCTTCGCAAGTGGTCATTCCAAAACGAAAGTTTGGTCGTCATGGGGACATGCTTTCAGTGGTGGGTTTCGGAGGGCATACGCTCTATCTGGCAGGTTCGCAAAAAGAAGCGAATGCGATTGTACACCGGGCGATCGATCTGGGGGTCAATTTCTTTGAGAACGCCTGGGACTACCACGGTGGCGAGGCGGAGGAGTATATGGGAGAAGCCTTGAAGGGCCGTAGGGACAAGGTTTTCCTGATGACGAAGTTCTGTAATTACCACAGTAAAAATTATAGTCCGGATGTCGCGGGAGCGATGCGAATGCTGGAGGATTCCCTGCGCCGTTTAAAGACGGACCACTTGGATTTGTGGATGCTGCACAATGTCAGCAAGGACGATGCGCACGATGCCTACCGTAAGGAGGGCGCGATCGAGGCTTTAGAATTGGCGAAACAGCAGGGAAAAATTCGCTACACCGGATTTACCGGGCACACCGATCCTAAAATACATCGCGAGATTATCGAGGGTGGGTATCGATGGGATGCGACCTTGATGCCGGTCTCGGTGGTGGGTGCTTTGAAGTCGCGGGCTTTTGAAACTGAGATCATGCCGTTGTGCGAAAAGCACGAGATTGCGGTGTTGGGCATGAAGGGCTTTGGCGGCAGTCGCCGTACGCATTTACATGAAACGACCAATGCGCAGGAGGTATTGCAATATGCCTTGAGCTATCCGCAGGTATGCTGCCACGTGGTCGGTGTGGACAAAATGGAATACATGGATCAGGCAGTTGCCGGATGCGCAGCCGAGCCGTTTAAGGCCGAGGAGCGTGCGCGTTTCGCGGTCAATGATCGGCCGGGCTCACCGGACTATGCCGCTATGCAACACGGTGCGGCGCATTACGAGTCGGCCTGCAGTCACCGCAGATCGCAGGAGGCTTAGTTTCTAAAGGCGGTTGATACGGTTGGCGAGGAAGCCCGCGCCGAATCCGTTGTCGATATTGACGACGCTCAGTCCACTGGCGCAGGAGTTGAGCATTCCCAACAGAGCCGAGAGGCCTTCAAAACTGGAGCCATAGCCAACGCTGGTGGGCACCGCAATGACCGGTGCGTCCACGAGGCCACCGACCACGCTGGGAAGGGCGCCTTCCATGCCCGCGACGACAATGACCACGCGACAGGCGCGGATGGTTTCAACGCTGGCGAGGAGTCGGTGGAGTCCGGCGACACCGGCGTCGTAAACGGTTGCCACGGGGTTGCCGTAAAATTCAAGGGTTAGGCGGGCTTCCTCGGCGACGGGCAGGTCGGAGGTGCCGGCGCAGACGAGGGCGACTTGGGTGGTGGCGGGTACGGGTTTTGCGAGGATGCGGGTGAGCACCCGCGCTTGGGGGCAGTAGTCGGCATCGGGGAAGGTTTGGCAGAGTGCTTTGGCGTTTTCGGTATCGAGGCGGGTGACGAGGGTGTTCTGTTCGCGCTTTGCCATGCTTTGCATGATCTCACGGATTTGTTCGCTGGTTTTGCCTTCGCCGTAGATGACTTCGGGGGCGCCGTTGCGAGCTTCGCGGGCGAGGTCGACGCGGCTGTGGCCGAGGTCTTCAAAGCCTTGCAATTCGCTGAGGGCGGACTCGAGGTCGATGGTTCCCGCCTGGAGTTGTTCAAGTATTTCGCGGGTTGTCATAAGGCTTAGGGTTTTTGCTCGGTGATGCAGTCGGCAAGCTGTGCTTCAATCTGGGCGAGGGATTGGTTTTGTTCGCGGGCGATGCGGGCGGCGTCTTCGTGTTCGATCTTATGGCGTTTGGAACCGTCGGGAAGGGTGGCGGTTTTGATACGGACGGGACCCCATGGGGTTTCCAGGGTTTGAATTTCGCGCGAAAGTTTGGAACGTTCCCAGCGTTGGTGGCGGATGCCAAGGGTGCGGCTGTGTTTAAAAATGCAGGCTTCGATGTTTTCGAGTTGGTCCTCCGCGACCAGAGCGTGGACGATGCAACCGAGGCGACCCTTCTTGAAAGTGGCAGGTGTTTGCCAACAATCGAGTGCACCCGCTTCCATGATTTGCTCACAGAGGAAGGCGGTCGCTTCAGCGGTCATGTCGTCGATATTGGTGGCGAGTTCCAGAATGTGATCGGATTCGTTAGTGGCATCGCTCGTTTCGAGCAGGGAGAGGTAGAGGGCGTTGGCGAGCTTGGGGTCGTCCCGATGACCGGTTGCAATAACGCTTTTGATTTGGGTTCCGGCGATGCGTGTTTGGAAGGCGCAGGCTTTGCCAATGAGCAGCGCGGCACCGGTGGGGGTGGTGCATTCCTTGTCGGTTGCTCCGGCAGTAAAGGGGACGCCTTCGAGGAGGCGCGCGGTGGCCGGTGCGGGAACGGGCATGGTGCCATGAGCGCATTGAACGGTGCCTCCGCCGACTTCGAGGGTGGAGCAGGCGATGCGGTTGATTTTGAGCAGGTGCCAACAAATCGCGGCGCCCACCATATCGACAATGGAATCGAGCGCACCGACTTCATGAAAGTGGACTTGGTCGGGCTCGATGCCGTGAACGGCACCTTCGGCCTCCGCGAGGACGGCAAAGCAGGCCAAGGCATCCTTTTTAATTTCAGACGCCAATTCGCTGAATTCGATAGCTTCGCGTATTTCGCGGTAAGTGCGGTGATGGTGATGGTGTCCGTGATGATGATGGTCGTCGTGTTCGTGCTCTTTTTCCAGAACGACCTTACAGTTGAGTCCGCTGATACCCTGACGTTTGTTTTGCTCGAACTCGAGGGACCAACCGGAATAGGGCAGCTTGCGCAATTCGGCTTCAAGCGCGGCGGGATCGACTCCGAGGGCGACCATGGCGGCAAGGTTCATGTCGCCGCTGATCCCGGCGGGGCAATGGTAAAGCAAAGTGCGCATGTGTCTGGTTTAGTTAAAACAGGCTTGAGGGCAAGTTGACAGATTGGTTGAGAGGCATTAGCAAAACAACATGAAAGCGATGGAAGATCTCAAGGCTTGGTATGGGCAATGCCCCGGCGCTTTGGTGGCTTTTTCCGGAGGGGTGGACAGTTCCTTGGTGGCATTTCTGGCGCGTCATTTTTTAGGAGCGGAACGCGTGAAGGCGGTCATCTCGGCCTCGCCAAGCCTGAAGCTCTCGGATTTGGAAGCGGCGAAGCATTTTGCTATGGGAATGGATTTGCCGCTCGAGGTGATCACCACCACAGAAATGGACAAGCCCGATTATTTTGAGAATCCGGCGAACCGTTGTTATTTTTACAAGCACACCCTGTATGACGAATTGCTTGGCTTGGCGGGGGAATATCCCGGTTGGTGGGTTTTGAATGGTACGAACACGGACGACACGGGGGACTATCGCCCGGGATTAAAGGCAGCAGAAGAATTCAAGGTGCGATCACCGCTGGTGGATTGTGGGGTGGACAAGGCGGGGGTGCGCGCTTTGGCAGAACATTTCAATTTGGTCTGCTGGGATAAACCCGCCAGTCCGTGCCTGTCCTCACGGGTTCCCTATGGCGAACGTATAACGGTTGATAAATTGCGTCAGATTGAGGCCGCGGAAGCCTTGGTCACCGAGGCGGGTTTCCGGATCAATCGGGTGCGCCATCACGGTGAGACTGCGCGGGTGGAAGTCGAGCGGGATGCGATTGGCGGGCTTGCTGCCGTGCAGGATCGGTTGAAGGCATCCATTCAGGCGCTGGGGGTCCGCGAAGTAGAATTTGACACAGAGGGTTTTGTTTCGGGCAAGTTGAATCGTGCGATAATTTCTAGCGCAGGAAGATAACCATAATAATCGAGCAAACCAATAGGGCGGCACCGAAGAGACGCCAGGCAAAGAAGGCCGCCACGTCTTCGCCGCGACCATAGAAACGGTCGACCACAACGGTCCAGATCGCCCGGGAAGCGTAAATAATATTAATCATCACCGCTTGCCCTGTGAGACCGATGAGCAGGATGACGAAGGTGGTTTGGAAGCCCATGATAAGGGAGCCGAAATACATGGGCTTGCGGGCTTCTGGTGCGGGTTTGGGCAATTTCCCAAGACAGGGAACGAGTAGGGCAAGGGTTATAAAAAGGGTTGGGGAAAGCCAACCGATACCGAGTTGGGAACGCGCTTCCACCACAAGGATATCACAAGTGGCAAAAAGGATACTGGCTCCCGCCGCGTAGGCGGCCGCTTGGCGGCGGTTGGCAGTGAGCTTACGCGGTCCGCGCTGGATAAGAATGACCCCGAGGGTGGCAGTGACGGCGGCAATCCAGAGCCAGGTGTTCAGTTCCGCTTGACCCGTGGCGAAGGAGAAGATCGCAACAAGCAGGGTTTTGAGGCCGAGGAGGGGTCCAACGATAGAAAGGTCGCCTACCTCCAGTGCTTTGACGGAAAGGATGCGTCCAAGAAAGAGGGCAACTCCCGCAAGCATAGCAGTGAGCCAGGAGAACAGTTCGAAATCGCCACGGGCCACAAAGAATAGCGGAAGGGACCACAGCGCCATCGCAATGTTGGTCGTGGCAACGGTACGCCTGAGGGTAGCACCGTTGTTCAAACCGCGCTTGATGTGCAGTGAACCGGCAGCGTAGAGGCAGGCAGCACCAGCAGCGCTAAAAATCAAGAGAGGACTCATCTTGTTAACGCAAGGTCATGGGTTGAACATGGTCCGCGTTTAAGGCTTAGGCAGGCTTATTTTTTACGCAGGGAAGTCTGCCGTTGATAAAAGGCCAGGCAAAGCGAAGCGAGGACTGCCGCAAGCAGTAGGCTGAGGCCCAAGTGGCTGGGTTGCGTCAGGAAGTGAGATGCGTTTTGCAGGGCTCCCTCATTATGAGCGCCAGTCGGGTGAGCTTGGGCTGAATGAATCGCCATTACGAGAAGTAAGAAGAATGTATTACGAACCATTATCGGTGCATAGGTTGGGTTTTATTGGATGGCAATTGTTTTTGATTGTATCGTTTGCGGAAACGGGAATTAGGATCGCCATTGGCTTTATTTATTAACACCCGTAATTCCGTAAAAATACAAAATTCTGAACTTGCTTCTTTTTAAATACCGCGTTTTTATTTTATGGCGCTTTGAATGTTACAGTTGAGCGTTTCAAAAGTTTTAATACACTCTTCATTTGTCGTGCTTGGCTGAGTAGCGTCATTTTGATAAGTTCTCTTACTTACATTTTAGCAATTATGTTACCGACTCGTTCCTTTCACGCACAGCACTCGCCAATGGGCGCTCACGCTTCATTTACCATTGGTATGCACGGTGCGGAGGGTGGCATGGCGCTGGAACTTGGTAGTCCCGCCGATAGCGCAGTTTTTGTGGGATATCGTACGGCCTCAGGTCAAATGGTCACCTTGCCCTTTTACAAGGATATTTCCAATGAGGCAGAGCGCTATAGCAAGCCCGATGAGGCAGCGGATAAGGGCCTGACCATTCTTGATGAATCAGAAATCCAGCGCGACTACGGTTGGGCAACGGACCAATTTCAAGCCAAGGGAATCGCCTTTAAAATCAGCACACCTTTTTTTGAGATTCCTGACCCCGCTAATTCGGATGCGGAGCAACTCAAATTCGCAAGCCTGCCGGCGACTTTTCTGGAGCTGAGTATCACCAATGATAGCGATGAAAAATGGGAAGGTTTTTTCGCCTTGGAAGGCGGGACTCCCTGGTCGCCGGTTTCGCAAAAGCGTCCTTTCAGCGGCGCGGTGACGCGCGATCGCATGGGCTTTGCAAGTGACAGCGAGGGCGTGCAGGAATTTGTGGAGTTTGGCGTGGAGCAGGCACTGGAACGCAAGCAACGCACCCCTAGTTCCGCGCTGGGTCCGGTGGCAGGGATATCCTTTGATGTCGAGCCCGGTGCCACCCGTACCGTACGCATCGTACTGGCTTACTTCATTGGTGGGCAGGCGACCTTCAATCTTGAAGCCCGCTATTGGTATACCCGTCATTTTTCGAGTATTTACGAAGTTTTTGATTATGCCTTTGAGCACGAGGCGGCATATTTAAAATTGGCGGAAGAATGCGATACGAAACTGGCTTCGAGTGGACTGAGCGAGGCACAGCAGTTGCTCATCGCGCATGCCACACGGAGTTATTACGGTTCCAGCGAATGGTTGGTCGATGCATCCGGCAAACCCCTGTGGGTCATTAATGAAGGTGAATACCTGATGATGAACACCCTCGATTTAACGGTGGATATGATTTTCTTCGAGTTGATGCTGAATCCCTGGACGGTTCGCAATGTCTTGGAGCAATTTGTGAATCGCTATCAATACGAAGATCAGGTTTTTGCACCGGAGGATCCGACGAACATGCTGGAGGGTGGGGTCTCCTTCACGCACGACATGGGGGTGGGCAATCACTTTAGTCCGGAACAATATTCCTGCTACGAGTGTGTGGCGATCGACCGCAAATGCTTCTCTTACATGACTTGCGAACAGTTGACGAACTGGGTTTTGTGCGCGGGTTTGTATGTGAAGGCAACCGGCGACCAGGACTTCCTTGGGCAACACCAGGATTTGCTCGGACGTTGCCTGCAGAGTCTCTTGAATCGCGATCATCCCGATCCGGCTCAACGCGACGGCTTAATGAGCTTTGAAAGTTCGCGCACCAAGGGGGGGGGAGAAATCACCACTTATGATTCTTTGGATCATTCACTGGGTCAGGCGCGGCGGAATGTTTACTTGGGCGGCAAGTGCTGGGCTTCTTATTTGGCGCTCGAAATGATGCTCTCGGAACTCGGCGAGACCGAGCGTGCCGAAGAGGCACATGCGGCAGCCGTACGTTGCGCTGCGACGCTTACCGAATCCTTTGACGACAAGCTTGGTTTCATTCCGGCGGTTTTGGACGGCGAAAACACCAGTGCTATTATTCCCGCAGTGGAGGCCTTGATTTATCCCTGGAAGATGGGCTTGGCAGATTCGCTTGCGGAAGATGGAGCATTTGGCGGCTACATCAAGATGCTGAAACAGCACACCGCTTACGTTTTGAAGCCGGGCGTTTGCCTTTACGAGGATGGCGGCTGGAAGCTTTCAAATAGCGCCGACAATTCCTGGATGAGTAAGATTTGCCTGAACCAATTCGTGGTGCGGGAAATCCTCGGTATTGAATATGGCGAAGAGGCTCGTGCGGATGAGGCCCACGTCTATTGGGAAGTCAATGGATCCAAGTTCCAGGCATGCTCGGATCAATTTGCCTCGGGTAAACCGATAGGCAGTCTTTATTATCCCCGGATCGTAACCAATATTCTTTGGTTGGATTCGGCAGCAATGAAAACCGGCCTTACGAAATCCGTAGAGACGGTTACTTCTTGCAGCGCTTAAGCACCCCAATCAAACCCTACCATTTATGCTACGCCCTCTGAAAAAAACAGAGCTCTTCAATTATAGTATTGGAGATCTCGGAATCAACCTGAACTTCCAATTGATAGGCTTCTTTCTTGCCTACTTCTACACGGACGTTTTCGGAATCTCCCCCGCACACGTAGCGGGTCTTTTTCTCGCAGCGCGCATTTGGGATGCCGTCAATGACCCCATCATGGGTTATGTGGCCGACCACACCAGTACCCGTTGGGGACGCTTCCGGCCCTATGTCTTTTTCGGAGCCATTCCATTGAACCTACTATTGCTGGCCTGTTTCTTCGTGCCGGATCTTTCGCCCTCGATGAAGTTGGTCTATGCCTACGTGACTTACATTCTGCACGGCATGGTATTCACGGCAGTCGGTTTGCCGTATTCCTCGATCTCCGCAGTCATGACTCAGGACCAACAGGAGCGGGCATGGATTTCCACCCTGCGTATGTTCTTTGCGGTCATCATTGCGATGAGCATCGTCAGTATCGGAACGCGACCCTTTTTGGCAAAATTTGAAACTGAGGCAGAAGGCTTCTTTGCTTTGGCAATCTGCTACGCCATTGCTTCCAGTTTGCTCCTGATCTACTCAGGTATAAAAGCAAAAGAACGCATCACGCCACCCAAGGAAAAATACCACCTCAAGGATATCATACCCATTATCCTTAAGAACGAGGCGCTTTTAATCCTCTCCTTGGCGATGTTCCTCAATACCTGCATTTGGGTTATCGCAAACTCGGTGAGCCTGTACTATTTCAAATATATTATGGGCAATGCCGACCTGCAGTCGGTTTTCTTCCAGTACATGTTGCCCGCCAACATTCTGGGGGTCGTCCTAACGCCCCTACTCACGGGTAAGTTCGGAAAGCGTAATGTCTTTATTTTTGGTAGCGCAATTGTTGTGGTCGCAAATTTGACACGTCATTTTATGGCGGGCGATTCCTTCATGCTCTTCACGGGTATATCGATGGTGGCGTCCACCACCATGATGTTCTGCTCTATTTGCCAATGGGGTATGGTTCCCGACACCGTGGAATACGGTCAATGGAAGAGCGGGATTCGCTCGGAGGACATTCCCTTTGCCTTTTTCTCCTTCACCTTTAAGGCAGGTATGGCACTCGGAGGCAGTTTTGCTGCGATCGTCCTTTCCCTCTCGGGCTATGTGGCCAACACCGAGTTGACCGAAACAGCACAGACCGCCATCATTTGGCTCTTTAACATTGTGCCCGCGATCGCCTCGCTCGGTTGTATGGTGGCGCTGCTCTTCTATCGTTTGGACGCTGAGAAATTCTCGCAAGTCCTCAAGGATCTGGAAGCACGTGCCGCAGCAAAACAGTCAGCCGATGCTTGAAGCTCCCACCGAGGACTCGCCTAAATAAATATTTTTTCAAACAACACTAAAAAAGTATTGTCCTTGGATGCATTGAAAAAATGCTCCCTCTTTATTTCTTGCTGTCTATTCGGCTTCTTTGGACTCCCTGCCCAGCAGGTGGATTTAATCAATGCCGATAACGGATCGGTGATCCAATCACTTTCCGGTAGTGCAAGCCTCGAGTTGAATAGCCTTGGGCAACGGGCCCTTGATATTCGCTACACACCCGGAGCGGTGGGGACTGCGAGTGTGGTGTTTTATATCAACGACGGGCTTTCGCGGACTGATTCCGTGAGTCCTTTTAATCTGGCTGGCTCGGCTGAGGGAATTGAGGGAGCCCTCCTGCCGCAACCCGGCACCTATGCCATTGAGTTCAGGGAATACAGTTTAATTGACGGTGGCGGAAGCCTATTGGCGACCACCACACTAAACCTCACCGTTTCCGATGCCTTGAGTCACCGCATGCGATCGGTGCGCCTGGTGACGGGACTACCCAACCCCCGCGTGCGGGTACGGATGCTGAAGCACGCCTTTCCTTTCGGATCCATGACGAAGGAGCCGCGCAATTCAGGCGAGGCACAGATCAGTCTGCGTGAAACTACCGACGAACAAAACCAGCAGGACATTTTCCTCGCCAATTTCAACTATTCGGTCAGCGGGAATCAAATGAAGTGGTACGCCCAACAACCGGACTGGTGGTCGGGTTCTCCGCACCAAACGGGCTACGCGACTCCGGGGCAGTACCGATATGATACCACGGATAACTGGGCTGGCTTTATGGACTCACAGAGCATCCCCATGCGCGGCCATGCCGTTTTTTGGGGCGAAAAAGCGGACAATGAACAAACACCCACCGATTTAATGCACGACCCCGACTGGGTGGAGGCGCTCGGAACGGATGCCCTCTATTGGATGGAGCAACGCGCCAAAAGCATCGTCGGTCGCTATGCCGGGCAGGTGGACGATTGGGATTTTGTCAATGAGTTGTGGCACGGTGATTGGTACCGTGATACCTTCGGCGCAGCGATCACCAAGCAGATGGCCGACTGGGTTCTGGAGGCCAATCCCAACGCGCGGCTTTGGTACAACGAATACAAAATGCTCGATAACACCTCGAATTCAGAACAATTCAGGACCTTGTTGGAGCAACTGATCCTGGAGGGTGTTCCGGTTGACGGTATCGGTTGCCAGGCGCATTTCGGGAGCGCGCCGGATGCCGTCACGGTAAAGGCCGCTCTCGATATTCTCGATGATTTGGGTCGACCCATTATGTTGACGGAATTTGACTGCGGGTGGGGCGCGGACAATAACGATGCCGCCCGGGAACTTGAAGAAGCCGACGGCTTGGAGGCGGTGTATCGCACCGCTTTTGAACACGAAGCAGTAACGGGTATTATCATGTGGGGTTTTTGGGAAGGCAACCATTGGCAACCACAAAGGGCCCTCTGGTTGAATGACTGGACGCCCACCGCGCAGGCGCTCCGCTATCAGGCTCTGGTACTGGACGAGTGGTGGACCGATGCTCAATTGGTGACCGATGCCAACGGCAACCTGCAATTCGCAGCTTTTGCGGGGGAGTACGAAATTGATATTGCAGGAGATCTGGAGTTAGTAAACCTCAGCGCGGGGGAGGCCATCGTCAACTGGGCGTATGAGAGCAATAACCTCAACCGTAGCAGTGCGCTGGAGATTCAGCTCAAGCGTCCGGTGAACAATAACCGATACTCCAAATGTGAAGCGGTGGAATTCCTTGCAGAGGTGAATGCGGGGGCGCACGCCATCAGCAAGGTTGAGTTTTACGTCGAGGGGGAGCGCATTAAAAGCGATTACACGGCACCCTATAGCGCGGTTTGGTTGGAAAGCACGGGAGGTATGTACAATGTATGGGCCGTAGTGACCGACGCGAATAACGACACGGTCACCAGTTCAACCCATACCATTTCGGTAATATGGGATGATCAAAGCAATCTGCTCAGTAATCCCGGCTTTGAAAGCGGCACCATTGACTGGAGTGTTTTCGGCGATGGAAACTTCTTGATCGTCAATGACCCTGTCTATGCGGGCACACAGGCATTGCTCATGAGCGGTCGCACAGCTACGTGGAATGGAATCGCGCGTGACGTAAGCGGTCTTTTGACAGCTGGCATGAGCTACGCTTATTCCGCCTATGCTCGATTGGGTGCCGGCACGGACACTTGCAAACTCTTCTTACGCATTGCCTACACGGATGGTTCCGATCCTGAATATATCACGCTTACCGAGCAATCCGTGGGTTCCGATGCATGGACTGCGCTTCAGGGAGACTTCATATACACACCGGATGCCAGTAAAACTGTGAGTAATCTAAAAATATACTTCGCGGGGCCTGCTGCGGGCACAGATTTATACGGGGATGCTTTTACCCTTCAGGTAGCGGAAAGTAACGCCCACGACAGCGACTTTGATGGCCTGTGGGACACTTGGGAGACGAGCTACTTCGGCGCGGCAAACGCAGGTAATTCCGGAAGGAATGACGATTACGACCAGGACGGCAGCAGTAATTTGGAGGAATTCCGCGCGGGAACTGACCCGACGGATGCGACATCGAGTTTAAGGATTACTGCGTTTGAAAAGTTGGCAAACAGTGTCCGGATTGATTGGCGCAGTGAACCCGAGCGATCGTACCGCATTCTTCGGGCGGATGATTTGAGTAGTGGCAACTGGGTTCCCCTCATGGAGCAAATCCCGGGGGCAGCGAACGAGAAGAGCGAAACCTTGAGTCAAGCGGAGGCGCTGGGCTTTTATAAAGTGACCCTTGATGAATAGCGGCGCTAACTCCCCATTGCCAAGCCGTGTTCCGCGCGTTTCTGTTGGCGGAATTTCCCCGGGGTGGTGTTATGCGCCGTACGAAAGCTATTAATGAGGGAATTAACCGAATAGTAGCCGCAGTTGGCGGCGATATCCTCGAGTTTGGCGTTGGTGGTACTGAGGAGGTGGGCCACTGCCTGCACGCGTTGATGCCGGATTTCCTGGCCGGGTGAGCGGCTGTAGGAAGTGGCAAAGGCTTTTTGTAAGCCTTGCTGCGTCACGCCCATGGCCTCTGACACATCGGTGGCCTGAATGCCTTTATAGTAATTTCTTTGAATCCAATGCAGGGCATTCGCGACGAGGGGATTGCGAACCGCAAAGCAATCGGTGCTGCGCCGCGCCACCACGCCGATTGGTTTGTGACGGTGTATCTTAGTAGAATTCGATTTTTTCGGATTATCCAGCAGGCTTTGTAGCAGGCGGGCAGCTTCCGCCCCCAAGCCTTCCTGATCACTGTCCACGCTGCTTAGACCCATCATGAGCCCACTGTTGATTAAATCGTCATTGTCGACCCCCAGGACCGCAATGTTTTCCGGCACGCGCAATTCACGGCGCAGACAGAGCGAGATCATCTCGGAGGCCATGGTGTCCTGGTAGGCAAAGAAGCCGAGAGAGAGTTCTTGCAGGCTGTGCCCGCGTTGTTCCGCGATCGCTTTCATTTCTTCGATTAGCTCACTTTGAATGTTTCGAGAGCTTTTCAAAACGGTTACTTTACCGCCATCGGCCTCCATATAGACACGCAAGCCATCGAGGCGTTCACGATACATGGCTTTCTCGCCCGGATCGACTGCAAAGACTTCCCTGTGTCCAAAATCGCGAAAATGTTCACCCGCCAGCCGGCCAATAGCGGCATTGTCGGTAATCACACGGGGGATTTTCAGTTTGTGATTCCGGAGGCCCATATCCACCAGCGGAATCTTGAGGTTTCGAAAATGTTCCAAAGTTTGGTCATTTTCCAGCAGAGCGATACAACCATCACCATTCCAGTCCTTCAGGATGCCTTCATTAGCTGCCAAATCCTTGGGGCAGTTCAATTGCCAGCCATTTTGCCGCGCAACCTTCGCCACGCCGCGGTGAATGCGGTAGTCATACCATTCCAGAAGGAGCATGATGTGTTTTCTTTTAAGCATTGTTGCTGGCAGTTATTAGAGGACTTGTGGCATCAAAGCAACTATTTGTTTTCATTATTCGTGATTTTTTCCTCAAAAAAAACAATTGTTAGTTTTCGGGTATTTTAGTATCTTTTGTGTTTATTACTTTAATTGGTACACCTGTACACAACCCCTAACACAATTATGTGCACCCTACACTCAATCATTCGTAACACTACCCTAGCCATTGCAATCGCTGGTTTCACGACGCTTTCTGCGGTTGATATTATGAATTTCCAATTCAATGATACCAACGGTGCTTATCTTGGTGGCGGAAACAGCAGCCAAGTAGTGGATGCGGGTACTGTTAAAGGAACTTGGAACAATGGAGTTCAAGCGCGCGTCCAAAACGGAAACTTGAATTATGGTTATACCTCGAGCTGGCGTGGTGCTACCACCACGACGCATCCTTTAGACCAAGGTACAGGTACACGTTTTTACCGAGAGTATACTTTGAACAGTGCTCTAAGCACATCTACTGGATATAGCACTTATACTTACGAAGTTGTAATACCCACATTTGATATTCGTCAGAATTGGGATAACGTAAACTCCTCTGACGCGGGCAAAGGTATTCAATTTTCACTTCGCAATGCGGCACAAGATTTGGAAGTGATAGTGGGTTACCAAACTATCACTGGCGGTGGCGTGCAGGCTTTTAATAGTTATGGGACGGGTACCTTCCAAGGGTTGCAAGGTAATGCATTTGATACAGACAATGATACAGCTACCAAAACACCTTCACGTTTCGGTGGTGGTAACAATCCCGGTATCAGTTTGAAAATTGAAGGTGATCTTTCCGACGGTAGCTGGACTGCTTCTGCAGGTGATAGCAATCATGGCTACACAGTACTACAATCGGGTACCGGTTTGTCTGATATCGCCAGCTTGCGTATTGCAGCAAAGGTTCCCACTCTTGGATCTTGGGGTGGTGTTGCTGGTGGTCCTTGGGATCAAACCACTACAGTTAATGGTGATTACTTCCATATTGACTCCTTCACCTTGGCTGCAGCAGCCGTAGTTCCCGAGCCCGGTACTTTTGCTTTAATCGCTGGATTCTTGGCATTCAGCTTCGTAGCGATCCGTCGTCGCAAGGCTTAAGTTTAAGTACATCAAAATATCAAACGCGGCTTCGGCCGCGTTTTTTTTCTCCTTTATTCATCACTGTGCAATTATTACCCTCTTTAAATAATGAAAAAAATCCATTTACTCCTAACTTTGATAGTAACCAGCGGACTTTTATTTGCTGAAACAAAGCTCGAATACTGGACCTTCGACACCGACACGGCCGGAGCTTCCTTCGACAATGGTAGCGGTGGCAGCATTGGCAACAGCGGCAGTAATGCCAACTTGTGGAATCACGGTAAGGTTAAGGGAATGGAAGCCGATGGCCTCGGGCATTTTGTAGTGAGCAATACCGGGAGTGCTTACCGTCGTGTGCCAGCACAGAACTATGCACCAGCGCAATACAGCAGCGGTCGCTATCGTCTCGTGATTGAATTCGCTTCCTGGAGTTTGGATCCCGGCAATAAGGGATCCATAGCCTTTGAAGTTTCCGACGCAAACAACCGCCGCATTGCCGGAGTGAATCTCTATGCCGAAAAGGCTACCGAAGCAAAGATCCGCTTTTCCGCGACTTCTGCAACCGGATGGCAAGGCAAAGGAATCGACTATGCCGGGCAGAGTGCCCAGTTGAAAGAGAACCGCACCATGCGCCTCACTATCGACTTGGACCTCGATAACGATACCGTTACTTACTTCGTCAATGGCACGGCGGTCAAGACGATCAACGACTTCAACGCCAGTTCTATTGCACAGATCAAATTCTTTACGGACAGCAAATGGTCCAAGCTCAGCACCGTTAAGATCAACGAGATGGGCTTCCTTCGACTACCGGCTGCAACACCTTCTGCTGGGATTACGCTCTAATTCGAGCAGGCTCAATTTTTCAAACGCCCCGATTCAGGTCGGGGCGTTTTTTATGTCTGTATCGCGCGGTAAAAATTTTATAAAAGCGGAGTTTAACTTATGCAAATGAAGCTTTCAGTTTTGATTATTTAAGAAAAAAACAAAAGCCCTATAATGTAGGCACCATGAGTTTACTTATTCGAATGTTGAAGGTGTTCTTTTGTTTCAGTTTATTTGCTCAGGGAGTGCTTCAGGGGCAAAATTTAATCGCTCTGGAATACTGGGACTTCAACGATGTTGTGGGAAAGTCGTTTGCTACCACCAGCAACCCTAGCGGCATGGTCAACAGCGGTAATAACGCGAGCAATTGGAACTTCGGCGGCACCAGTGGGACCATGCAAACCGATGGGAACGGCAACTTTGTTATCACGGGCCACAACGGTCAAACCTACCGCAAGTTGCCGAATGACCCAGGTTACAGCACGCCCTACAACAGCGGAAAATACCGTATGGAAATGGACTTCAACTCATGGAATTTGGATGGTACCGCTGCCGGTTCCAGTTTGGGTTTGGAATTGGTCAATACCTCGGGTGCCAGAATTGCCGCCTTTCAATTGCTTTTATTTTTGGGAACCGATAATTCCAATAACGCAAGGTTTCAATTTTCCGGTATTTCCAATGGCATCCTTGTTTATGAATCAGTGACCGTTAATCTGCTAAATGCCGACACCGCCTATGCCATCGCCCTTGAATTAGACTTCGATAACGACACTTTGGATTTTTTACTTAATGGAACTTCGGTTCGCTCAATCACGGACTTTAATGCCACCGAATTCAGCCAACTGAAATTCTTCACCAACAATCCCTGGAGCACCAACTCCACGGTTTCGCTTGATTCCATGGGCTTGCTTCAGGTTCCCGAACCGGCAACCTACGCCTTGATGCTCGGTTTGTCGGTCCTTGCGATGCTCGGTTTGAAATGGCGCGGCTTCCGTCGCTGAACGCAACTTATAGGTACGCTCGTTGTTTTCATTTTACGTGATTGAGTATTCACAGGCCTCTCTTGTGTGGGCTCTATAATTGACGTATATTTAACAACTGTTGATGTTCGTAATTGCCTTTAACCCATGCAGAGCCCTTTAGAAATCCCCATAGGCTGTCGCCAGATCCATCTGGACTTTCATACCTCCGAGTATTTGAAGGGCATTGGTGCAGATTTCAAAAAAGAGGACTTTCAGGCGGCTTTGCGGTTAGGACAGGTGGATGCCATCAACCTCTTTGCGAAGTGTCACCACAGTTGGAGCTATTATCCAACTGAAGTAGGGCGCATGCACCCGCATCTGGACTTTGATTTACTTGGGGCGCAGATCGAGGCTTGCCGCGAAATCGGGGTCAAGGTTCAGATTTACTATACCTTTGGTTGGTCTGCGGGCGATGCCGAGGCCCATCCGGAGTGGTGTGTCCGCGACCGGGACGGTGGATTCGTCACGCAGGGCGAATTACCCGCAGATGCCAAACCTGACGATCCCTTGCCGGATTACTACTGGAAGTTTCTTTGCCCCAACACCGCTTACCACGACCACATCATGGCGCAGGTTGGGGAATTGTGTGAGCGCTACGCCCCCGACGGGTTCTGGTTCGATATCTATCAAGTGCAACGGCATTGTTTTTGCGAATCCTGCCGCCGCGACATGACGGCAGGGGGTGTTGATATGGATGACGCGGAGGCGGTGGAGACCTTCACTGCGGGCAAGCTACAGGCGCATTGTGTCGCCTTGCGTGATCTGATTGCGATGCACCATCCTAAAGCGCAGGTCTTCTTTAATGGAACCACCGCCATCGAAACAGCGGGCAATTTCCATCAACGCATGTATGCGCACAACACCGTGCAGGATCTTGAAGACCTGCCTACCGTTTGGGGCGGTTACGACAAGTTGCCCCTGCAATCAAAATACTTTCTGCAGGAGGGCTATGCCATTACCGCGATGAGCGGGAAATTCCACACCGCCTGGGGCGAGTTTGGCGGCTTCAAGCATCCCGACGCCCTGCGCTATGAGGCCGCCTCCATGATTGCCTGGGGTGCCCATTGCAACTTTGGTGACCAGTTGCACCCAAGTGGGAAAATGGATCCCGCGACTTATGCCAATATCGGCAAGGCCTTTGCCTACGTGAAAACGATTGAGGCTTATGGCATCGGCGGGCTTCCGGTTGCGCGGCTCGGGTTTTGGCGCAGCTTCAGCGCGGAGCATGACGAGGGGCTCGCAAAAATCCTCCTTGAGCAACAAGTCAATTTTGAAGTGGCGAATCATACGGAGGATCTCGGCAAATACGACGCGGTTATCCTGCCGGGAGTTAGCTGCCTGAGCGCAGAGGAGGCGCAAGCGCTGGATGCCTACGCGAAAAACGGAGGCAGCTTGGTGGTTCTCGGAGCGGGTGCCCTGAGTGCAACGGGCGAGGTCTTGCTGGATATCGGCGCGGATTATCTTGGCGAGGCAAACTTCGACCGCGACTACCTCGTCCCAGGGGAGGCCGTGAACGCCGGTCTTGTGGAGAGTCCCTTCTTGAATTTCAAACCCTGTCGCCGTTTCAAGCCGCACTCGGGCACCGAGGTTCTCGCCCAGATTCACGAGCCGTATTTCAGTCGCACGCAGGCGCAGTATTGTTCGCATCAGAATACCCCGCATCGTCCCGAAGCGGCAGCGCACCCCGCGGTTTTCCGTAAGGCTTCGGTCATCACGATCGCGCCGGAATGCGACTGCATGTATTACAAACAGGGCATGCGCCTGCACCGCGATTTATTCATCAATGTCCTAAAGCTTGTGCACACCCGTCCGATGGTGGAAGCGACCTTGCCCAGTGCCGGACGCCTCGCCTTTCTCCATCAGGCGGAACAAAAGCGTTACGTGGCGCACTTGCTCTATGCCCCGCCCATGCAACGCGACAATTGTGAGGTCATCGAAGATCTTCCGCTGCTCCATGAGGTGCTCCTGAATTTTGACCTGCCAGAAACGATCACCGCCGTAACGCTCGTGCCTGACGGCATTCCGCTCCCCATAAACTTTAAGGGCAAGCGAGGCTCGGTTGTGATTCCGCAATTTTCCTGTCATTGCGCGGTCGCGCTTGAATACGCATGAAGACCATAGCCAGCATCGTCCTGATCCTCGCGGCTTTTGAAATGCTTAAGGCGGAGGAACACCGTCCCTGGAAACTTGAGGGTGCGCGGGAACGCATTGAGGCCCATCGCATGGGTGAGCTGCAGCTGGAAGTGCGTTTGCCCGATGGTGCGCTTGTACCGGATGGGGCGATTTTTCAATTGGAGCAAACCGGGCATGCCTTTCAATTCGGCGGTTCGCTCTCGGCAGACTGGCAAGCACCTAAGCAGGATTGGTATTCTGATTTCAAGACACAGTTCGCCCAGCTCTTCAATTACGCCACGGTGAACTTTTACTGGGCGGTCCACGAAAAACAACGCCGACAATGGCAATATCTCAAAAGCTCGCGCGAGCAACTTGACTGGGCCAAAGCACAGGGCATGACCCTGCGCGGTCACCCCCTGATGTGGCATGAGGTCTTGCCGGATTTTATGACCGATCCCAAGCGGGAAATCAGCGCCCTTGATGCCGATATACGGCACCATGTGCGCCGTTTACTGGAGGGCTACCCGGAAATCGATGAATGGGATGTTTACAACGAAGCGGTCGGCATAAAATGGCGCGCGAAGGACGAGGGGGTGCGACGTTGGTTTGAATTCATCGACGGGCCCAATGAGGTCAGCGAATGGATGATTCGCGAGGCGCGGTCCGTACGTCCGGATGCCCGCTTGATTCTCAATCATTACACCGACCTCGATGTGGAATACGAGGAACAGATTGAGCACTGCCTTGAGGTGGGTGCGGAGTTCGAAGTGATCGGAATACAAACCCACATGCATACCGAGATGGATTCCATCGGCGAGGCACGGCTTTGGGGAGCCCTTGAAAAATACGCCCGTTTTGGAAAGCCGCTCCATCTCTCGGAAATCAGCATTCTCAGTTGTGAACGTTTCGGGGATTGGGAATCTTACAATGCCTGGATCGATCAAGTAGAAGCTGCCGATGCGAAGGGCGAGTCACGTCCACTCATTCCAAGCACCCCAGAATTGGAGCAGTATCAGGCAGACCTCACGCGCGATTTCTACACCCTCGCTTTCAGTCACCCCGCAGTGGAGGCCATCATCTGGTGGACGATTACGGACTTGGAACCCTGGCGGGGGATGCCTGCGGGTCTGCTCGATACGAAGGGTCAACCCAAGCCGGCCTACAAGGTGCTTGATCAATTAATCAACGAGGAATGGCGCACTGCGCTATCGGGAACGGTCGATGCCAAGGGTCACATCAGCGGGCGCGGTTTTTATGGCAGCTATGCCTTGGAAATTGAAGTGGGGGATGAACGCTACTTCGCAAATTTTGAACACCAGTCAGGAACGAACGAAACCTTAACCCTTCAGTTGCAGACACAATGAGTACGTTTCAAAAAAAACTGAGCGCCTTGCTTGTTTGGCTTGCGGTAAGCCTTCCGGTCTTCGCCGGGGGTGCCCGACCGCCCAACATCGTGCTCATTATGGCGGACGATATGGGATATGAATGTATTGGCGCGAATGGGGGAAGCTCCTACGCCACGCCAAATATCGACCGCCTCGCCGCGGAGGGGATGCGCTTCGAGCATTGTTATGCCAACCCCGCCTGCACGCCGTCGCGGGTGCAGATCATGACGGGGCGTTACAATGTCTACAACTATACCCGCTTTGCCCAGCTCAAGCGCGGGGAGACGACCTTTGCGCATTTGTTGGGCAAGGTTGGTTATGCCACCTGCATTGTTGGTAAATGGCAACTCGGGCAAACCCGTGACGCCCCGCAGCATTTCGGTTTTGAAGAATCCCTGCTCTGGCAACACACCCGAAGTAACTTCAGTAACGCCACCCAAACGGATACCCGCTACGAGAACCCCCAACTCGAGCGCAACGGGCTCGAGGAAAATTATTCCGCAGGCGAATTTGGTCCGGATTTGATCGTCGATTATATCGGTGAGTTCATCGAAGCGCACAAGAACGAGCCCTTCTTGATTTACTACCCCATGCTCTTACCGCACTCGCCCTTTGTGCCCAATCCCGATTCAGCGGACTGGAACCCCGACAGTCCCGGCGCCAAACGCGGGAGTATGGATCCCGCTTATTTCGACGACATGGTGCGCTACACCGATAAAATGGTGGGGCGGGTGATGGCACAACTTGAGGCCGCCGGGGTCGCGGACAACACCTACATTCTCTTTACCACTGACAACGGGAGTCTTGGCAATACGGTCTCGCAAATCAACGGACGCAAGGTGCGTGGCGGGAAAGGTCAAACGACCAATGCCGGCACGCATGTGCCATTAATCGTGAGCGGTCCGGGAGTCCCGAAGGGGGCGATCAATCGCGACCTCATCGATTTCAGCGATTTCCTACCGACTCTTTGCGCGATGGCGGGCTTTGCACCGGATGCCAGCGTCAAAAGCAACGGTGTGAGCTTCCTGCCGCAGTTGCTTGGCAAAGCGGGAACTCCCCGTGACTTCATTTATTGTTGGTACGAAATTCCCAAGTTCATGGAAAAGCATTACCCGGATATTTCGGATGTCTCCTTTGCGCGTAACAAGCGTTACAAGCTCTACCGTGACGGCAAGTTCTATGATCTTGAAGCGGACGTCCTTGAAGGTCGACCGCTCGCCGACACGCTCGACTCGGACCTTACCCAAGTCCGAGAGCAATTGCGTGCCCTCATTCAACAGCACGATGCCGCTCGGTTCTAATGAAAACACACATCAAATGAAAACACACATCAAATGAAAACACACATCATCGCAATCATCATGACTACAGTAATCCTCAACGGAAATTCAGCCACCGTGCCGGAAGGGGCAGGGGAAGGACGCTTTCAATTAGGCACGGTTGCTGATCGGCATTGCCTGATCGATCCACAGGGACAGCCCTTCTTTACCCTTGGCATCAATCACATCAATGGCGTGCAGGAAGCTGCCAAGCCCGACATCTTTGCGGAGCGCTTCCAGGGCGACTGGGTGCGCTACTCAGAAGCCGCTGCCGCTGATTTGAAAGGCTGGCATTACAACACCGCCGGTTACGGCTCACCTGAGGCGATTTATCCCCTCATGCCCTACATGGAGGATTCCTTTCTCGAGCGGAATTCTAATTACCTTCCCGATGCGGAATTCTTTTACCCCGATGTCTTTGATCCCGAGGTGCAGGCTGCGAAACTTAAAAAGTTACGCTGGATGTGTCGTAACACCGACAAGCCCAATCTGATTGGCTACTACTGGACCGACACCCCGCAATGGGATTTGGAACGCTCGCTGCGCAAACGCGGAACGAACTGGGTGATTGCGATTCGCGACTTACCCGCTAATGCTCCGGGACGCGTCCGTTACGAGCAATACCTTCGGGATTGTAAGACAGCCGGCATGGAAGCAACAGACGAGGGCTTTTTAGCACTGATCGCGCAGGCGCATTATAAACTCATTGGCGAGGCCACCCGCGAGCTACACCCCGGCGCCTTGATCTTTGGGGAACGCTATTTGGTGAACGATCATCCCGAGGTCGTCCTTGAAGCGGCCATGCCTTACATTGATGTGCTCTCGATCCAGCCCGGCGGCGACCGTTTTGAAGCGGACTATTTTGATGCCCTCTATGCCAAGTATGGAAAACCTATTTTAATCTGTGACCATCAATGCAGTTTCCCCACGCCGCAGTATGACAAGACCATGTGGAAGCAGCTCGAAAGCGAACAAGCGGTGGCGGCGATGTATCGTCAGTATGTGGCGGATGCCAGCGCCAAGCCCTACGTTATCGGCTACCATCGTTGTCAGTATATCGACCGTTACAACGAGCACCCCGGTGTGTTGAAGCAGGGTATGTTGCGCGAGGACGGCAGCGCCTATGCGGTGCTTCAAGAAGCGGTCATTGAGGCGAACCGAGCCACTCTGGATCAATTTTCAAAACAAACGCAGCCTTAATCTTGTTGCTAACCATTATGAAACATAGACTCGTATATTGCTTCCTCGTCATCGCTGCTTGGATGGGGTCATCCCCATTACAAGCCGAGCAAGCCCGTCCCAACTTTTTAGTTGTGGTGGTCGATGACCTCAGCCCCCGGCATTTCAGTTGTTATGACAGCAAGGCCCAACCGACCCCGCACATCGATGCCCTTGCCGAGACTGGAGTTATGTTTCGTACCGCCTGGGCGACGCCCATGTGTTCCTCCTCACGCGCACTGCTCACGACCGGACGCTATCCCTTTCGCACTGGTGTCTGGCACAATGACCTCCGTATTAATGAAAAACGCAGTGACCGCTACAACTGGACGACCCGTCATTTGACCTTTGCGCAAGCGCTGCGTGACAATGGTTACCGTACCGTCCTAGTGGGGAATAATATGGCGCTTGGTGGACAGGTGGACGAATCGGTTGGATTTGATGAATTCTGCCATCGCGCCGACCAACCCAGCGCCATTCCGGCAGGCGAAGTCTTTACCGGTCTCTATGAAGGTAAGTATAATTTTCCCAATGCCCCCCTGATCCCTTCGCGTTATTGGCATCCCTGTGTCATTGAAAACGGGCGCTTAAAGGACACCGGACCCGAGGATTTCGGGCCCGATATTTTTACCGATTACCTCGTTAATTTTATCAAGCGCGAGCACGATGCGCCTTTCCTGGCGTATTATCCCTTGAATCTCGTGCACGACATCGCAGGTGGCGGTTTGCCGACCATGCCCTTTCGCGGGAGACCGGGTACGAACAAGGGCGGTTCTCTGGAGGACATGTTTCGCTACATCGATGCCACGATCGGGCGACTCGTCGCTGCTCTTGAAGAGGCAGGTCAACGTGACCATACCGTCATTATTTTTACTTCTGATAACGGCGACTCCAAGAACGGGATGAAAATGCATGCCACCGAAGATGGGCCACGGGTTCCTCTGGTCATCAATGGACCGGGTCTCGTGAAGCCCCTTGGTTCCAGCGGCGCATTGGTGGAATTCTCGGACATTTTTCCAACCTTAATCGATTACTCCGGCGCAGGCCTGCCCAATGGTCACGCGCTGGATGGAAAAAGCCTGCGGCCTTTTCTAACGGGGGAGAGCGCCACGCATCGCGAATGGATTATGAGCTACATCGCGACCGCACGGATGGCACGCACCAAGGACTGGATACTCGAAGCGGTGGATCCGTTCTATGGTTCCGGGTCGGGACGCTTGTATCGCACCAAGGGCGACTACCGCCGCTCGAACTATGTTTTGGTGGGAGAAGCGCAGACTACCGAGGAACGCGCCGCCCATGCCAAGCTCATGCAGATTCTTGAAACGAATCCCTGGCCCGATCGGGATGACCCAAAGGTCGCGGCAGAACTTCGCAGCTATGACCGCATGCCCTATAAGCATTTCCTCGATACCGGAAAGCTCGTGCAAAAAATATACACCGACTGATTTCAAATAAAAGAACCCTAAAACAACACTATGAAAACAACCGCTCGCCTCTTCTTTTTATTCACCTTGCTGATCGCATTTGCGGCACATAGCACTGCGCAAGGTACTACCGAAAAACCCCACATTCTCTTTATCGCGGTGGACGACCTTCGTCCTGAGTTGGGATGCTACGGCAATACCGAGATTATATCGCCCCATATCGACCGTCTTGCTGCCAGCGGAACGGTTTTTCAGGAAGCCTATTGCCAGGTGCCGGTCTGCGGAGCTTCACGCGCCAGTCTCATGACCGGACTTTATCCGACCCCCCAGCGTTTCCTCAGTTACCACACCAAGGCCGATGCCGAAGTGCGGGGCATTTACGACCTCCCGGGTTGGTTGAAAGAGCAGGGCTACACCACCATTTCAAACGGAAAAATCTATCACCAAAAGGACGACTTCAAACGTTCCTGGAGCGAGATCGAACACCCCGGCACTTTCCGCCGTTATGTTCTTCCGGAGAACATTGCTTTGCCAAACAAGGAGCAACCTCCCTTTGAAAAGGCGGATGTTCCCGATAACGCTTACCCCGATGGCGAAATCGCGGACAAGGTCATTCGCGACCTCGAACGCGCCAAGGCGGCCGGTACGCCTTTCTTTATAACAGCGGGCTTCACCAAGCCACACCTGCCCTTTAACGCCCCTACAAAATATTGGGAGCTCTATAAAAGGGAGGACTTCTCCCTGCCGGATAATTACTATGTTCCGGAGGGTGCTCCGCGTGAAGCCATGCACCAGTGGAATGAATTGCGCGGTCAATATGGTGGCGTGCCTCAGCAGGGTCCTGTTTCGGATGAACTCGCGCTCCACCTTATCCATGGCTACTACGCCACGGTTTCCTATGCCGATGCCATGATTGGCAAAGTCCTCGATGCCCTCGAGCGCCTTGAGATGACTGACAACACCATCGTTATCTTGTGGGGTGACCACGGCTGGCAACTCGGCGAGCATACCCTTTGGTGTAAGCACGCCCTGTTCCGGACTTCCCTGAATGCGCCCCTCATCCTCAGCGCCCCCGGTTTTCAGGGCGGACAAAAATCCAGCTCGCTGGTTGAGTTTGTCGATATCTATCCAACCCTCTGCGATCTAGCCGGCGTGGAAGCACCCACTCACCTGCAGGGTCGAAGTCTCCGACCACTACTCGAAAACCCCGAGGCACCCTTCAAGAATGCGGTTTACAGTCGCTACCATAGCGGGGAGGCCGTCAAAACCCGCAACCTCAGCTATGCGGAATGGCGGAGTGGGGGACGCATGCTTTACAACCACCGCATTGATATCGATGAGAATATCAATCGGGTGGATGACCCACAGTATGCCGCGGTGGTAAGCAAGATTTCCGCACTTCTAAACACGCACCGTCAAAAAGTCCGCGAGGCGGACGATGCCTATGCCGCCTCGGTTTTTGGCAGTGAGATGATCAGCAAAAACAAGCCACCATCCTGGCGTCCCAGCAGCTTCTCGCAGAAACCCGCCAAGGTGGGCGAAGCGTACAGTTCCTATGTCAATTTTCGTGCTAGTGATCCCGAGGAAGACGGACTGGTTTATGCCAAGGTATCCGGCCCGGAATGGATTCAATTGACCAACCCCAGTTACGGCCGTTTTCAGGGTACTCCCGGCGCGGCTGATGTGGGTGAGAACGTCTTGAAAGTAACGGTGTCCGATGGCATCAACGAACCCGTTGAGGCGACCATGAAAGTAGTCGTACAAGCCGCTCCATAAATACGGGTTGGCGTAAGTTTCGATGATTTGTATAAAAGCATCAAAGCTTACAATTTACGAACCTGCCGGATCTCAGTAAGATGCAAGATTGTCCATACCACCCATACCTATGAAAACCCCGTATCAATTACTTTCTTTAATTGCGCTTTCACTGGCGAGCTTGGTGCCCACGGGCGTCTTGGGATCCGAGCACCCGAACATTTTATTCATCGCAGTTGATGACCTGCGACCGGAACTGGGTTGTTATGGCAGTGCCGTCGCCTTGTCGCCCAACATCGACCGCCTCGCCGAAGCGGGTACCATTTTTGAGCGCGCTTATTGTCAGGTGCCGGTTTGTGGTGCTTCGCGCGCCAGTCTCATGACGGGTATGTATCCAACCCCCGATCGTTTTGTGACCTATTACACCCGCGCCGATAAGGACGCTGCCGGTATTCCCGACATCCCCACTTGGTTGCGACGTTCCGGATACACTGCGCTGGGTAACGGAAAGATCTATCACGACTGGGATGACAGCACGGCTTCCTGGGATGAATTTTTCCGTCCGAGTGATTTCAAGATCTACCACCTACCCGAGAATCAAGCATTGGCGAATAACGACAAGCCCGCCTACGAAGCTGCCGATGTTTCCGACGACCTCTACTCGGGCGGCGAAATGACGAACAAAATCATCGAGGACATCCGCCGCGCGAAGGCGGAGGGCACGCCTTTCTTCATAACCGCTGGTTACGCCAAGCCGCACCTGCCCTTTAACGCGCCCAAGAAATACTGGGATCTCTACGACCGCGAAGCCATTGAGTTGGTCGACAATCCCTACGTACCCGCCGGTGCGCCGGGTGAGGCCATCCACGAATGGCACGAATTGCGCGGCATGTATGGCGGCATTCCCAAAAAGGGGCCGCTATCTGACGACCTTGCCCGCACCCTCATGCACGGCTACTACGCTTGTGTTTCCTACACCGATGCCATGATCGGCCGGGTGCTAGATGAACTTGACCGTCAGGGTATGCGCGACAATACCATTGTCATCCTTTGGGGTGACCACGGTTGGCAACTCGGCGAGCATTCCCTTTGGTGCAAACACGCGCTTTTCAAGACCTCCCTGCATTCCCCCCTGATTATCAGCGCACCTGGGATGGAAGCCGGACAACGCGTGAAAGCGCTGGTGGAATTTGTCGATATTTATCCGACCCTGTGCGAGTTGGCAGGGGTGGACGCGCCCGATCACTTGCAGGGCAAAAGCCTGGCGCCTCTCATGCGTGATCCTGAGGCACCCTTCAAAGAGGCGATCTTTGGGCGTTACCATGGCGGCGAGAGCGTGCGCTCGGATCGTTTTCAATATACCGAATGGAACAGTGGTGCGCGTATGCTTTACGATCACGCCACAGATCCGGACGAAAACGTCAATGTCGTCAATCAAGCTCAATACCAGGAGGTCGTTGCCAAGCTGCAGCAAATCCTGAAGCAACACCGCGAATCGCTTTAATACCTATGAAAACCCTTACCCTTACTTTACTCACCATCCTTGCGCTCGCCTTCAATGCAAATGCCATGACCGATGTCGATTCCCAGAATCTGCCGCTCCACGAGCTTTATAAAGATGATTTCCTGATTGGTAATATCATGGCGGGCGGACTGCACCCCGAGGATCCCCCTTATCGCGAGGATGCCCGCGAACTGGAAATTCTGGGTCGTGAATTCAATTGCCTGACTTCTGAGAACAACATGAAGATGATGTTCGTGCAACCGAAGGAGGGGGTCTTTGATTTCAAGGGGCCGGATGCTGCAGTGGATTTCGCTGAGGAACATGGAATGGACTATGTTGGTCACGCGCTCGTATGGCATGCCATGGTTCCCGATTGGATCTTTAAGCATAAGGATGGCTCCGAGGTAAACCGCGAGGTCTTGATTGAGCGCATGCGCACCCACATTAACACGGTGGTGGGACGCTACAAGGGACGCATCAAATACTGGGACGTGGTGAACGAGGCCATTGACACCAAATGGATCGAGGATCCCGAAAGCGGTAAAAAGAAACAGGTCGCCTTTTTGCGGGACACGCCCTGGTTGCGGATTATCGGAAAAGACTACATTGAGCTCGCCTATCGGATGACGCACGAGGCCGATCCGGGTGCCTTGTTGCTCTACAACGACTACAGCATGTTCGATGAACCCAAGGCGCGCTTTGCGGCCGGTCTCATTTTGCATTTGAAATCCAAGGGCATCCCGATGCACGGAGTTGGCTTTCAGGGTCACTGGCATTTGAAATATCCCAACTTGAAGGAGGTACAGCGCTCCATTGATCTTATGGCAAGCGTCGGAGTACAGGTCAGCATCAGTGAATTGGATGTGGGCATGCTGCCATTGCTGGACGATTACAAAGGCGCGGATGTCGATAAAAAAGCCGAGTTGGATCCCGCAATGAATCCTTATGTCGATGGCGTTCCCAAACGCGTTCTGAAACAACAGGCCCGCCGCTACCGCGAGATTTTCGAACTCTTCCTGCGCAACCGTGATGTCATTGAGCGCGTCAGCTTTTGGGGTACCCTTGACCAGTATTCCTGGATCAACGACTGGCCCGTAAAAGGACGTACTGCCGCACCCCTACTTTTTGGTAGAGATTATGAAGCCAAACCCGCCTACCACGCCGTGCGTGAATTGAAGCAATAATGAAGACTATTCACCGCATATTCATATTTGTCCTCGCTTGTGCCGCCTGCACCGTTTCCTGCGCTGCGGAAACAGAGCAAGCCCCCAACATCGTCATTATTATTTGCGATGATTTGAATGATTCCATCGCGGGAATGGGAGGGCACCCGCAGGCCTACACGCCGAATATCGACCGACTGACCGCGCGCGGAGTGCGCTTCCTGAACGCTGCTTCCAATAGTCCGATTTGCGGACCCTCGCGTGCGAGTCTCTGGAGCGGCCTGCACCCGATTACCACCGGGCTCTATGGCGGCAAGCAGCACCAGAACCGTTGGTACAACAATCCCGTCCTCAAGGGTAAACCGACCCTCTTCGAAACCTTTACCCGCAACGGTTATCGCAATTTTGCCACCGGAAAAATCCATCACAATGGACATGAGCGCACAGAGATCTTTGGAAACACGGACGGATCACGCGGCTTTGGTTCGCACCCCAATTTTGGTCCGCTGCCAAACGATGGCAAACCCGAGAACAAGCGTCAGGGCGTTTTGCCGCCCTGGTGGCCGGAAGCACATCGTCAGAATGGAGGGTGGGGCGATGGCTTCGGTCCCATTCAGGATTTGAGTGAGTATGGCGCGGGCTATGGCTGGTCGATGTTCTATACGGGCAAACCCTGGCAATTCCGCGAGGGGCACAATCGCGACCTCATGCCCGACGAGGTCCACGCCCGCGAGGCCGTCGAGTTCCTTCAACAAGAGCACCCGGCACCTTTCCTCCTGACAGTCGGTTTTTCTCGTCCTCATTCCCCCTGGTATGCCCCGCAAAAGTACTTTGATCTCTTCCCGCTAGAGACGGTTGAGTTAACGCCTATACTCGAGAATGATGCCGACGACTGTGCCAAGATCTTAACCAACCAACAGGATCTTTCCGAGCCCTGGGGCTGGCACAAATATCAAAAGATCATGAAAAATGGAGGGGAGGAGCAATTGCGCAAGTGGACCCAGGCCTATCTCGCATGCGTGGCTTTTGTGGATGATCAGGTCGGAAAGGTACTCAAGGCCATTGAAGCGCGGGACGATGCCGCCAATACCTTGATTATTTTCACCAGTGATCACGGGTATCACATGGGTGAAAAGGAATACCTCTTCAAATTTACACCGTGGGAGGAAAGTGTCCGCATTCCCCTTGTGGTAGCCGGCCCGGGAGTAGCGCAGGGAGTGGAATGTGCCCGCCCCGTCGCCTTATTGGATCTTTACCCGACCTGTATCGATTACGCCGGGATGGATTCCGCCTATGAATTGGACGGTTTCAGCCTGCGCTCCTTACTTGAGAATCCCGCCGCGAATCAATGGGAGGGCCCGTATATTTCCGTAGCGGCCTCAGGCTCAAAAGCCCCCTTTAAAGCAGACCAGCCCGCCCGTGCGGAGGATCAACATTTCAGCCTGCGTTCCGAGCATTTCCGGTATATCCGTTGTCGCAATGGTGAAGAGGAATTCTACGATCATCGTACTGATCCGCATGAGTGGACCAACGAGATCGAGAACCCCGCTTATAAAGGGCAAATTCAGGCAATGCGTGAGGCTTTTGAGCAGTTCCTCAAAGACGCATAGCTTTAGGGAGTGAGTAGGCGGCTATCGACGGCCGTAAATGAGTATCATTATTTTCTTTTTTTGATTCAGGAAGTGATATTGCTGAAACTGGGTATTCTTGAGA
>JAACDB010000015.1 GCA_009937095.1 Verrucomicrobiota bacterium
AATTTAGATCCTTTCCTGGCTAAGCCGGAAAGGGTTTTTTGTATCTCGACCGCTATTATAGCTGCCAACGAAATGATCCTGAACACCAGCGACGAAAACCTGCAATCCTGTGCAGAGCGCTTACGACGAAATGAACTCGTCGCGGTTCCGACGGAAACAGTTTATGGATTAGCAGGCAATGCCCTGAGTGAATCAGCAGTGCGCAAAATCTTTGAAATCAAGGGAAGGCCATTTTTAGATCCCCTGATTGTTCACTGTAGGCATTATCAAGCTACCTTGGATTATATTGAGGATAACGAGGCTTTCCAAAAGCTGGCTCAAAAATTCTGGCCCGGCCCCCTAACACTAATAGCTCAGAAGAAGGCCGCTATTCCCGACCTTGTAACCGCTGGTCTACCAAGTGTTGCCATACGGGTTCCGGCCCAACCTGTGTTTCAAAATCTCTTGAAACTTTGCAATTTACCTTTAGCTGCTCCCAGCGCTAACCCTTTTGGCTATGTCAGCCCAACAGAGGCAGCTCATGTGGCCCATACCCTAGGCAAAGACTTACCGGTCATATTAGACGGAGGTCGCTGCAAACATGGCGTGGAATCTACCATTATTGACGTACGTAATCCCGATAAACCAATTCTCTTACGATATGGCCCCATAGCACTGGAAACCATTCAAGAAAATCTGCAGGCACCACTCGCAATTCAGCTCAATGGAAGCACGGATAAGAACGCTCAAACTGCCCCGGGAATGCTCAGCAAACACTACAGCCCGCGCGCGCGGGTACATCTACTGGAAAATGGTTCTAATCCAGACAAAGAATTCTACTGCGGAAAGAAAACAGCCTTTGTATACTTGCACAAAGCCAAGATTGAAGCACTCGATTCACAGACTTTTTGGCTAACCGAAGACGGGAAGCTCGAAACCGCGGCCCATAATCTCTTCGCTTTATTGCAATCACTTGATGCGGAAAATTATACCGATATTGTCGTGGAATTAGCAGAAGACCGCGATGTCGGATTAGCGATCAATGACCGTTTGAAACGCGCAGCGGCGCGGTAGCAAAAAAGCCCGGCTAATTCCGGGCTTTGGAGGGTGCTAGGCGTTTCATGCCAAGCTCAGTATGATTTCTCTTTGGACTCAAGGCTATCGTCCGAGGAATCGTGGATTGCTACCTCCGACATGGCTACATCTTCATCCGTGTCATCGTTATCCTCTGTGATTGGTTCAAAGCCATCATCGAAATCATCTTCTGCGCTCATGTAGTAATTCTTATAACTCTTGTCCGAGTACTGTGAATAGTAGTAACTCGACATGGTCGTAGATACGTAGTTCAGAATCGCGCCAAAGACTGGGATGTTCGTTTCCCATAGGCGACGGACATTGACCACAGCGGTTTTGCGTTTTACAGAATTAAACTTGATTACGTAGATGACACCATCCACCAGAGGGAGTAAGATGAGAGCATCACTGACCGCAGCGAGTGGCGGAGAGTCAATAATTATGCGGTCATAGCGATTTCTCAGCTCACTTATCATGTTTTGGAAAACCTCACCATTGAGCACTTGAGTTGGGTTCTTGGATTTGCCACCGGTAGCCAAAACATCCATATTCGGGTAAACTTCTTTCACGATCAAATCATCAAGGCTTTCTCCGTCCTGGATATGATTTAAGTGCCCCTTTTCATTTTCGATTTGCATTGAACGTGCAATGTTAGGCAAACGCAAATCCCCATCTAAAAGTAATGTTTTGTCACCATGATTCGCAAACGTTAGCGCCAAATTTGAACTAACAAATGATTTACCTTCGCTGGGAACGGTACTGGTTGTAAGAATGACTTTCGCATTTTTACTTTCCTCGTTGAGCTTTAGTGAAGAATATACGGAACGGAATGTTTCAGTCACGTGGCGGTCTGCATTCGAAGCAACTGCCTGGGCCTTGGATGCTGCATCAAGCTTCTTAATTTTGGTGATAACACCTAACAATGACAGCCCCACCGCACCTTCAATGTCGAAGGCACTTTTAATGCGGTCATCCAAGAACGACACAATGAACACCAAGGCAACCCCCACCGCAAAGCCACCAAAGGCACCTCCTAATAGGTTAATTGCAATGTTAGGCGATGAATGCTTGATAGGAGGAAAAGCTTCGTCGATGATACGTGCATTGGGATTCTTCAAATTGACCAAGGTTTTTTGCATGGTCATGCGGCTTACAATAGCCTGTAGAAATCCTTGCTGAACATCGAACTCACGTAACAAGGTATTGTATTCAACTCCGGTTTTACTGAGTGCAATAAGTTCCTTTTCTTTTTCTGCCAATCGCTTACTAGCTACCTCAAAATTTTCTTTTGTTTCGGCATAAGTTGCATAGATTTTATCTTCTGCATTTTGTACCGCTATTGACAACTCCGCCTCAGATTCCTGATAGGTCTGTAACATTGAAATCATTGCAGGGTGCTTCTCCCGATATCGTTTGCTGAGCGATGAAATCGTGATCTTTGCACTTGAAATAGATTCGAGCAGCGTAGCAACACGTGACTGTTCCGCAATGAATGACAACTCCCACAAGTCCCTCTTCTCGCGTCGGTAAGTCTCGATCAAATTCCATTTGGTCTCAGCAATATCAAAATTATTTTTGTTTAATGATTTAATTGAATTGAGCGTCTTCAACTGTTCGCCTGCAATATTCTCCTGCTGATCCAATGAAACGGCATTGTGCTTTTCCCGGTATTCAGCAAGCTTCAACTCTAATTCTTCGACTCGTTCGCGTTGCTGATCGGCGCGTACCCGCAAATCCTCGACCGCTTTCATGGCGGCATCAATGCTCTTCGTCAAATTGTGATTGATGAATTCCTCTGCAAAAAGGTTTGCCACCCGTGATGCCATGATAGGGTCGGGATGCGAATAAGCGATATTTACCATCAGGCTCATTCGCTGAGGTATAACTCTACGGTTTTTTCCTAAAATTTCTCCAGCAGAGAGTGCCCCGGTGAGATTAAAGCTGTCCTGATAGGGCGCCATAAAACGCTTCAGTTCATCCTCTTGCAGTCTTTGCTGAACTCCCTTAACAATTGAACCACTGTTTAAAACACTAATCTGAGTATTTAAATCTTCAGCTCCACGTATTTGGTTAGGTTCCATTTCCACACCTTCCTCAATGGCAGTGGGGTCATCACGAAGCACCTGCATCGTTGCAACTGCGGTGTAGACCTTGGTCTTATTGAAAGTGTACAGAATGGATCCAGAAAAAATAATGAAAAAGGCAACAATAAGATACCATATCCTTTCACGGAACATAAGGATATAGTCTCGAGCAGAGCGTTGTGGCTTAGCGCCTCCGTATCCCTCAGATCCATAGCCCCCATAACCATAACTGCTACCTCCGTAGCTGTAACTACCACCGCCTCCGTAGCCGTAATTGCCGCTACCTCCATAACCTCCATAACCTCCTGAATTAGGATCGGGACCGCCTTTGACGTAATTGTTTTTCATTATGATTTTTTAAATGAGTCGTTCGGGGACCGTGATGGTATCCCCTTCCTGTAAGATAATATCCTTGGCTTCACCACGACGTATTTCATCGTAGTCTACATCAAATGGTTTGGTGCCGTCGTTGCGCTTAATGCGCACCTTACGGGCATTGCCGAGGCGGGTCACCCCTCGTGATTGCGAAATAGCATCAATTAAGGTTAAATCACTGTCTGGTGGCATTGGCACTTTGCCGGGACTTCCAACCATTCCTAGGACACGGACAAACCTAGGTGCAAATTCAACAATTTGAAGTGATACTTGTGGTTCAACTAAGTAATCCCGGTTGAGGAGATCCGTTATAAGCGATTGTGCCTCTGCAACGGTCATTCCGGAAACCTTAACTTTCCCAATCAATGCAAGTGCAACTGTACCATCCCCCTCAATCCGAACCGCTTTATCTAAATCAGCTTCTTGATAAACTTGAAGTCCAATAACATCTGAAGTTTTGAGAACGTAATTCTCACTGACCGCAACACCGTAGGAAGACGCCGTTGAGTTGATACTGCTACTACCGGAGAAACTGTCATCTCCTGAATCCTGCGCCGTTAAAAACGTGGCACCAAAGCCGATTAAAATAAATAAGAAAAGTGCCTTTATCTCTTTCATAATACTAAAAATGCCCCCTAAGAGGCATTTATGACCGTAAAAATTACGATATGTTCAATTGTTAATACGATAGTAGCGCTGATAATGTAAATATGTTATTATCATAGCTCGAAGAAGCAATCGTCGAATCGTTGGTAGAGAAGGTATAGCCGGCATTGACGCTCCAATTAGTGTTGATTCTGTAATTACCGTTAAAGCTTATTGTTAAGAGATTATCTTCGCGACTAGAACTCAAATAATCACGAATGGTGTAACCCATTCTCCCTGATAATGAGACCTTGCTGTTCAACAAATAATTAGTTGAAAAACGAACCTTTGTTTCCTGTGTTCCTGTTCCGGTTGCGGATGCATCAAAATTGCGGAAAATGTTCAGTCTGTGCGTAAGCTTAGAGCTTATTGTCCAACTGAAATCACCCTTTAGGCTCATTGAGGCTGTTTTGTACGAATCGCTATCATATTGATTGTAACCGATCTTAAAATCACCCACTAATTTTGGTAACAGTTGCCCCCGTAATCCGACATTGAAATCGTCCCTGGTAGCATCATCGCCATTTTCAACATCGATATCACCATTGGTGTAACCTACGCTGAGATCCAGCTTGGGGGTAAGCTCATAAAAAATGTCAATAGGAACTGTACGGTTTTTACGATCTTGATAGTCAGCAGCATAGGAACCTACATAAGCAATTTCATCAAAATTCAAGCCAACCTTCGCGCTGAACTTAGGCGAAAGCGTATATTCGCCTTTGATACTAAATCCGGTATTCTCGCGTTCAAGGAGGTCTCCGTTACGATTTGCTAATTCATTATTGGACTTACTTTCATCGTAATTGGCGCTTGCAAAAACTGCCAAGCGGCTGGCTCGGTAAGCTGCTTCGCCGAGAATGTGGAAAAGCTCAGAATCTAAGTCGCCCTTGTCTTGGTAACGTACAAAATCGAAGCTCGTCGATAGGTTGATATCAAGATTGCTTGAGTCACGGCCAAGAGTTGCGATAAGGCCGGGTGAAAAAGTCATAACGATATCATCCACTTTACCTTTGCCCTTTTCTTGCCTGAATATGTTGTCGTCCATTTTGACTGAAGCGGAGCCATCGAAAGAGACAGTGCCAACATCTCCAATCGTCACCAAAGGCCCAGCAATGGCAAAATTTGCAGCAATGGCGAAAAAAGATGAAACAACAACGGTATTAAATATCACTTTAGTCATAACCCTCAATTTGGGTGATTCCTGCGCGAGGTCAACAAGATTATAAGGCAAAATAACCCAGATTGATCTCATTTATCTCTATTCCAATAGAGCCTTTCATTTAAAACCCATAAAATTTTATCATTGTCCCAACCTTAACTGACCTTTTTTATAATCAAATATTATTAAGCAGGTACTTATGAAAACAAAACCTAAGACTATATCAATGGAACGCTCAATCTTGATGGGATTTGCCGTGCAAAAGCGGCGCCCGGACGGGCAAATTATTGTCTCCCTGCGATGGCTTCGCGTCTTGACGGTCTTTCTGGCTCTTTTCGTCACTGCGTGGATCTGCACTGCAGGCGCTCTCTATTATTGGTTTAAATTAAAAAAGGACTTTGATGCAGTTAGTTTCAGCGGAATGATTCAACTACCCTTCCGGCTTGATGACCACCGCAAGGAAATGGGAGATTATCATGTAGCAAAGGGTTTGAGCCATTTTAAGGACGGTGAATATCGTGAGGCCCTCACCCTTCTACGCTTGGGTGTTACGCGCTCACCCGGAAATTTGGAGGGTCGTTTACTCTTGGCAGAATTCTACGAGCAACTGCTCAAAAGAACGGATATATCCTCGGGACTTCTCTGCCAAGGGCTTGAGCACGGCGGAATGGATGATCTGGATTACTTAAAAGCAACCCTGCGTCTACTCTTGCGACACCAGATGGACGCTGAAATTCAAAAAATTGCCGATACTTACTTGCCGGAAGAAACTGAAATAAATGACCGTAACAGGGTGCTCGCTTTTGGCGCCGCCCAAGCTAACTTTCTGCGAGGCAACTACGATCGTGCCGACGACTACATAAACATTTATGAGTTAAATGTATCCCTTGAAGGCGTTCTGTTGGCTGCTCAAATCAGCTGGAATCGCGGACACAAAGAAACCGCAATCAAAAAACTGGAACTCAATATGAAATCCTTTGTTAATAACGAGAGCCTGTTGATGCAATTGAGTCGCTACCATCGCGAAGTGGGCGACATTGAGAAAGCTAGGAAATATGCTATCATGCGTAATCTAGCGAATCCGCTCAGCGCCGCACCACGCATTGAACTCCTATATATCTATAATAAATACGGTGATAGTGAGCGCGAGGAGCGCGAAACGCGTCGTATTCTTAAGCAATTTAGCGACGACTCAAACGCGCTTCAGTCGATTGCCAACTTTGCGGCAGACTCTGGTAATATAGAACTTGCCCGACACTGCTATGAAGAAGCCCTGGAAAATGAATTTCGCATCGACGCCTTCGCTTTACTCATGATCGAAGCGCACCTTATAAAAAAAGACTATACAGGCGCACTCTCATTCTCTGAAGAACTCGATAAGGAACGTCCTGAATGGCTCAATAAACGTCGCGATGTTTTCAATAGCTTACGAGCGGTTGCTTCGTACGGAATAAACCGCCCAGATTTTGGCGACATCTACCTTAATGAATTCTTGAACGGCGAAAATATTAGCCCTCAACAATTCTTTGCAGTTGCAAACCGCCTCATCAAAATAGAGGCATTGCCCCAAGCGCGACGTGTGTTGCTCAGAGCCTACGACCAAACCCCCACCAATCAACTGGTTTTAGCTGAGCTTATAGACCTTGAATTACAACTCGGCTACACCGAAAACTTGAACGAGCTCCTTAAACGCTTCCTTCAAATGCGTCGGCCCCAACCAAAAATCATTCTTGAGGCTTACCGCAAACTTGGCAGCGATCGATTCATATTTACCCCTAACCGGGAAAGCCTCCTCATCGACTTGAGTGCTTTGCTTCGCGAAAATGCCGAAACATTAGCACGTTTTCAGTCACAGTAATCCTAGTCGCCCACGCCACTCAACAACCGCACCCGCGTGGTGAGAATTCGGCGCTCATCAACGCGCACAATTTCTATCTGCAAACCGTGCACCGTTAGTTGCTCGCCTGCTTTGGGTATTCGCCCCAGCTCACCAGTCACGAATCCTCCAAAGGTCGAAACTTCGTCATTGCCAGTTTCCAGACCTAGACGCATTTCCACATCATGCATGGGTGCCAGTCCTGAAATCTGATAGCACCCGGGTTCACGTAAAGCTTCGATTCGTTCCTCTTCGCTATCAAATTCGTCCTGAATATCTCCGACCAACTCCTCAAGGATTCGTTCGAGTGTAACAACTCCCAGGGCCCCACCAAAGCTATCATAAACCAGACCCATATGAAATTTGGTGCGCAGCATGCGTTGAAGCGCTTCTTCTAGTGGTGTTTCCAACAAGAAACTACCAGTTGGACGCATCAAAACATCCGGCTCCATTGCAAGCTCTCCAGTCTTACTGCGGAAAATATCCTTAATGTGGATGATCCCCAAGCAGTCATCGAGATCGCCACGGCATAGCGGATAGCGCGTATGCCCCGCACCTTTCATGCGCCCAAGATTTGTTGCCAAATCCTCATTTAAATCATAAATAACCACCTCATTTCTCGGCAGCAAAACATCGTGCACGACTAAATCCTGCATTTGAATCGAACGGCTCACAATTGAGCACACAACTGGCGAAAGTCGCGTATTGTTCAGCCCTAAAGCCCGCAACTGCACTGCCATATCCATCGGATCTGGCGCAACTCCATCTACTCCGATTCGTTTAAAAATAAATTCCTTAATTGATAGAAAACGCAGGGGAAGCAAAAGGAGTTTCAAGGACACTAGCAAAGGAGCCGATAACCTCAAAGTTACCACCGGGCAACGAAGCGCTAAAGCCTGCGGCAGATAATAACCCACCACATAAAATAAAAAAACTATCGGCAATCCTGCCAAAAAAAGACTGACCCAGCTTAGCCCCTCTCCCTGCACAGAAAAACCCAAAGCCAAAATACATACCTGCATCCCAAGAGCTAAAAGGCAAAGAACCTTACCGAAACGCAAAGCGCCCCCCGCACGATCCCCCTCGCTCAACACACGCGCTATACCTCTGTGCTTTCTTAGTGCTTCCAAGTCAGCACGTGCCAATTTTCCGTAACGCACCGAAATGAGGCCCGTCTCGCCCATCACAAGAAGAGCGTGCATAAACAAAAACGCGAAAAGGCTAACTAAAGGTATGATCATATCCAAAAAAACCGACATCATGCCGTTATCGACCCACTTTCTGACCAAGTCCGCATCGCTGAAAGCAAACGCTGGTTTTCCTCCTGCGTACCAATGGTAATACGTACATATTCAGGCATCCCATAAACCGACAAAGGACGTACAATGATTCCCTGCGACTGAAGGGCGAGGAAGCAGGCGGATCCGTCTCCCACTCGGGTCAGCACAAAATTTGCCGACCCGCCAAAAGTTTCGTACCCCATGGCATTCAATTCGGAAACCAGAACCGCTCGCCCCGCAGCGTTCTCACTTCGACACATCTCATAAAAATCCACATCCCCGAGAGCTGCCAAAGCTGCAGCCTGAGCCACCGCATTCACATTAAACGGTTGTCGAACCCGTTGCAGTAAATCAACCAGTTCCCGGTCTCCGTAACCATAGCCAACTCGCAAGCCCCCCAGACCGTATATTTTTGAAAAAGTGCGTAGGCAAAAAACCTTTCGCCCAGCTAAAAAAGCCGCACGCATATCCGGCGCAGAATCTAAGTATTCCGCGTAAGCCTCATCCAAGCAAAAGATCACATGGTCCGGCAAATCTTCTGCTAAGGCCAGCAGCGCTTTCGCCTCATTTGCCGCACCGGTCGGGTTATTCGGGCTCGCCACGAACAGAAGACGCGTCCGCTCCGTAACAACCTCTCGCATTGCCGTCAAATCGTGTGAAAAATTCTTCATCGGCACTTCTACCGCAGTCGCACCAAAAAGACGCGTCACCAATTTATAAACGATAAAAGCCTGCGCCCCCATCACCACCTCAAGTCCAGGCCGCAAAAAGGCATGTCCCAAGAGTTCGATAATCTCATTCGAGCCGTTTCCAAGGATAACCGCATCCGGATCCACTCCCCGCTCTGCCGCAATTGCCTCACGCAACAAATACCCTGACCCATCAGGATAAATGTGCGCCTGCTCCAATTCTGCTTGTCCCGCAGCCTTCGCCATCGGCGAGGGTCCATACGGGTTTTCATTCGATGCCAGCTTAGCAACCTGTTCTGGTTCGAGCCCATACTCCCGTGCAACCTGTGAAATAGGTTTTCCGGGTTCGTAGACCGGTTGTGCTAAAACTCCGGCATTCGCTAATTCAGCGTACTTCATTAAATGATTTCCAATCTGCGTCCTTCCTGTTTCATTGCAACAAAAACCAAGTCTTATTCATATGAAAATTCTTCTAACCGGAGCTACTGGACTCCTCGGTAACGCCTACGCTCAAGCCGCACTACGTCGCGGGCATACCCTCATCGCGCTCAGCCATTCCCAGCCCTGTTCCCTGCCCGGTATCGCCGAAGACCTCCGTCTCGATGCCGCTCAGCCCGAAATCTTGACCGATCGCATCCTCCAACTCTGGCCCGACGTCATTGTAAACTGTGCCGCCCTCTCGAACCCTGAAACCGTCGATGCCCAACCCGAACTCGCGCGCAAAATAAACATCGACCTCCCCCGCCACCTCGCCCAAGTCAGCACGCACCTCGGAGCCCGCTTCATCCATATCTCCACCGACATGGTCTTTGATGGCCAGAGCGACAATCCCTACCGCTCCACTGACATGCCCGCCCCTACCAATCTCTACGGGCAAACCAAATTTATGGCCGAACGCGAAGTCCTTGAACATAACAAAGAAGACCCCGTTGTTTTGCGTATTCCCATCCTCATGGGCAACAGCCCCTCCCGTTCCAGAAGTGTCCATGAGAAACTCCTCACCGCTATAAATAATGGACAACATCCCAAACTCTTTACCGACGAAATGCGCCAACCCTGCTCTGCTGGCAACGTTGCCGAAGTCATGCTCGAGCTTTCCGAACGCCGCGACCTCCTCGGTCTCTTCCATTGGGCCGGCACAGAAGTGATTAGCCGCTTCGAAATGGGACAGCGCATTCTCAACCACCTTGGACTGCCAACGGACACCATCACCGCCACCCGAATCGCTAACGAACCCAAACACCAAAACCGACCCCGCAACCTCGCATTCAACCTCAACCCCATTGTTAGCAAGCTCAAGACCCAGCCCATCGACTTTCAGGCGCAACTTGAGGAACTCACTTTCATTGAACCCCTTCGGGCTTAAAGGACCGCCATGCTCATTGCCCTACCCAATGCCTATGGCGACGCCGCTCAAAACATGGCGATTGATGCCGCCCTCCTCTCAAATCTTTCGCCGCAAACCGCTCTCTTTCGTCACTACGGATGGACTGAGCCCGCCGCAACCTTTGGCTACACTCAAAAATGGGGAGCCGTCAAAAAGCTCTTTCCTAAAGAGATACAGCTTTGCCGCCGCATTACCGGAGGCGGAATCGTCGATCACCGCAACGATTGGACCTACAGCATTCACTTGCCGCGCAGCCTCAAGGCAGGCAACGCCCCGCCCACACAATTATACCTCGAGCTTCATCAGAACATCGGAAAAAGCCTTGAGGCGGAAGGGGTCGCTTACCAACTCGCCCCTTGCCCCCGAACCTGCGATTCAGTCGATCCCTCCACCGATTCCTCCGCCAGCCAATGCTTCATTGAAGCCAGTGCCAATGATGTCCTTCGTCCTGACGCTGCCAAAATCGCCGGTGCCGCCCTCAAGCGAACCCGCGACGCGCTCCTAATTCAAGGTTCCATCCTGCGAGAGAGCCTTCCTGAAACCTTCGACTACGCCCGTTTTCAAATAAACTTCCTCAACAGTATAAGCCAAACCTGGGGTCTCCCGATCACTGAAGCTGAAGACCTCCGCCCCTTCTTTAAAAGCGAACTCATTATCCGGGAGAAAGCCCGCTTCAACGACCCCGAATGGCTTAAAAAGCGTTAATTTTTACCCTGCCCGCAGCTTGACCTTGCCTCCCGCCCACCAAGCTCCAAATTAGGCTCAGATGCCAGAAAAAGATCGCGAATTCGTCCACCTTCACGTCCATACCGACTACAGCCTTTTGGATGGATGTTCACGGGTCGATCGCCTTTGTTCCCGCGCCGCAGAAATGGGCATGAAAGCCCTTTCCATTACCGACCACGGCGTCCTTTACGGCCTCACCAGCTTCTTTAAACAAGCTGAAAAACACGGGATCAAACCACTCCTCGGTTGTGAAATCTATCTCGTCTACGAACCCACTCTCGCCACCGAAAACGAGGAGCGCAAAAAACAAAAAGCCTATCACATGGGCCTCCTTGCCCGTAATTTCACCGGCTACCAGAACCTCTGCAAACTTGTCTCCAAGGCACACACCCAAGGCTTCTATTACAACCCGCGCACTGACCTTGAAACCCTTGCCGCCCACAGCGAAGGACTCATCGCTTTCTCCGGTTGTCTCGCCGCAGTTATCCCCCGCCTCCTCCTCGGCGGAGATTATCCCGCTGCCCGTGAAGCCGCCGCCCGTTTCATTGATATTTTCGGTAAGGAAAATTTCATCATTGAGATCATGGATCACGGTATCGAGGAACAGCGCCGCATCATTCCCGACCTTCTCAAAATTGCTACCGAGTTCGGCCTTAAAGTCGTCGCCACCAACGACGTCCATTACGTCAATGACAGCGACTGGGAACCGCACGACTCCCTTCTCTGCATCCAAACCGGATCCATGCTAAGCGATGAAAAACGCATGCGGTATGACGCCCGTCAATTCTACCTCAAATCCCGCGAGGAAATGGAACTCGCCTTCAAGGAGGTCCCGGAAGCCATCACCAATACCAGCGCCGTGGCCGAAATGTGCGAGGTCAAGCTTCCCTTCGGCGAAGATCACTACCCCGTCTACGAGCGACCGATAGAAATTGAAAGTGGCGATGACCACTCAAACTTTGACCGCATTCTGGATATTTACGAGGAAAGCAAAAATACAGTCCTCACCCGCGACGGCGAAGATCCCATCACCCTTAAGAAAGCGGAACGCGAAAACTTTAAAAAGAACGGCCTCTTCCTCTTCGAGCTCTGCAAAGCCGGGCTTAAGGAACGCTATGGAACCGATTACGACAACTGCCGGGCAGACTGGGAAAATGCCGACCCTAAAGACCACAATTACTGCGAGCAACTCGACTACGAACTCGCCATCATTACCGGCACCGGGTTTGTGGATTACTTTCTCATCGTCTGGGATCTCATTGACTGGGCGCGGCGCCAGGATATCCCCGTTGGGCCGGGTCGCGGTTCGGGTGCCGGTTGTATTGTGGCGTACGTCCTCAAGATAACCGACATCGACCCGCTCAGTTTTGGCCTCCTCTTTGAGCGCATGCTCAACCTCGAGCGCGTCTCCCCTCCGGACTTCGATATCGACTTCTGCATGCGTCGTCGTGACCTCGTGGTTAACTACGTCCGTGACAAATACGGCAAAGACCGCGTCGCCAACATCATAACCTTCGGTACTTTTGGTGCAAAAATGGTAGTTCGCGACCTCGCCCGAGTGAACGAGGTAGAATACAACCAAGCCGATAAACTCGCTAAAATGATTCCGGACGAGCTCAACATCTCGCTCGATGATTCCGTTAAAAAATCCCCCGAACTTCAGGCTGAGGTTAAAACCAACCCCATCGCACAAAGTATAATCGAACAAGGCCGCGTCATCGAAGGTATGGTACGCAATACCGGCAAACATGCTTGTGGCGTCATTATAGCCGACCAAGACATCACTAATCTCGTCCCTGTTACCCTCCAGGAAGGCGACCTTACTACTCAATACCCCAAAGGCCCCGCTGAGGAACTCGGGCTCCTCAAGATGGACTTCCTGGGGCTAAAGACCCTTACCGTCATTGATGATGCCCAAAATTTTGTTCGCGAAACCCGTGCCCTTTCAGATTTCGACATCGAAAAAGTTCCGCTTAAAGATGAACCTACTTTCAAACTACTCAACAGCGGGCGCACCACCGGAGTCTTCCAGTTGGAATCCGGCGGAATGCAGAAACTCTGTCGCCAAATTGGTCTGAGTTCTTTCGAGGAAATTATTGCCCTTATCGCCCTTTACCGTCCGGGGCCCATGCAATTTATCGACCAATTCATCGAGGGTAAGAAAGACCCCAAAACCATACAGGTGCCGCATCCCCTGCTCCAAGACCTCGTCCAGGAAACCTACGGGGTCCTCGTCTACTAGGAACAGGTCATGAAAGCCGCGCAGATTATCGCGGGTTACACCCTTGGCGGCGCGGATATTCTTCGTCGCGCTATGGGTAAAAAAATCAAGGAGGTCATGGATGCCCAAAAAGAGGTTTTTATTACCGGCGCCAAGGAAACCAACGATATCGACCGCAAGACCGCCGACTCCATCTTCGCCCTCCTTGAGAAATTTGCACAATACGGCTTTAATAAATCGCATTCGGCGGCTTACGCCATGCTCAGTTACCGTACCGCCTACCTGAAAGCCAATTACCCCGTCGAGTTTATGGCTGCCGTCCTCGGTTCTGAGCAGGGCAACTCCGATAAAATCGCCCACTTTCTTGACGAGTGCAACGCCATGCACCTGCCCGTCCTGAGCCCGGACGTCAATATCTCCGGGCGCACCTTTACCCCCGTCATTGAAGACGAAGAACCCAGCATCCGTTTTGGCCTAGCTGCCATCAAAAGCGTAGGCGAAGGAGCTGCGGATCTCATTATCGCCGAAAGGAGAGAAAACGGCCCTTACCAAAGCTTTCACGACTTTATTATACGCTCAGGCGATAAAGCCATCAACAAACGCGTTATCGAGGCCCTTATCAAAACGGGCGCCTTCGACGGTATGGGGCAAGACCGCGCCCACCTGTTACACGATATGGATGCCGAACTCGCCGAAGCCATCACCGAAAGAAGAGACAAAGCGGCTGGACAAACGACCATGGGTTTCGACTTGCTCGATGACGAGAGCAGTAAGCACGAGATTCCGCCTATGCCCCCTGGCCTGGAACCGATGTCCAAGTCCGAAAAACTCGCGTTTGAAAAAGAACTCCTCGGGCTCTACCTTTCCGGTCACCCCATGGACGCCTATCGCGGACTCGACCTCGCCCTCGATACCTTTAACAAACCGGAACAACTGAACGACTGTGACGATCGCAGCACCTTTCGCCTCTGCGGCATCCTAACCGGCATCCAGACGCGTTACACCAAAAAGGATAACAAACAATTTGCTATCTTTGCCCTGGCAACACGCCAGCACAGCTATGAAGTCATTATGTTCCCCGAAGCCTTCGAGCGCAACCGCACACGTTTTGAGGATGAGAAACTCCTCCTCCTGCGCGGGCAAATCGCACGCCGCAACGGAGAGATGTCCCTTCAGGGTCATGACCTTTTCGACCTTCAAACCTCAATCCCCCGCCTTGTCCAGCGCATCAACTTCATCCTCTACCCAGACCGCGAAACCGAAGCTTTCCTTCCCCTTCTCAGGGAAGTCATCGATCGCGAATACCAACAGAGTCGCAATGGCGGAACCGTCAATGAACACAGCTCGGAGGTCGCTATCAGTTTCCTTGTGGATGACCAGATTCTCGAGACCGATTCCTCTAAAGCCCTCAAAATCGCAATCAATGGCGAAAATTACAGGGAACTCCGTCGCCATCCTGCAGTCGCAGGAATTCGCGTAGAAGCTTTACCCGTACAGAAAATAGACGACCGTCGACCCTGGGAAAAGAAACGCAACCGATAAGACATGTCTCTCCGCAAACAGCTCGCCAACAGTTTCCAGGAAAAATATAAATCATGGGACTTCTGGTACAGTCTCTTACTCTTCGCCAGCCTGGCACTCATATTTTGGCCTTTTACCGCATGGCTGATTGGAAGTGCTTACGAACAAGGGCGCATTCTCAATGCCATCATCATTCAAGGTGTGGCTATTTTTATCCTCGTCTATTTCAATCGGCTTGAAGTCAAAGATCCCCTCTCCCTGAATCCACCCGCCCGCAATACCCTCACCCTGGCTTATCTTTGCCTTCTGGCGGCCTTCTTCCTGAGTCGTTATACCGAACCCGCGTTAATACGCAATTTTGCTCTCTCCCTAAGCAGTATCGTTGCCTACTGCAGCAGTATCGCCGCCTTCACGCTTTTCATTTTCGGCAGCGGTATGCGTCGCATTTGCTACACCGCCTGCGGAACCTTTATCACTTTCATTACCCTGAGTATTTTTATGGGCGCACTGGACTGGCCCCTTCGGACTTTTGCCGGAATATGGAGTGGCAAGATCCTCGGCTTCCTTGGGAAATCCGTGGAGCTTGGAATTGAGGGCAGCGCCCAAATAGCGCCACGCCTCATCCTCTTAGTTGACCAAAAACCTTTTCATGTAGCCTCCGAATGCAACGGTTTCGGCGTGATACTAACGAGTCTTCTCCTGGGCCTCATGCTCGCGCTCTATCGGCGAATCAACGCAGCGCAATTATTCATAAATATGCTGTTGGCATTATTGATCGGCTTTGCCTTCAACATCCTCCGCATCACCATTATTGTACTCCTAGCCCCGCACATGATGGCTCACTATGACCTCATGCATGAAGTCGTTGGCGTTATCACTTTCTGGGCTTGTCTCCTCTGGGTTTGGATTCTGATGGGTGGCCCCACCCGCACCGTCAGTGACTGAAGATATATTTTATTCTGCCCCGCTGCTTTCCTCAGCCCGCACCTTAAGCACCGCCTCAAGCAAAGCAGCCTTTAAGGCATCAAAGCCTTCATCCGAGACGCAGGAAATCGGATAGAGTGGGTGCTTACACTTCTTCTCGAAAAGCTTGAGATTTTTGGGCGCATCCGGTTCATCCATTTTATTCGCCGCCACCAGCAACGGCTTGCGCGACAACGCTGCCTTGTAGAGCTTCAATTCATTTTGCAGCACCCGCAGATCTCCAATCGGTTCACGGTCATCAGTGCCCTGCATATCCACCATAATCAACAAAACCTTACAACGCTCCACGTGCTTCAGGAAACGATGCCCCAGGCCGCGGTTATCACTCGCGCCTTCCACCAGCCCCGGAATATCCGCAACGGTCACCCGCTCGTACTCCTCCGGAAAATCCAAGACTCCCACGGTCGGAAAAAGTGTCGTAAAGGGATAGGCTCCAGTCTTGGGATGCGCATTCGTGATCATGTTCAATAAAGTCGATTTCCCCGCGTTCGGAAAACCAATCAAGCCAACATCTGCGATGGTCTTGACCACCAGACGGTAATCACCCGCGCCACCCGCATTGCCCAGCGTATATTCACGGGGTGCCTGGTTCGTGGAAGATTTAAAAACGGTATTACCTTTTCCACCTTCGCCACCCTCCAGCAATAATACCTGTTCACCGTGCTCGGTTACTTCTGCAACCACTGCTTCCGTTTCCCGGTCAATAACCACTGTGCCTACCGGAACCTTCAACTCTATATCAGCCCCCTTTGCTCCGTATTGATTCGCCCCCCGTCCAGGTTCTCCATTGCGAGCCTTCCAGCCGGGCTTGAAGTAATAAGCAGTCAAATCTGCAACATTTTCGTCCGCAATTATATGTACGTCACCCCCGCGCCCGCCGTTGCCGCCGTCGGGACCACCCTTGGGTTCATATTTTGCACGGCGAAAACTAAAGCAGCCATCGCCACCCTTCCCCGCAGAAAAACTTACTTTTACCTCATCATAAAACACGCAACACCATTGTCGCCCCGACATAGGCATTGCAACTGCAAAGCACATCCCACATCCCTGTTCTGTGACCCAAAACAAAACAGTTGCAGTCATAGACGTTGGGAGTAACTCCATCAAACTCCTTGTGGCACGTTGCGCCTCGCCCGAAGCACCTGTCGAAGCAGTCTTCTCCGAGACCATTGAAACCCGAATCAGCGCAGGTATCAGCCGGTCGCAACCGGAGCTTACCGCCCGCGCCATGGATCAGGGCCTCGCCAGTATTTGCGAACTCCTGCGCCTCGCCAAAACCTATGCCCCCTATGATATCCGCTTGGTCGCCACCAGTGCCGTTCGCGACGCCCGCAATGGCATGGAATTCATCGATCGAATCAAGCACGATTCCGGACACATCATGCAAATCCTTGGTGGTTCAGAAGAAGCCCACTACATCGGACGCGGCCTTGCCTGTGATCCCCAACTGAAAGGGATCAAAAACTTCCTTCAAATGGATCTCGGTGGTGGTAGCCTTGAGCTGGTTCGCTTTGCGGATAACGAAATAGAACAGGCTGTCTCTTTACAGCTCGGATCCGTCCGTCTTACCGAGGCTTTTCTAGAGGATCGCGATGCCCCGCTTAACCCCAGCCTTCAGAAAGAAATCGCTGAACATGTTTCCAGTACCTTAACCGGGGCCGCTTTCGATTTTCAACCCGGCGAATGGCCGCTCCTCATCACCGGTGGCGCCGCCACGGTAACCCGTGCCATCCTTGCAGCCCGTACGAATCAATCCATTGATGCGATCGCTCCCCGACTCGAACTGGAAACCCTTTGCAAATTACGCAAGGAACTCGCGGAACTTCCGCTTCATGAACGCCTCGCAATTCCACACCTGCCCGCGCGACGTGCTGATATTCTCCCCACTGCCCTTATTACCATCGAAAGTGTTTTGAAGCATGCCCGTCGCAAAGCCGCCGTTCATTCCTTCTATAACCTGCGGTATGGCGTGGCTAGAGAAGCGCTTAAGATTTAGCTGCCCGCAAGACCCCTTGCATCGATTTAAAATCCTCCGGCAAGGGCGCTTGGAGGCTCAGTTCTTCGCCGGTTTCGGGATGTGGTAATCGCAACTCCGCCGCATGCAGCATCACCCGTGGCACCGTTATCTCTGATAAACGGTTAGTCTTGAATCCGTAAGTCGTATCTCCCAAAAGTGGATGCTTGCAGTGACTCATGTGCACTCGAATCTGATGCGTCCGTCCGGTATGGATCACACAAGCAACCCGCGCCGCCTGCCCTCCAAAATTGTCCTCCACCCGCCAATCGGTATGCGCCGAACGCCCGCCTACCTGCACCGCCATTCGAGTGCGGTGTACCGGATGCCTTCCGATTGGTTCACGACAGGAACCGGACTCCACCCGAGGCACTCCTAAAACCAGCGCAACGTAACGCTTGTAAGTACTCCGTTCACTGAACGCTGTAGCTAATCGATGGTGCGCTAAATCCGTCTTTGCCACTACGATCAAACCCGTAGTCTCTTTATCCAAACGATGCACAATCCCGGGTCGATCCGGTGCTCCCACCGAACTCAGTTTCCCCTCGGTGTGGTGTAAGAGTGCGTGCACCAGCGTGTCCTCACCCGTCCCGCTTCCCGGATGCGTAATCATTCCAGCGGCCTTATTCACCACCACAATGGAGGCGTCCTCGTGAATGATATCCAAGGCTATGGGCACTGCTTTCGGACCATCCCCAACGTCTATTTCATGCAAACTGGCTCGCAAAAGACCCGGACCGCTCAATTTAAAACGCTTATCAATGACCACTCCATCAAAAGTGACCTGCCCTGCATCAAAAGCACGTTGGAGACGCGATCGGCTTATATCCTCAAATGAAGCTGCAAACACTTTATCCGCTCGTTCACCCTGCACCGTTTCCGGCACATGATATTCGATCACACGCTCAGCCATTCCCAGACTGTTCGCGTGCCCAAGCTACGTCCTTCGCAATTTGCGCACACAAGACCTCCTCATTCTCAAATTTCTCTTCACCCCGTAGAAATTCCAACCATTCTACTGCTACTTCCGCACCCGTACCCAATTCCGTCCCTTCCAATAGATGCACCTCTAAAGCCGGTTTTGCCTCGGAAGATACCGTCGGCTTCACCCCATAGTTCGCAACACCGTCTGCCCATTCATTGCCATCCCTCAAGCGAAGTCGCACCCGATAAACTCCAAAACGCGGCAAACATTCGGGAGCCCAAGGCAGATTCAAAGTCGGAAAGCCCAATGCTCGCCCCTTTTGAGCACCCCCGACAACTGCTCCGCTAAAACCATAATGATAACCTAAGAGCGTATTCACCGATTCAATCAAACCATGCTCAAGAGCCGTTCGTATACGGGTACTACTAATCGCCTCGCCCTCATGGCGCAGACGCTTCACCACCGTAACCTTGAGCCCTAAGGCCTCACCCGCTTGCTTTAACAACTCAGCATCCCCAGCCCGTTGACGTCCAAAACGAAAATTGGACCCCACCGAGATTCCTTCTAAGCTGGGTAGGGCTTGCTTCAGGAAGGAAGCAAAATCAGCCGCCTCAATAGCTGCAAAAGCAGCATCGAATTTTTTCCCGATCACAAGTTGTACCCCTGCATCCTCTAGCAGATGGATCTTTTCAGAAATTGGCAAAATCAAGCGTGTGCCCTCCGCCCCGCGAAACAATCGACTCGGGTGCGGATCAAAGGTCAAAACCCCGCTGACGCCCTCTGCCTCCTTAGCAGCCAAGACCGCTGAACCCACCACTGCCTTATGCCCTCGGTGCATTCCATCAAAGACCCCAATCGCCAAATACAAAGGTGCCACCAGGCCTTGCAGGGCTTCAAATTCCGACACACTCGCAGGGAAGTTCATAGCTTATCTTCTTATAATGCGTGACTCGGCACCGCCTGAAGCACCGGAATCAGGTACTTGCGCAACGCCGTTGGAGTCGCCTCAGCCAAAACCTCCAGCGTGCTGCTGTTTTCAATTTTAAAATCACCGATGCCCGTACGACGTAAAACATTGAGATGCGCCCCACAGCCAAACTTTTCCCCGAGGTCGTGTGCAATTGTTCGGATATAGGTACCCTTGCTGCAGGCGACCAGAAAGGAAATCTCCGGTAGCGCAAAATGCTTCATTTCAAAACGATGAATATGTATCACCCGTGGTTCCCGCTCCACTGTCTTTCCCTTACGCGCCAACTTGTAAAGCGGTTGCCCGCCTACTTTTTTAGCAGAAAACATCGGGGGCGTTTGGTACTGGTCTCCCACGAAGGTTTTCATCTGCGCCAACACCTCCGCCTCTGTCAATTCCGGCACAGGCCGTTCCTCCGTCACCACTCCTTCCGCATCCTGTGAGTCTGTGCTTTGCCCAAGGCGCATGGTACCGGTGTACTCCTTGTCCATACTCATGAGGTATTGTGAAACCTTCGTGGCCTTCCCCACTAGGATGATCATAAGCCCCGTCGCCATAGGATCCAGGGTGCCGGCATGGCCCACTTTCTTCATATGGAAAATGCGCCGCACACGATCCACCACGTCATGCGAAGTGATACCGCTGGGTTTATCGACCAGTAAAATTCCTTCAGGATCTTGATTCATGATAATCTACTTGGAGGCCTCCGGAGGACTGCCCAAAACTTCAAGGTGCTTCGCAATGGCATTAAGTAACTCGGTGCGAAATGCCTCTAGTGTGGTTCCTTGCATATTCAATCCCGCCGCACAGGCATGACCGCCGCCGTTAAACTGTTGTGCTACTTGATCGACACGGAAAAACGGGTCTTTCGACCGCAGGCTTCCCTTGATGGCCCCATCCCGCATTTCCAGAAAAACGCCAACCTCTACCCCGCGAATCGAGCGAGCATAATCTACCAGACCTTCAGAATCATCCATACACGCACCGCAGTCTGCATAAACTCCATCTTCAATCATACCGACACAGACACGTCCGTCCACTTCCAGTCTCAGTGAGGCTAGGAAATGCTGCATTAGCTTACACTTTGCAAAGCTTTCATTTTCATACAGTTCAAAAGCCGCCGCCGCTGGGTTTGCCCCCAGTTCACACAAGCGACGGGCAATTTCAAAAGTATCAGGAGTCGTTGAAGGAAAACGAAACTGTCCCGTATCGGTGGCAATCCCAACATAAAGACTTTGCGCCATCAAGGGATCGATGGCGTAACCGTTATCAAAATAAAACCCTGCTAAGACCTCACCCGTGGCGCAGGCTGTTCCAATAATCAAATTCTTACGGGCATATTCCTTGTTGGAAATATGGTGATCAATATTCAGCGCGATCTCAGGGAACAAATCCTGCAAGCGATCCCCGATGCGTTTGCGATCCGCGCAATCCACCGTGACGGCCACATGACCTGCCGGTTCAAAATCCGCAGCCTGCACTAAAGGCGTATCGCCCACAAAAGCCTTGAGGTTTTCCGGAGTCGGGTCGCGATTCACCCCAACCGCCTCAATTCCCATATTATTCAGCAGCCGCGTTAGCGCTACCATCGAGCCGATGCAGTCACCATCTGGGCGCAAATGCCCCAACACCGCAACCTTTGAGCCTCGCAATGCCTCCACTTCGCGCGCAAAGGCAGCACTTGCTTCAGGGTAGTATTTATTCATCGGTATCGCTTTCGTTTAAGTGGTCGAGCAGTTCATTGATATGGGCACCCCGTACCATAGAGGGATCATAACAAAATTCAAAATTTGGAAAATATTTTAGGATCACCCGTTTCCGCGCCCGAGCACGCAAATCCCGACCCACCCGACGAAAAAGCGCACGTGCTTTTTCGACCGCACCCTCATCTCCTATGACAGAGTAATAAATTCGTGCCGAGCGCAGGTCACTGCTCGTATCGACGCTACTTATCGTGATGGGCGTGGCCTCACCGCGATAACGCTGGTGCAACTGCTCGCTGATTTCACGCTGCAGCAATTCATTTACCCGTGTGATACGTTTCGACATTATTCAAAGGGATTGGACCTTAACGTGCCGCGCCTGAAATTAGGCTCAGCGCAAAGAGGGACGGATCTCCTCAACCTCAAAGCATTCAATGGTGTCACCCTCCTCATAGGCGTGGTAACCTTCCACACCCACACCACACTCATAGCCAGCACGCACTTCCTTGGCATCGTCCTTGAAACGCTTGAGGGTTGAAATCTTGCCTTCGTGCACCATGTCACCCTTGCGCATAACACAGGCCTTTCCGGAACGAGTTAGGGTACCTTCTGTGACCATACAACCCGCGACGGCGCGTCCCTTGCCGAGATTGAAAACCTGACGCACCTCGGCGGCACCGCTCTTGCTTTCCCGCAATTCCGGCTCCAAAAGTGCGGCCATCTCTTCCTCTACTTGGTCGAGTAATTCGTAAATAATTTCGTGTTGGATAATTCGAACATCGTGATGCTTCGCAATTCCCTGCACTCCGGTATCGAGCTTCACATTAAAGCCAATAATACAAGAACCACCGGCTCCCGCGAGGGTTACATCATTCTTGGTAATGTTACCCACTCCCACGTGAATGATATCCAGGTCAATCTTATCGCTTTCAATTTCCGAGAGGGCATTGGCAAGTGCTTCAGCAGAACCGTGAACATCGGATTTCACAATCAAACGCAGGCATTTCTTTTGCTGTTTCTCAATCGCAGCAAAAAGATCCTCGACCGTTGCGCCACCACTTGAACCTTCTTCCCCTTCTTCCTGGCGACGGTTGGCATCGCGTTTGCGCTGGTAGGTGATTTCCTCCGCTTGGCGCTTGGCGCTTTTCTCATCCTTACAGGTCACAAAACGATCACCTGAAGCAGGCACACCGGACCATCCCAATACCTTCACCGGAGTGGAGGGCGGCGCAGTCTTTATTGTTTTGCCAGTATCATCCATCAAGGATTTTACCCGGCAATAGGCCTCGCCGCAAAGCAGGGCATCTCCTTGCTTCAGCGTACCCTTTTCTACGATCACCGAGGCGGTTGGTCCGCGACCATGTTCAATTTGTGACTCGATGATAATGCCTGAGGCCGCACATTCCGGATTTGCTTTCAGCTCCAGAACTTCTGCCTGCAAGAGGATCATATCCAATAAATCCTCGATATTTGTGCCGTTGAGCGCTGAAACCTCTACCGTGACAGTTTCCCCGCCCCAATCTTCAGGCGCGATTCCCTTTTCCTGCATCTGTTGCTTAACGCGCTCCACGTTTGCACCCTTGGCATCGGTCTTATTAATCGCCACCACGATGGCGTTGTTAGCCTGTTGTGCAAATTTCAAGGCTTCTTCTGTCTGCGGTTTAAAGGCATCATCTGCAGCGATCACGAGCACCGCAATATCGGTCACGTTCGTGCCGCGGGCACGCATCATTGAGAAAGCTGCGTGACCGGGAGTATCGATAAAGCTGATTTTCTTATCCTTATGAGACACTTGGTAAGCACCGATGTGCTGGGTGATGCCACCGGCTTCACCCGCAGTGACATTTGCTTTCCGTATCGTGTCCAACAAAGTGGTCTTCCCGTGATCGACGTGTCCCAAAATACATACCACCGGAGGACGCTCTTTTAAAAAGCGTGGGTCATCGTCATCGACTTTCTCAACCTTGGGCTTCTGGCTTCCACCCTCCGCTTGCTCACCACGGTGGTGTATTTCCAGTTCAACCCCATGGCGCTGCGCCAATAATTTTGCGGTCGCTTCCTCGATGGTCTGATTCATCGAGGCAAAGATGCTCATCTCCATTAATTCTGAAATGAGCTTGAAAGGCTTAAGACCCAATTCGAGGGCAAAATCCCGCACTACAATAGGAGGCTTAACATGCACCACCCGAAGCGGTGCATCCGATGCCTCGCTCGTAACTGTTTCAGGCGCGTCTATTTCGGCATTTGCATCCACGGGTAATGGCGCCGCGACCGCTGGTTTCGGCGGAGTTCCGGCAAGCGCAGGCGCAGGCGGAGGCGTGGGTGGACGTGTGGCGGGAGGGGGAGTAGTTTTGGCAACCGGTGGAACCTTGGGAGGTTCTGGCGAGGAAATGGTAACTGATGGAGTCGACGGTTTTTTGGGAATTGGCGGGGTCGGCTTGGGTGCGGGCGGTGGAAAAGCACGAGCCGCTTCCTTAGCTGCTTCGGCTTCTGCCACTGCACTGCGGGCCTCACGCTCACGCTCAATATCCGCTTTGCTTTTGACAATCACACCTGCCGGTAAAACCGGTCCCTTCGCGGGAGCGGCGGGTTCAGGAGCATTTTCTTTTGCTGCCTCCACAATGGTTTCTTTTGAGCCAAACTCCTCTACCAACGATGCCGCCGAAATGTTATCCACTGTACTGGAGGCACTCTTGACCTCGTAGCCACGTGACTTCAGGAGTTCAATCAACTCCTTATTCTCCATTCCGATTTGTTTAGAAAGCTGGTGTATGCGTACGCTCATAAATTAATTAATCCCTTAATATACAGTATCAATGGCTGCCTTTTAGGTATTCTGCGTCAGGTAAGCGTTGACTCGATCCAGGATTAAAGCCGCTTCTTCGGCGCTGAATCCAGCATCTGAGAGATCGTCTTCCCCGACACCTTCAAAGGCTTCAGGGCTCGTAAACCCATACGTCACCAAGCGTGCCGCCAGCGCAGGCTCAATTCCGGGGATCATGTTGATACCCTCCACTGCCTTCGCAATCTTATCGTCAAAGCCACCCGCTTCCTGCTCAACCTTGCCGATATCCAGCTTCCAACCCACAAGACGGGAAGTCAGCTTGGCGTTAAAACCACGGCGACCAATAGCAATCGAAAGATCGTCTTCCGCCACTTCAAAATGAATCCGGCGTTCAATCTCATTGGTCTTGATGTTCTTGGGAATCGCTGGCTTGAGGGCCTCTTCCAGTAATTGAATCGGATCGCTGTAGTGACGGATGATGTCGATTTTCTCACCGCCAAGTTCGCGCACAATTGTCTTTACCCGAGCTCCGCGAGCGCCCACGCAGGCTCCGACCGGATCCACTTTAGGATCGGTGCTTTGCACTGCAATCTTGGTACGGTAACCCGCTTCACGAGCCATCGCCTCAATGGTAACCGTGCCGTCCGCAATTTCTGTAACTTCCAGCTCAAAGAGTCGGCGCACGAAATTGATATTCGAACGCGACAGGATGATGTCCGGCCCGCGGTTGGTTTGTTCAATTCTCAACAGGAGGCAACGAATGCTCTCGCCCGGGGCGTAGTCTTCACCCGGTACGCGCTCACGCGGAGGCAGGATTGCCTCTGCTTTTCCAAGATCAATGATCAAATCACCACGGTCGCGGCGGCGCACTGTTCCGGTGACAATGTCACCCACCGTGTCTTTGTAATCATCGTAAATACGGTCTTTCTCAAATTGACGGATACGCTGCATGATTGCCTGACGGGCAGTCTGCGCCGCGATACGTCCTAAAAAGGCCGGATCGATTTCCTTCTCGATGACACCGCCGATTTCCGCATCGGGAGAGAATTGGCGGGCCTTTTCAATGTGTATTTCAGACGCCGAGTCGCTGACCGAGTCCACTACCTCTAGGGCATTCCATGCCTTTAGAGCTCCCGTTTTGGAATTGATTTCTACTCGCACCTCTTGGGCGGAACCGACGCCTCTTTGCGCGGCACTGGCGATAGCAGAGGAGATTGCTGAGATCATGTCATCACGGGCGATCCCCTTCTCCTTTTCCATGTATTCTAAAACGGATAATATTTCGTGGCTCATTGTAGGTAAAAATAAAAAAAGCGAGGTAAACCCGCTTTATAGCTGTGCTGTAATAATTGCGAAGTATCAAAATTGAAATCTTGCGCCAATTTGTCAAGCAATCGCTTAGGCAAGCCCCAGTTTAGTCTTGCTCCCGAGGCCGGCAAAACCACAAATAGTCACACCCTGCTAACGGATTCCCAGGGTGCCGTTCCCGGCAACGACTGAATTCATGAAAACCGTCCTTATTTATTCCGGTGGGCTCGATTCCACCGTACTCCTCTATCATCTGCTGGATGCCGGACATAGCGTGCAAGCCCTCTCGGTCGACTATGGACAGCGCCACGCCTGTGAACTGGAGCAGGCCGCTGCCATTTGCGCCAAGCTCGGGGTTCCTTTTCAACGTGCCGACCTCTCCGGCATTCGTCCGCTTCTCGCTGGCAGTAGCCTGACCTCCCCCGACATTCCCGTCGCTGAAGGGCATTACACCGAGGCCAGTATGAAATCCACCGTGGTTCCCAATCGCAACATGCTCCTGCTGGCCCTCGCCACCAGCCATGCCCTCAGTTCCGGAGCCGAGGAAGTCGCCTATGCCGCCCATCACGGCGACCACGCCATTTACCCGGATTGCCGCCCGGAATTTGCTGACGCCATGGCGACCGCCATCGGCCTCTGCGACTGGAACAGTGTGCGACTCAGCCGTCCCTTTGTCGACTGGAGTAAAGCCGATATCGCCCGCCGGGGTGCTGAATTAGACGTCCCCTTCGAAACAACCTGGTCTTGTTATAAAGGCGGCAAAGTCCACTGCGGTCGCTGCGGCACCTGCATTGAACGCCGCGAAGCCTTTGACCTTGCGGAAATCGAAGACCTCACCCCTTACGCAAACGACGCCCCCGACCTCGCCACCCTCCGCGCCAACCACTGGCATCTTTCCGATCATTCCTAATCGAACCATGCTCACCTGTAAAAAAACTTACCGCGACATTCCCTTCGCTCACCGCCAGCACCGCCACGAAGGGCATTGCGCCCTCATCCACGGGCATAACTGGGCCATCACCCTTACCTTTTCCTGCCGCGAAACCGACCCCAACGGCTTTGTGGTTGACTTCGGCGACCTCAAATACCTCAAGGACTGGATTCAAACCCACCTCGATCACGCATGCCTTTTCAACGAGGATGACCCCGAGCGCGAAACCCTCCTTCAAGCACACGCATCCCTCTTTAAAACTTACCTCCTCCCCAACTGTTCCTGCGAGGGCATTGCCGAGCATCTCTTCAGTCGCTTTGACCCCATGGTGCGCCAGCACACTCACGAGCGCGCATGGATCACTGCCGTTGAGGTCGAGGAAGACAGCCGAAATTCCGCTCGCTACCAACCTTAGAAGGGCCCCTCCCCCGCCATGGCTCTACCTATCCACGAACAATTCCACAGCTTCCAAGGCGAAGGATTCCACGCCGGACGCGCTGCTTATTTTATCCGCACCTATGGTTGCCCCGTGCATTGCCCCTGGTGTGACTCTGCGGGAACCTGGCACCCCGACCATAAACCCGAAACCCTTGAACGCCCCGAGGCCGAGGCCCTCGCCCGCGCCGCTGCCAATTCAAAAGCTGAATTCACCGTCATCACGGGTGGCGAACCCGCCATTCACGACCTGCGCACCCTCACCGACGCGCTACACGCCCACGGGCAACCCGTGCATCTCGAAACGAGCGGCGCCTTTCCGCTTCAAGGTGATTTTGATTGGATCACCCTCAGCCCCAAGCGCTGGAAACTACCCCTGCCGGAAAACATTGCCCGCGCAAATGAAATCAAAATCATTGTCGATACCCCCGATGCCATTGAGGAATACGTTGCGGTAATGGGTGAAGCCCTGCGCCACACCATCCCCGTCTGGCTGCATCCGGAATGGTCCAAGCGCGACGATGGCGCCATCCTCACTGCCATCACGGAATGGGTTAAAACCAAGGGCGCACCCTTCCGCGCGGGTGGACAATGGCACAAGTATTACGCCGCTGACAGCCTTGACCCCCGCAGCGCTGACCCTGTCCCCCTCGGCGGAGACCCCGCTTGCGGCCCCAGTACATAAACTGCTCCCGCAATCATAAATCCTGTTCTCTGGGATGGCGCTTACCCGCTGCCGATTCATTCGTGTTCCTTAGCGTATAGCAGTGGTTCCCGGCTTTCACGCCCGGCTCAGGGCTTGGTGTTCAGGCATAAAAAAGCCCGCGTGTCTGCGCGGGCTTTTGAAAGTTGTGGAACTTGCTTAACTCTCGGGGTTGATTTCGATCAACTCACACTCGAAGACGAGGGTGTCGCCGGGTTGAATGGCGCCGCCGGGGCGGGGATTGTTGCCGTAACCAAGGTCGCTGGGAATGTAGAGGATGATCTTGCCGCCAGTGCCAATCTTGGTGAGGCCTTCACCGAAACCGGGAACTACGCCGTTGAGCGGAAAAGCAGCGGGCTCGCCGCGGGCATAGGAGCTGTCAAATTCAGTGCCGTCGATACGGGTGCCACGGTAATGCACGAGGACGGTGTCTTCCATATCGGGATTGTCGTCGGCTCCGGCTTCGAGGATTTTGAAGTGCAGACCGGAGTCCGTGGATTCCACGGCGTCGTCGCTCTTGAGGCCATCGAGATAGGCTTTACCGGCGGCGATGTTGTCGCCTGCGGCAGAAGCAGCGTCCGCTTCGGCGGCGGCTTGCGCAGTAGCCATGCGGGCCTGAATGAATGCCTGGAAGGTGGGGCTTTGCACTACGGCAAGCATTTCAGCGCTCGGTTCGTCGGCCCCGAGGGCTTTACTGAAACCTTTGAGAATGGCTTCCGAGTCACTGGCTTCAAAGCCGAGTTGTTTGATGCCGAGTTGAAAGGCGCTGAAATATCCGAAGGCTTCAACCATCTCGGCTTGAGTGGGCGCTACGGCGACCGGCGCGGTGGCGACTTCAGTTTGCGCGTTGACGGAACTGACTCCGGTGAGGAGGGCTACGACAGCCGCGAGGGAAATGCTTTTATGAATCATTGAGGATTGGATTAAGGATGAAAGGGTTAACGCTTTCAGAATTGAGGAACAGGTCAAGACCTGAGGCTCGGAGAGTATTATTAAAGACCCCGCCCGGGAAAACCGTAGCGGGGTCAATGGTAAAATAGATATAAAAATTAGCGCCGTCGATACAGGACCGTGCCGACCAATGCTGAGAGACCCACCAGCGCGGCATAGGTCGATGGCTCGGGAATGATTTCGAACGAGGTAAAGCCCTCCGAGTTAGTTCCGAAAAAGCGAGCGTTCACCAATGTCGCACCCGTGCGGAGGGTGCTGAAATCCGGCGGTCCATCCGTTAGATCAGAAACACTTACATCATTAGTATTACCGTCCACTCCACCCCCGTCGCCACTCTTCACCGTCCACTGATCCTTGATGGCAGTATCCAAACCAACGGTCGTGATATCCAAATAGAGAATAGCCCAAGTACTCGAGGCGGCATGGTTCCAACGAATCGCCAACTGTTGCTCCGCAATAGCACTGGTGTCCTGCTTAGCGACATCTGCATGGGAAAAGAAGCCGGGGCCGTAAGTCTCATTGGCATTGCTATTACCACTATGAATCGAGGTGAAGGTACCGTTCACATAAGTGCCGATTTCCACCTGATCGGTAGCGACCAGCGCCTGACCATTAAAGCCCACCAGATTATTGGCAGCAGCGGATGAATAGGTAAACTGTCCGGCCTGTGCGCCTGTAAGGCCCGCGAGGGCGAGCAAACTGATAAGTTTGAAGTGATTACTTTTCATACAATGAGATAGAGAAAGTCTTAAATTCCTGCCCTGCGCTTCCTTACTTAAAGCGGGCTGTTTTCAGTGAGGTTGAAGGCCGCGCCACCCGAGCGGTTGATGAAGAACATTTCACCGGGTTTCGCGATCACGGTGTTGGCTTCATCCGTGCTGGAACTCGCGGCACTCCGCCAACCCGTTCCGCCAAGACCGGAATCCTTGTAGTAATAGGTGGTGCTGTTCCCGCTGGCATCAAAAACGAGAATATTATCGGCGTTACCAGAACTGTAACCAGCATCCAGCCCCGCGTCGTTATTGGCACCGAAAAGCCCTGCGAGGGTGATGTCCACTGGAATGGAAGCGGTCTTCCAGTTAAAGCCTACCTCCATCGGAGTGACGGCATCATCCGGAAAAACCGAACCCATAACGGCGATCTTGAGATCGGCGCTCTCGCGCCGCACCATGATGATACCCCTACCGTAGGGAATGACCGTGCCCGAGGCATCCACGCTGGAACTGGCAGCACTCCGCCAGCCCGTGCCACCCAGTCCAGAGTCCTTATAATAATAGCTACTGAAACTATTGGAGCCCGTTTGAATGAGAATGTTGTCGGCTGTTCCACTACTATAACTGGCTTTCAGTCCCGCGCTATTGGCAGCACCGAAGACATCGGCTATGGTGGTGTATTTATGAATGGCGAAGTTTTCAGTGCCGGTAAGGATGGAACTGAGGTTCTCGGCAGTGGTGAGGGTATTGGAGGTATTGGCGGTGATAGTGGCGCTCATGCCGGTGTTGTCCCCCGACATAATCATGATGTAGTGAGTATTGGCGTAGGCGTTGGCCGTCCATGAGGCGCTGGTGCAAGTAATGGAATTATCGGCCTTGGCGGTTATGGCGCTGCGGAAGCTCGCCGCTTGGTGCATGGGAACGCCGAGGTAGGAGAAGGACTCGGTGCCCTGCCCGCCGGTACCCTTGATATTGAGGGTGACATAACCGACCGGCACCGTGGAAACCGATTGCGCGAGAAGGCTGGTGGCAAGACTCAATAGAATAAATGGCGTATAAAGAAGGTGTTTCATGAGGATTATCCTAGCCTTCATTACTCGATCATATCAAGATGAAATTTATTATTTAGGTACTTTTTTTATATAAAATAGTTATATAGGTCATTTGTTAATTTCTAGATCGGTGTTGCTTCCGTAGCAATGACACAAAAAAAGCCCCGCAGTTGCGGGGCTTTTTGAAAGATTATCTCGCTGGAGTGCTAGGCGCGACGACGGCGAATCGCAACCCAACTGAGCGCGAATAGTCCGAATATCAAAGCGTAGGTGCCAGGCTCGGGTACGGCGAGCGCGATGGCTATACCGGTACCATTGAATCCACCATTATCGGTTATGGTCACATTGCCCAGGGTGGTTACGGTCGCGGTAGAGTCGGTGCTGTCAAAGGTGTAAACCAACGTTGCGGGTGGGGATGGCGAGGTAGTTCCGCTGATATTCGACCAATCGTTGGCACGAATGAGACCGGTGAGGGCAGCATCGGTTATAAGAATCCAAGCTTCCTTGTTCACGGCACTGGTGACATCGAGATCTGAAAAAGCAGCTCCATTTAAACCAGATGAAACGTTGAAAGTTGTATCTGGTGCACCGAGGGCGGTCCAGCCGGTTAAAGCAATATTGGCAGATCCGCTAAAATAGCCCAAGGTGATGCTATCGGCAGCATTTCCATCGGTGCCCTGAAACTGACCGCCTCCAGGACCGCCTCCGGACAAGTCAGAGCCCCATGAAATGTTTGCTTTAGATTGCGCAACTGCCGAAAGGGGTAGCAATGCAGCTATGCTTGCAACAAGGAGTAGGTTTTTGATTTTCATAGGTAAATAGTAATTGGGTAGGGAAAGATCGTTGCGGGATAGGTGACCCGCAGTCGTTAGAGGGTGTAGGGTAAGGCGTCAGACCATGAAAGGCCGCTGCCACGATGTAAAATGATAATGGAGCTTCCGGCAGGGATAACCTGACTGTCACGCGAGGTACTGCTGTCATCAAACGAGCGCCAGCCATCGCCTCCTAAAATATTAAAAGTATCGGTTTGACGGTAGTAAGTCGCAAATGAACCGTCGCTGGAAAGGATATAGACCAAGTCGGATGAAGATCCGCTACCGGCGGAAACATAACCATTACTGCCAGTATAAATGTTGGAATCTGCGAGCGTTACATCAACCGGGAAAGGATAAGCAACCAATGAGAAACCTGCGGGCAAATCGCGCTTATGCGTGACCTCTTTCACGTTGCCGGAAACAACAAGTGTCAAGTCACCCGTTGCGGTGCGTTTTACGATAATTCCATCGTCCGGAGCGATCGCCACGTTGGACATGTCAGTATTGCTATCACTGAAAGAGCGCCAACCAGTGCCGCCTAGAATATTGAAGGTGTCTGTTTGGTAGTAGTAAGTTGAATAGGTGCCGTTTCCATCCGTTGACATGATGTAAACCAAATCCGAGCTGGAAGCGCTACCGCCGCTTTGGAGTCCCGTAGCATTGGATGTACCAAAAATGCCTGCGAGCGTGGTGTGTGCTTTAATCGCAAAGGTATCACCGGAGGTAACAAGACCTGTTAAATCGCTACCTGTTGTGATCGTATTGGAAGTGTTCGCTACGATATCGAGAATGAGTCCGGCGCTGGTGCCGCTGGTTATCTCAAGGTAATAAGCACTGATGCCAGTAGCATCTTGCCCACTGTATGCGCTGGCGACCAGACTGGCGCTGGAATCCGTTAGTACTGCAGAATTGGGCGTCGTGGTAACAGAGCCACTGTACTCACTGGCATTCTGGAAGCCTACACTTAAGGCCGTATAGCTGGCAGTGCTTCCGTCGGGTGAACCGTTGATTGTGAGACTTTGATATCCTACCGGAGCCGTTGAAACGTTTTGTGCATGCACGCCCGTAGTTGCGGCAAGAAGTAGAAGGGAAATGATACGCTTCAAGTAGGGATAAGAAGACATAAATACATCATGCTCCAAAAAACCTTTCCCGAGCAAGTATTTTTTTGGTTTTATTACTTTATAACGCCTAAATGAAATAAAAATACAAAATGATGAAACTTATTTGCCCACTCAGAGCTAAATGCGAGAGTTTATACCTCTTAATATTCGTAAAAGAAGCCGTTATTATAGCAGCTGAATGCGTTTATTTAGGCTGTTCAAAAATCCAGTCGGTCAAACCGACATTAAAATCGACCTGCTTAAGCAAAAGAATCGATTTGCTCCCGCTTGATTCAATACTGGTAACCTTGTGAGCTACGGGAAATCCCAACACTGCCTTGAAGTCCTCACAAATCAAAGTAGATGAATGGCCACTCTTATCGTCAAAATTCACGATCTTCGTGTCCAAATAATTGCGGATATCAATATAGTAATCCACCCGGTAACCACTTTTTAAAGTAACCCGCAAATGATGGCAGACAGTTCCCCGTTCGCGAACCGTTCCAAGATAATCAATGGTTTTTCCACTGCGATAAGGGTAAAGGAGATAATTACCAAAAACGGAAGAATGAATAAATTGTCGCGCCTCATTAGACGCCATCTCGATAGCAGGAGCATCGGAATTCGGCACATGCTGCCACGCCTTTTTTCCATCATAGCCAAGTACGACTTTTGTGCCCGAATTACTTAAAATCATTTTAAGGCGGTTCGGCTTTCGCTGATAGCAAAGCAAATTGAAAGTTTGATCGGCCACCGAAAAGTTCCCTTTCATTCGCATGCTCGAAATGTTTTTCCAGACTTCAGCTCCGCCCAATCCCATCACATAGTATCGACTCAATAATCGATCCAGTTTGGAATTTCCCATCTCCGGTATCGCAACTTCACGCATAGAGGGACGGATATTCTCCGGTATTTGAAGGCGCTCCGTTTCTGCCTTGAGTATTACAAAAGCCATCAGGCTCATACCAAAATTTAAGCAACACTGCTTGTGGAAAAGATATTTCAAAACTTTCATTTCTGTTTTTTTAAAGTATGCGTGTTTATTCTTCAATTATAAATTTTTATTATTTGCATCGACTAACTGATATTTAAGCGGCAATGCTCCTCCATTCAATTTGGTCTTATGCCCGAGTTTCAATATAAAGCACGTACTCAATCAGGCCTATCAGAAACCGGGAGCCTCGAGGCCCCCGACCGTAGGCAGGCGACCCAACGCCTCACCGCCAAGGGTCTCCATCCTCTGAGCCTTCAGGAAGTCCGTAAATCTGGCACCGCAACACGAAGCCTCCGCGAGCGATTCTTAGCACAACTTGCCCTCCTCAGTCCCAAAAAAAATGAATCCCACGGCGGCGAAAATCCACGCAAAAGCGGGAACCCTAAAAAGGAAAAGACCGGACTGACTTTCCTGCAGCGATTACTTGAGCTTCACAGTTCGGGACTCCCTGCCGGAGACTCGGTAAAAATCCTCAGCCAACGACTGAGCCAGCCCGAACTCAAAACCCTCGCCCAAACCCTTTGGCGTGACCTCAGCGAAGGCAGCACCCTCGCCAGTGCCCTCGCCCGCCAACCCAATTACTTTAACAGCTCCAGCACCTATGTCATCGAAGCGGGTGAGGCCACGGGTAACCTCGTACCCATCCTCACTAAAGTCATCGACTACCTCGAAGAGAAACAAGCGATCCGCCAAAAGATGCTCGCCAGTATGCTCTACCCCGCATTCATCTGCACCGTCGCGGTCGGGGTCGTCATCCTCTTTCTCACCGTACTGCTGCCCCAGATTCAGGGCATGCTCGAACGACTCGGTTCAGAAATGACCTGGAGCGCCCGCCTCCTTATTGGCGGCGCCGACTTCCTCGTACATTTCGGACCCGTTGTCCTCGCGATCCTTGCCGTCCTCGCCCTCGCCCTACGTCAGTGGCGACAAACCCAAAGCGGCCGCGCCCGTACCGACGCCTGGCTTCTACGCCTTCCTCTCCTGGGAAAAATCGCCCTCCACGGCGACCTCTTCCAACTCGGTAACCTCGTCAGCACCCTCCTCCAGAGCGGCATCAATACCACTGAAACCCTTCGCCTTACCGAACGTACCGTCAACAACCGCGCCCTCCGCGAACGCTTCCACACCGCCCGCCAACAAGTCAACGAGGGCCTCTCCATCGCTCAGGCTTTTCGACGCAATGAACTCATGCCCGACCTCGCACTCGACGTCCTTGCAGTCGGCGAAAACACCGGCAACCTCGCCCAGAGTATGACCGAAGTCACCAAAGGCTTTCGACAAGAACTGACAAAACGCCTCGAACGCCTCACCACCCTTGTTTCCACCGGAGCCCTCGTGGCAGCCTTCCTCCTCGTCGCGCTCATCGCCATCGGCATCGTCACCAGCGTCTTTCAGGTCAGTCAGTCGCTCTCCCTTTAGGCGCGCCCGCGGTTTCATTCCAGAAAACAGCAGGCAACTGAAAAAATCGGGGGGTTTTATTTTATATTTGTATTTTTAACTTCATTTTATTTAATCTTTAACTTATTTTATAAATTTATATGCCAACAATGAAGACCCTACTCGCCTTATTCCTGCTCGTATTAAGCCTTCTTTCATCCCTCTTACAAGGCGCCCCCGGCTACGGGCTCTCCTCTTTTCCCGAGGACCGGCCCATCGTCATGGGCTACGTCAATGGCCTCCGCTCCGCCACCGGCGGCTGGCAGAGCCT